>JAWXBO010000209.1:0-9769 GCA_034440175.1 Alphaproteobacteria bacterium
AAGAAGAAGGTGAGTCGAAGACAATTGTAGGCAAGACGGCGACGCTCGAATTGAGTGCGCGTTCGGCTGAAATACTGGCTTTGGCAGAAGCGATGGGCGACCTGTCGTTGTCGCTGCGCGCGCTTACGAAAACCGATCCATCGGCGGCGGCAGAAGAGTCGACCGCAAGTCTGTTTGATTCCGAAGGTGAGGGCGAGATTTCCGTCCTGCGCTACGGAATGCCGGGAAAATCTGCCACGACATCCAGTGAATGATAGGTGAAGCCATGAAATTGTTACGTGTTGCGATTGTTTTGGCGTTGAGCGCCGCGCTTGCCCAGCCTGTGGCCGCCAATGGCGTGTCACCGGCAGCGTCAGGTGCAGAGCCAATTCAGAAGCTGCGCATTCGCCCGGGCGGGTCTGGCCCGCAGTCGCATCGCGTCACTCTGGCGATCAGCAAAGGCATGATTGTCGAACTGCCCGAAGACGCGCGCGATGTGCTGGTGTCCAATCCCGGCGTTGTCGATGCGGTGGTACGTTCGCCCCGCCAGATTTATCTGGTCGGGCTGAAGTCCGGTCCGACGAACGCCTTCTTTTTCTCGGCCAGCGGCAAACAGTTGCTTAACCTTGAGATTCGTGTCGAACGGGATATGGGCGAGCTCAAGACGATCATCGAGCGTAACGTCAAGGAATCGGACGTGCGCGTCGAGACGATCAACGACAGCGTGGTGATCAATGGCTCGGTGCGCAACGCCGGCGATGCGGAAGCGGCCCGGCAAATCGCCATGCGCTATGTCACCGACTCCGGCAAAGCGATGAACAATGACTCCGTCGTCAACCGGGTGGGTATTCGCGGCGGCGATCAAGTGATGCTGCGGGTGCGCGTCGCGGAAATGCAACGCAGTGTGTCCAAGCAGCTGGGCACCAACATAGGTGCTGCGTTCGATATCGGCAGATCGGTGCCCATAAGCCTTACGAGCGTCAATCCATTTTCATTGCTGGGGCAAGCGCTTTCGACATCGCAGGCCTTTCGCTTTGGCAGCCTTAGCGGTGGAAGCTCTGTTGAGGCTGTTGTCAGGGCGCTTGAGCGTACGGGCATGATCCGCACGTTGGCTGAGCCGAACTTGACTGCAGTCTCGGGAGAATCGGCGAAGTTCCTGGCGGGCGGCGAGTTTCCGGTGCCTGTCGGGCGGGATCGAGACGGCAATGTGACGATCGAGTTCAAGCCTTTTGGGGTGGGCCTTGGCTTTACGCCCATCGTGCTTTCGGAAGGGCGGATCAGTCTTCGTATTTCGACAGAAGTGTCGGAGATCACTTCTGAAAACGCATTCGTATCGACTGGCGGGGATGCCAACGGCATCACTATTCCGGGCCTGCGGGTGCGGCGGGCCGAGACGACCGTTGAGTTGCCTTCAGGTGGCAGCATGGTGATGGCTGGTTTGCTACAGCAATCCATGAAGCAGAACATTGACGGAATCCCAGGTTTGAAGAACATTCCCATCCTTGGAGCGCTGTTTCAAAGCCGAGACTTTCAATCGGGTGAGACGGAACTTGTTGTGATCGTGACGCCGTATCTGGTGGATCCAGCCTCGCTCAATGACTTTGCTTCACCAACCGACGGGTTTGTTCCCGCGAGTGACGCGGAATCCATTCTGCTGTCACGGCTTAACGCGGTCTACGGCAGGGGAAAACCGGTACACGGCTCGCTCAAAGGGCCAGTCGGATTCACCCTTCAGTAACGCTGTTTCAGAAGGTCGCGTGGAAATGTTCAAGGATTTGGCAACTACAAGAAGCTTAGGATCACTGTCATGAACCGTCTTTGCCGTTTGGCCAGTATTGGAATGATTGCAGCAACCGCTGCGGGTTGTGCGAGCCCGGCGGAGAATGGTTTCGCGAACCTGGTGAGCGCTGAAACGAGATTTCCGATCAGGGTTGAACCCCAGATTGCAACGCTGGTTGTTCAGGTCGACACTCAAGGCGTGCTGCGCGGGGAGGAAGACCGGGTGCGAGCTTTTGCGGAACACTGGAAGTCGCGGGGACATGGCGCTTTGAGCGCTTCAATGCCTGCAGGAACTGTCAATCATGGGGCTGCCAAAAGTGCGATGGCACGCATCAACCGGGTGTTGTCGGAGAGTGGCGTTGACCACAAGACTGTGCGGGTGACGACCTATCGCGGCGCCGGAAATGACGGGGATGCTTCGATCACCTTGAGTTTTATGACATACGCCGCCAGTGCGCCCGACTGTGGGATGGACTGGTCGGAGAATATGGGCTTCAACCCGCGTAATTTGCCGTGGCCGGAATTCGGATGTGCGACGCAACACAATTTTGCCGTTGCTGTCTCCGACCCGAGAGATCTGACGGAGCCGCGTCCACAAGACAGTGCCGATGCGATGCGCCGGGCCACCGTGTTGCAGAAGCATCGGGCAGGAACGAAGAGCCAGACGGAACAGTCGGAGCAAGACAGCGGCAAGATAGCCACTGTTGAGTGATGTGTAGAAATTTGTGAAAGAATTGGGGAGCTTCGATTTATGAGCAAGTCCAAAATACCGGATAAGCAGGACGCTCCGTTTGGCGCCGCGATGCAGGACCGTCCGGTTCCGCGCATTTCTATCCACGCGTTTTGCGAGTCGCCCGAGACGGGCAATGTCATTCAGCGCGCGGGCCAGGACCGTCGTCTCGCGAAGGCTCATCTTACCGTACACATGGGCGGCATGTTTGGCGCGGTCGAGTATTTCCAGGATTCCTCGACGCCTAATGTTATCATGGTCGAAACGCGCGAACGTGGACCCGCCATATTACCTGACCTTGAGAAGCTTGCGCATGTTTGCGATCCGGGGACGAAGGTCATCGTCATCGGTGGATCAAACGATATTTCATTGTACCGCGAAATGATCCGCGCGGGCATCAGCGAATATCTGGTGGCGCCACTCAATCCCTTGCAGGTTATTGAAGCGCTTGCGGCTCTGTATCACGGGCAGACGCATTCACCGATCGGAAAAGTATTCGCCTTTTTCGGATCGCGGGGCGGTACCGGGTCGTCAACGGTTGCGCATAATACGGCATGGGCTGTTGCGGAAGATCTGCAAATTGCTTCGACGATTGTCGATCTTGACGTCTCTTTCGGCACGACAGGGCTGGATTTCAATCAAGATGCCGCGCAAGGGGTGTCGGAAGCGCTGGCAAGCCCGGAGCGGCTTGACGATGTGCTGCTGGATCGCTTGCTGATCAAACACAGCAGCAGGCTCAATCTGTTCATTTCGGCGGCAGCCCTTGACCGCGAAGGTCAGTTTACCACGGAAGCGGTGGAAAGTGTACTCGACGCGGTTCGTCAAGTGGCGCCCTGCGTGATCGTCGATGTTCCCCATGTGTGGACACCTTGGGTGAAGCAAGTCCTGACGACGGCAGACGAGATTATTGTGACGGCAACGCCAGACCTGGCGAGCTTGCGCAATGGCAAGAATATCTATGATTTGCTCAACCAGGCACGGCCTAACGACAAGCCGCTGAAGTTTGTGCTCAATCAAGTGGGCATTCCACGACGGCCGGAAATTCCGGTCAAGGACTTTGCCGAAGCCATGGGGGCTGAGCCGGTGCTTATTCTGCCGTTCGATCCGCAGACCTTTGCAACGGCCAGCAACAACGGGCAAACGGTAGGTGAGCTCAATCCGCAATCGCGCGCGGCGCAAGGGTTTCGGGCATTGGCCCAACGTCTGACGGGGCGAGAACCCCGTGCGGACGCGAAGGCTTCTCACAAGCTGAGCTTCGACTTCCTAAGGCGGAAGAAGGCCTAACGCGAGATGTTCGGAAAGCGACCAACCGGGAACGACGCGGCGCCGCACGAGCGGGCCAAGTCGGCTGCGCCACCGCCGCCACCACCAGCCATGAAGCAGGCTGGTAAGGGGGCCGAAGCGCCACCGCCACCGATTGTGGTCGATTCCAGGTCTGACCAATACTACGAAATCAAAACGACGATCTTCAACGCGCTGATCGATACGATCGATCTGGCGCAGCTGGCGCAGCTCGATGCGGCGTCGGCGCGGGAAGAAATCCGCGACATCGTCAACGAAATCATTTCAATCAAAAACGTTGTGATGTCGATTGCCGAGCAGGAACAGCTGCTGCAGGACATTTGCAATGACGTTCTGGGCTACGGCCCGCTTGAGCCTTTGCTGGCGCGGGACGACATCGCCGATATCATGGTCAATGGGGCCGAGCGCGTGTTCATCGAGGTGGCCGGCAAGGTGCAGCTGACGAACATCCGGTTCCGCGACAATGCGCAGCTGATGAACATCTGTCAGCGCATTGTGAGCCAGATCGGCCGGCGCGTCGATGAATCTTCGCCAATATGCGACGCGCGCTTGCCCGACGGCAGCCGCGTTAACGTGATCGCGCCGCCGCTCGCCATCGATGGGCCGACACTGACAATTCGAAAGTTCAAGAAAGACAAGTTGAAGATGAGCGATCTTCAACGGTTTGGTTCGATCTCGCCCGAAGGGGCGATCGTGCTGGGTATTATCGGCAACGTGCGCTGCAATGTGCTGATTTCTGGCGGTACAGGTTCGGGCAAGACGACGCTGTTGAACTGCATGACCGGGTTCATCGATCTGGATGAGCGCGTGGTCACCTGCGAAGATGCGGCCGAGCTTCAGCTGCAGCAGCCGCATGTGGTGCGGCTGGAAACGCGCCCGCCCAATCTTGAGGGCACGGGCGAAATCACCATGCGCGATCTGGTGAAGAACTGTCTGCGTATGCGCCCGGAACGCATTATCGTTGGCGAGGTGCGCGGACCAGAAGCCTTCGATCTGCTGCAGGCCATGAATACGGGACATGATGGCTCGATGGGGACGCTGCACGCCAATAGCCCGCGCGAAGCCTTGCAGCGTATCGAATCGATGATCACCATGGGCGGATACAGCCTGCCGTCGAAGACCATCCGGGAAATGGTGGTGGGTTCCATCGACGTGATTGTGCAGGCGGCGCGCTTGCGCGACGGATCGCGGCGCATCACGCACATCACCGAGGTGATCGGGCTGGAAGGCGACGTCATCATTACGCAAGACCTGTTTGTCTATGAAATTACCGGAGAAGACGAAACCGGCCGCGTGAAAGGGCGTCACATGTCGACGGGTATTTCGCGGCCGGCTTTTTGGGAACGCGCCCGTTATTACAATCGTGAGACAGAGCTGCTCGATGCACTCGAAGCGGCCGCTGCCACATAAGGAGGTGGGGCCTAACGGCTCCTTTGCGCCGCTATGGATCAATCGTCCCTGATCGTCGTTGCTATTGCATTTACAGCGGCGCTTGCCGTTGCGGGCGTGGCCTGGGCCTTTGTTGCTGCAGGCGGCGATGCCGGCAAAGCGAACAAGCGCGTTGCCGCGGTGTCGCGGGGCACCACCGGAAGGGTTGCCGGAAAGATTGCCGATTCGGTTGGAGAGTCGACGGCAAAGCGGCGCCGTCAAGTTCAAGACACGTTAAAGGAAATTGAGCGCAAGAAAACTCAGGAGAACACGCGCCCGACATTGGCGGCGCTGCTTCAGCAGGCGGATTGGGGAATTGACGCCAAGAAGTTCCTGATCATCACTGCAGGCTTGGGCGTGGCGGCGGTTTTGCTGTTTTTTGTCATGGGTTACGAATGGTACGTCGCGTTGGGAATTGGTTTTGCGGCTGGCGCAGGCTTGCCACGCTGGTTTCTGGGGTTTTCGATCAATCGCCGCAAGAAGTCGTTCCTCAAAGAGTTTGCGAACGCGATTGACGTCATCGTGCGCGGCGTTAAATCAGGACTGCCGCTGAACGAATGCTTGAAGATCATTGCGCACGAATCTTCTGAACCTGTGGCGCCGGAATTCAAAAACATCGTCGAAGGGCTGAAAGTCGGTGTGACGCTGGAAGACGGCTTGAAGCGCATGTACGAGCGCATGCCTGTCGCGGAAGTCAACTTTTTCCAAATCGTTTTGACGATCCAACAGAAGACGGGCGGTAATTTGTCGGAGGCGCTGGGCAACCTCTCGGGTGTGTTGCGCGACCGCAAGCGGCTGCAAGGTAAAATTCAGGCGCTGTCGTCGGAAGCGAAGGCGTCGGCGGGGATTATCGGTTCGCTGCCTCTGATCGTGATGACGTTGGTTTATCTGACGACGCCGGACTATATCGCGTTGTTGTTCACGGAGCGGTTCGGCAATTTTCTTTTGCTGTGCTGCGTGACGTGGATGGGTGTCGGCATCTTCGTCATGAAGAAGATGATCAATTTCAAATTCTGAACGGGAGAGCGGCGCCATGATGAGTTATATCGATTTGCTGTTCAACCGTGAGCTGGTGATTACCGTGATGGCGGCGATCGCCACGTTTGCTACTATTGTGACCCTGACTTATCCGCTGCTGGCCGGGGACAGGTTGAATGCGCGGTTGAAGAGCGTGGCACTGCGGCGGGAAGAGTTGCGGCGGATGCAGCGCGAGGCGCTGGGGAAGAAAGGCCAGCTGCGCACGACGCCTGGCGGCTTTATGAAGTCAACGATTGAGAAGCTCAATCTTCGCAATATACTGGAGTCGGCCAACTCGAAAGCGAAGCTGGCACGTGCCGGGTTTCGCGGCCAGTCCGCAATCTATACGTTCATGTTCTTCCGGTTCGTGCTGCCGTTTATCGTGTTCTCGAGCACGATCGTCTATTTGTTCTGGATGTCGAAGTATAGTTTGCCACCGACGGGAAAAATCGGCATTGCATTTGGGGCTGGGGCGGTTGGGTTCTATTTGCCCGACCTTTATGTGCAGAACGTTATCGACAAGCGCATGAACTCGATCATGAAGGCGTTTCCTGATGCGCTGGACTTGTTGCTGATCTGTGTGGAGTCGGGCATGTCGGTCGAGGCCGGATTTAACAAAGTCGCGTCGGAGATCGGCAGCCAGTCGGTTGAATTGGCGGAAGAATTTGCGCTGACCACGGCCGAATTGTCATACTTGCCGGACCGGCGCCAGGCCTATGAAAATCTGGGTAAACGCTGTTCGCATCCCGGTGTCCGGGCGGTATGTACGTCGCTTATTCAAGCTGAACGCTATGGTACGCCTCTGGGCACGGCATTGCGGGTGATGGCGCTTGAAAACCGTGAAATGCGGATGATGGAAGCCGAAAAGAAGGCGGCGTCGTTGCCGGCGAAGTTGACCGTGCCGATGATTGTGTTCTTCCTGCCAGCCTTGTTTGCAATTATTCTGGGGCCGGCGGCGATCAAGATCATGAAGCTGTAACGGGCTTCACATTTGGATACAAAAAAGCCGCGTTCGCCAAGAACGCGGCTTTTTAATTTGAGGGATCAAGTCTTATTGAGCAGCGGTTGCGACCGCGATTGATGACGTGGCGCCGGTGCTTTCCAAAGATTGACGCAAAGGGGTGGGTGGGTTGGTTGCTTCCTTTGCAGAAGATGGTGGCGTCGTTATTTCATCATCGGGGATCGGCGCCATTGTTGCGGGCGCACGCGGCGCTTTTGCCTTAGCGGCCACAGGAACTAGGTTTGTCGGAGCGACTGATTGTTGTTGCGGTTTAGGTGTTTCGCTTGGCGCCACGTCATTGACCGGCTTTACGCCTTGATATTTAGGCGTCTGCGGCACAGGCAATGGCGGTGGCAGTTTCTTCCTGGCGACAGGGGCGGGCGCGTTTGACGGTGCGGAAATTGCCGGTGCCACTGGTGCCAATGTTGCGGGCGCACTGGCCGGCGGCTTGGTGTTGCCGGCGCTGAACTGGCGCAGAACTGCCAAGTTGTTGTTGGCGTCGGCAGGCGTCAGGTCTTCACGGGTCAGGGTTTCGGCTTCAGATTTGTTGCCCTTGAGGGTCGCCACCATCGCGAGATTTTGACGCATCTGTGCGGTGGCGTCGGCGCGGGCGACAAGTTTGCGCATGATCGCTTCGCCTTGAGCAATGTGGCCATCCAACACATAGGACATGGCTATGTTGCTTTCGATTGCCGGGTTATTGGGTGAGATCGTCAAAGCGGTCTGGTAAAGATCGCGAGCGGCGGCGTGATCGCCGGTCTGATCGAGGGCGACGCCATAAGCCGAATATGCTGTCCAATCCTTGCCACTTAACTGGACGGCGCGGGATAAAAATGGGAGGGCGTCTTTTGAGCGCCCCACAGCGGTCAAAGCTTTGCCATATTCCGACAGCACCCTTGGGTCGTCGGGAGCTTTCATCACGACGTCTTTGAGGAGGGTGACGGCTTGTTTGGCACCGCCCATCATTCGCAGGCTCTTGGCAAAACTTACAGCGGCGGCGATATCGTTGCGATTTGCGTCGTATTTCGCCCCCCAATAGGCGGCGCCGCCGACGATATCCTGGTTATCGGGTTGAACGAGGTTGCGCGTGGCTGCGGCATTGCTGCTTGAAAAAATACTGGCGCCGCTGCAGGCCGATAAGGCTCCCGTTGCGGCGATGATGGCGATTCTGCTCGCTGAACGAAGCAGGCCGCGACTAGACAAGAGACCCATCGGAAATATCCTTACAAAAGCTGAGTGGCTGCCCATCTGGTTTGAGACAGGTCAGCCCATGTTTGAGACGGCTCTAATTTCGCCCGAAAGCGCATAACAAATGTTTAAGCATAATCGAGAGTTAACGCCGCTTTCCGGCATCTGATGTGAGGCCTATAAGAGATTCGATGAGGGTGACATCCAGGACATTGTTCGAGCGTTGGCCACTGGCTGGACTGGCTGTGATGGCCGGATGGTTTGCGGCAGCGCCGCTGTTGGCGCAGGTTCCGCCTGAATCCGGGCGGATTTCGTTTCAGATTGCGACAGGCCCGGTATCGGGGTCGTATCTTCAGGCGGGCGATGCCATCGCTTTTATCGTCAGCCATCCTCCTGGTTTGGCACGGTGCGATATCAAAGGCGTGTGCGGTCCAAAAGGATTGATCGCCACCACGCGCTCGTCTGGTGGTTCGGTTGCTAACGCCGCCAACGTCGAGCGCGGCGGTGTGCAGTCGGCGATTGTGCAGGGCGATATCGCGCAGGCGGCTTTAAACGGCCTGGGTCCATTCAAAGGCGGCGCAATGAAGAACTTGCGCGCGATCGCACGATTACATGACGAGACCCTGCATCTGGTTGTCTCGACGCGTTCGCAGATTAAACGGCTGAAGGATCTGTCCGGCAAGCGGATCGCTATTGATGTTTCCAATTCTGCAACTGACTACAGCGTTCGCGCGGTGTTGACGGCGGCCGGATTAAGGCCATACCGCTTGCGCCTCAAGATGATCACGGCCGACATGGCGGCGGACGAGATTCGCAGCGGCAGACTGGACGCGTTTTTTGTCATAGGCGTGGCGCCGATCCCTACCGTCGATCATTTGATCCGGCGCGGGCAGGCGCGGCTTGCCGGTTTGGAGGCGAAGGCAATCGCGTCGCTGGCGCGAAAATCTGCAATGTATGGGAAAGTTGTCATACCCGGTGACACCTATCGCGGTTCGAAACCTGTTGCGACGTTGAGCCTTGCAAGCGTTTGGGTTGTGAACCGTTCGCAACCGGCGGCCACAATCAGTCAAATATTGAGATCGCTATGGAACCCGGCCAATCGTGCGGAGTTGCGGCGCCGGGGCAAGTTTGCACTTACGCTCGACCCCAAAGGCGCGGCTGAGAATTTGCCACTGCCCTTGCATGAAGGGGCGCAGCGGTTCTACGCCCAAGCGGGCCGCTGAGGTTATCCGAGCTCCTTAACTGTGGCCCATAGAATTGACTCGAGAGTGAGAGTCGAACCCCCATCCCCTTCAGCCCACCTACGCTAAAGCTCCGGTCGGCGCAGGGATTTCCCCCGCAAGCGG
>JAWXBO010000210.1:0-15529 GCA_034440175.1 Alphaproteobacteria bacterium
CGTGATCGCAGCCGTCAGCGATGTCTTCCCGTGGTCAACGTGACCGATCGTTCCGATATTGCAGTGCGGCTTGTTCCGCTCAAATTTTGCTTTGCCCATGGTCTGTCTCTCCGGAAGCTTAGGGTCTTAAGGTTGCGTTAGGCGAATTTCGCGATCACTTCATCAGCAATCGCACGAGGCACATCTTCGTAGTGATCGAATTCCATGGAGTAGCTTGCGCGACCCTGGCTCATCGACCGCAAATTATTGACATAACCAAACATGTTGGCGAGCGGGACCATCGCGGTGATGACCTGCGCGTTGCCGCGCTGATCTGTCCCCTGCACTTGTCCACGACGCGAATTCAAGTCGCCTATCACGCCGCCCATAAAGTCGTCGGGCGTCACCACCTCGACCTTCATGATGGGCTCAAGCAACTTCACGGCCTTTCGTTCCTTCAACTCACGGAACGCCGCACGGGCAGCGATTTCAAACGTCAGGACGTTCGAGTCGACTTCGTGGAACGCGCCATCAACCAGCGTTGCCTTGAAATCGATCAGCGGATAGCCCGCCAGCACGCCGTTATCGCGCGAAGCATTCAGGCCCTTCTCAACGCCCGGCACATATTCACGGGGAACCGAGCCGCCGACGACATCGTTCTCGAAAATGAAACCCGAACCTGCCGCAAGCGGCTCAAACTGGATTTTGACCCGCGCGAACTGCCCCGAACCACCCGTCTGCTTTTTATGCGTGTAGTCGATTTCCACGGCCCTGGTCAGCGTTTCGCGATAAGCAACCTGTGGCGCGCCGATATTGGCATCAACCTTGTAGGTGCGGCGAAGGATATCGACTTTAATGTCGAGATGCAGTTCGCCCATGCCCCGCAAAATTGTTTGGCCCGACTCTTGATCGACCGAGACCCGGAAAGACGGATCTTCCTGCGCCAGACGCGCCAACGCAACGCCAAGTTTTTCCTGGTCAGCCTTGGTCTTGGGTTCGATGGCCACTGAAATGACCGGCTCTGGAAATTCCATTTTCTCCAAGATGACCGGATGCTGCGGATCGCATAGCGTATCACCCGTCCGCGTCTCTTTGAGAGCGGCCAACGCTACGATGTCGCCCGCCACTGCTTCCTTGACGTCTTCGCGGCTGTTCGCATGCATCAGCAACATGCGTCCTACGCGCTCTTTACGGTCGCGCGACGAGTTCAAAAGCGTTGTCCCACTTTCGAGCTTGCCCGAATAGATCCGGCAAAATGTGATCGAACCAACAAACGTGTCGTCCATAATCTTGAACGCCAGCAACGACAGCGGCGCGTTGTCGTCCGCTTTGCGCTCGACAATCTCTTCAACCTTGCCAGGCTTGATGCCTTTGATCGGCGGCACGTCGAGTGGCGACGGCAGAAAATCAACCACCGCATCCAGCAGCGTCTGAACGCCCTTGTTCTTGAACGCAGCGCCGCAGGTCACGGGCACAAAAACGAACCCGATCGCGCCCTTGCGGATCAAGCGTTTCAACGTAGCCGAATCCGGCTCTTTGCCGTCCAGATAAGCTTGCATCACCTCGTCGTCGAGCTCGACGGCCATCTCGACCATCTTGTGACGCCACTCGGCGGCCTTGGCTTTGAGTTCAGCCGGAATTTCGCTGACATCGTAGTTCGCGCCGAGCTTCTCGTCCGTCCAGACGATTGCCTTCATCTCAATGAGGTCGATGATGCCCTTGAAATCGGCTTCGGCGCCGTAGGGCAATTGGATCACGCAAGGCTTGCAGCCCAGACGATCTATCATCATTTGCACGCAGCGATAAAAATCGGCGCCTGTGCGGTCCATTTTGTTGACGAAGCAAATGCGCGGCACGTGATACTTGTCGGCCTGACGCCATACCGTTTCCGATTGCGGCTCAACACCGGCAACCGAATCGAATACCGCAACCGCGCCGTCAAGCACGCGCATCGAGCGTTCCACTTCGATAGTGAAATCGACGTGGCCGGGCGTGTCGATGATGTTGACCCGGTAGTCTTTCCAATAGGCTGTGGTCGCCGCAGAGGTGATCGTAATGCCGCGTTCCTGCTCCTGCTCCATGAAATCCATGGTCGCGGCGCCGTCGTGCACCTCACCGATCTTATGGCTCTTGCCCGTGTAATAGAGAATACGCTCCGTCGTCGTCGTTTTGCCGGCGTCGATATGCGCGGCAATGCCGATGTTGCGGTATTTCTCGAGTGGGGTCGTACGCGCCATAATATTTGTCCGAAACTCTTTTATTCTTTACCAGCGATAATGCGAGAAGGCCCGGTTGGCCTCTGCCATCTTGTGTGTGTCTTCACGCTTCTTCACAGCCGTTCCACGGTTGTTCGATGCATCGAGCAACTCTCCCGAGAGACGCTGCTCCATGGTTTGTTCGTTACGTCCACGCGACGCATTGATGATCCAGCGAATGGCCAAAGCCTGACGGCGTTCGGTGCGCACTTCGACCGGCACTTGATACGTTGCACCACCGACGCGGCGTGATCGCACCTCGATCGCCGGCGCAACATTTTCAAGCGCGGCATGGAACAGCTTGAGCGGATCGGCTTTGGCGCGTTGTTCGATCGTCGCCAAGGCACCATAAACAATGTGCTCGGCCGAGGACTTCTTGCCGTCATACATCAGGCAGTTCATAAATTTCGCAATGATCAGATCACCGAATTTTGCATCGGGAAGAATTTCGCGCTTTTGTGGGCGGCGGCGGCGTGACATGGGGCGATCTCCTTATTTCGGCCGTTTGGCGCCATAGAGCGACCGCGACTGTTTGCGATCCTTGACGCCTTGCGTATCGAGCACACCCCGAAGAATGTGATAGCGAACGCCAGGCAAGTCCTTCACACGGCCGCCACGAATGAGCACCACGGAGTGCTCCTGAAGATTGTGGCCTTCGCCGGGAATATAGCTGATCACTTCCTGCTGGTTTGTCAGACGCACGCGCGCCACCTTGCGAAGCGCCGAGTTCGGCTTCTTTGGTGTCGTCGTATAAACGCGCGTACAAACGCCA
Organism: Alphaproteobacteria bacterium; assembly: GCA_034440175.1. Classification (GTDB taxonomy): domain Bacteria; phylum Pseudomonadota; class Alphaproteobacteria; order Micropepsales; family Micropepsaceae; genus SZUA-430. Next base: position 3,007 of record JAWXBO010000210.1, read on the forward strand.
CGCTTTTGCGGCGAGGCCTGCAACGCAGGCGTTTTCGTGCGACGCGCTTTGGGGTTTCGCGGTTTGCGGATCAGCTGGTTGATCGTCGGCATGCTGTTAGCGTTTCACTTCTTCTCAATTCGCGCACGGCAACAAACAACGCCTCAAAGCGCTCGCGAGGGGCCGTGCCCATCTCCCCGCAGCGCTTGGTTCTGATTTGCAGAGGACCGCCCGGAGGGCCGGTGGGTCTTGCGTTCAAACCTGACTCATAGGACTTGCGCGGTGCGTTTAGGGTTAGTCTTCCCTACAGCCTGCCGTCGAATGAGCGCGCCTTGTACGCGCGCAATGATATTACGTCAACCGGGATTCACTGAGTTTTGAGACCAGTCACCCACCTGAGACATTCAGGCACTCAAGTGAGGGCCGGGACATACGCCCGGCTCTCACCATTATCGTTATTCGGCCGCGTCGGAAGTTGGATTTGCAGGCGGCAAAGCAACAACGGCTGCATTCGCAGCCTGTCTGGCATCAAGGATGGCCTTGTCGCGATCCGCTGCAATTTGCTTCATCCGCGTCATCATGCCACCCGTTCCAGCCGGTATCAGGCGCCCAACGATGACGTTCTCCTTCAAGCCATCCAGCGTATCTACCTTTCCGCTCACGGCAGCCTCGGTCAAAACGCGGGTCGTTTCCTGGAATGAAGCCGCCGAAATAAACGACCTTGTCTGCAACGAGGCCTTGGTGATGCCCAACAGAACAGGCTTCCCAACCGCCAACTTCAGTCCCTCAAGCTTCGCCTTGGCGTTGATTTCCTCGAACTCGATGAAATCAAGCTGCTCGCCCTGAACAAGCGTTGTTTCTCCGCCGTCCTCAATCTCCACCTTCTGGAGCATCTGACGCACGATGACTTCAATGTGCTTGTCGTTAATTTTCACGCCCTGCAGACGATAGACTTCTTGAATTTCGTTCACGAGATAGGCCGCCAACGCCTCGACACCCTTAATGCGCAGAATGTCGTGCGGGGCAGGATTGCCGTCCATGATGAAATCGCCCTTTTCGACGAAGTCACCTTCCTGCACGGCAATGTGCTTGCCCTTGGGAATCAAATACTCAATCGGGTCATGCTTGTCATTCTTCGGCTTCAGCACTACGCGACGTTTGTTCTTGTAGTCCTTGCCGAACTCGATCCAGCCATCTGCTTCTGCGATAATGGCATGATCCTTGGGCTTACGGGCTTCGAACAATTCAGCCACCCGCGGCAGACCGCCGGTGATGTCGCGCGTCTTGGCGCCTTCGGTCGAAATACGCGCAATAACGTCGCCTTCCCGGACTTCGGCTCCATCATCGGACGACAGAATGGCATCAACTGCCAGCAAATACCGCGCCTCGGACTTGCCCGAGACTTTGATGACCTCACCCTTCTTGTCGCGGATCGAAATCGCAGGCCGCAAATCATTGCCGCGTGCACTCGAACGCCAATCGAGAACGACCTTGCTGGAAATGCCCGTGGACTCGTCGGTCAATTCCTTCAGGCTCAGCCCTTCGACCAGATCTTCATATTTCACAAAGCCGGCACGTTCGGTCAAAATCGGAATGGTGTACGGATCCCATTCGATCAGACGCTGCCCGCGTTTGACCTCTTGGCCCTCGTCAAATTTCAAATGCGCACCAAATGGCACTTTGAAACTGCCGCGTTCCTGACCGTTGTCATCGAGAATAACAATCTGGCTGTTGCGGCCCATCACGCGGAACAACCCGCTGGAGTCCTTCACCACATTACGATTGACGATCTTGACCTTGCCGTCATGGCTGGCATCAACGAACGACTGCTCGGCCACCTGCGCCGCACCACCAATGTGGAACGTACGCATCGTCAGCTGCGTTCCAGGCTCTCCAATTGACTGTGCCGCAATAACGCCGACCGCTTCACCCTGGTTGACCGGCGTACCGCGAGCCAGATCGCGTCCGTAACACTTCGCGCACACCCCCGACTTCAGATCACAGGTGAGAACCGAACGGATACGCACTTTTGGAACCTGTGCTGCTTCCAGTAATTCGGCTTTGTCTTCGGTAATTTCTTCGCCGCGTCTCACCAGCGTTTTGTTTGTCGCCGGATCCTTCACGTCCTCGGCAGCTGTGCGGCCCAAAGTCCGTTCACTCAACGTCGCCACGACGTTACCGCCATCAAGAACAGCAGCAACTGTAATGCCCAGCTTCGTCCCGCAATCATCCTGCGTAATGATGCAGTCTTGCGCCACGTCAACCAGACGCCGGGTTAGATAACCGCTATTCGCAGTCTTTAACGCGGTATCGGCCAGACCTTTGCGCGCGCCATGGGTTGAGTTGAAATACTCAAGAACCGTCAACCCCTCTTTGAAGTTCGAGATGATTGGCGTTTCAATGATCTCGCCCGACGGCTTTGTCATCAAGCCGCGCATACCGGCAAGTTGCTTCATTTGAGTCGGCGACCCACGCGCGCCGGAATGCGACATCATGTAGATCGAGTTGACCTCCTTGACGCGCTTGGTCACGGGATCAAGCTGCACCGCGGAAATCTCACGCATCATTTCTTCGGCAACCCGGTCCGTACACTTCGACCAGGCATCGACAACCTTGTTGTACTTTTCGCCTTCCGTGATGAAGCCGTCTTGATACTGCTTCTCGTAGTCCTTCATTTGCTTGCGGGTTTCTTCAACCATCCGCTCTTTGGTGCGCGGCACGACCATGTCGTCCTTGCCGAACGAGATGCCGGCCTTGTAGGCCTCACGGAACCCTAACGCCATTATAGCGTCAGCAAACAGCACGGTCTCTTTCTGCCCGCAGTGGCGATAGACCAGGTCGATCAACGCACTGACTTCCGCCTTGCGCATCACGCGATTGACCATCGAATAAGGCACATTAGGATTACGCGGCAGCAACTCGGCGATCATCAAGCGGCCAGGCGTCGTGTCTACCCGGACCGTGACCGGTTTGTTATTGGCATCAACGGTCTTGTAGCGCGCCTTGATCTTCGAATGCAGCGTCAGCACACCCTGTGCCAGTGCGTGCTCGATCTCACCCATACCAACAAAGGCTTTGCCTTCACCGGGTTCGCCGTCTCGGTCCAACGAACAATAGTAAATACCCAAAACGATATCTTGGCTGGGCACGATAATCGGCTTGCCGTTTGCAGGGCTCAAGATGTTGTTCGTCGACATCATCAGTACGCGCGCTTCAAGCTGGGCTTCAAGCGACAACGGAATGTGGACGGCCATTTGATCGCCGTCAAAGTCCGCGTTGAACGCCGTGCAAACAAGAGGATGCAATTGAATGGCTTTGCCTTCAATCAGCACCGGTTCGAAAGCCTGAATGCCCAAGCGGTGCAACGTCGGCGCCCGATTGAGAAGTACTGGATGCTCGCGAATAACCTCGGCCAGAATGTCCCAAACTTCAGGACGCTCTTTCTCGACCATTTTCTTGGATTGCTTGACGGTCGCAGACAGTCCCTTCGCCTCAAGCCGGTTGTAGATGAACGGCTTGAACAGCTCGAGCGCCATCTTCTTCGGCAGCCCGCACTGATGCAGCTTGAGCTCGGGACCGACAACAATGACCGACCGGCCGGAATAGTCGACGCGCTTGCCCAAAAGGTTTTGCCGGAACCGGCCTTGCTTGCCCTTCAACATATCGGCAAGCGACTTCAACGGCCGCTTGTTCGCACCCGTGATCACCCGCCCACGCCGTCCGTTGTCGAACAACGCATCGACGGACTCCTGCAGCATCCGCTTTTCGTTGCGTATGATGATGTCCGGTGCCCGAAGTTCCATCAACCGCTTCAACCGGTTGTTGCGATTGATCACGCGACGGTAAAGGTCATTCAAATCCGACGTCGCAAAACGCCCGCCATCCAGCGGCACCAGCGGACGCAGTTCCGGCGGAATGACAGGCACGACGGTCAAGATCATCCATTCAGGACGATTGCCCGACTCCATCAACGCTTCAACCAGCTTCAACCGCTTCACAAGTTTCTTGGGTTTTAGCTCGGACTCAGTCGTTGCAATTTCTTCGCGCAACGAAATTTTCAAGGCAGGCAAATCAAGCCGCATCAACAGTTCGCGAATAGCCTCCGCGCCGATATGCGCCGTGAAACTGTCCTCGCCGTACTCTTCTTGCGCTCTGAGGAACTCGTCCTCCGAAAGAATTGTCCGCTCTTTCATGGGCGTCAGGCCAGGCTCGACGACCATATAGCCTTCGAAATACAGAACCCGCTCCAGATCCTTCAGCGTCATGTCCAAAAGCATGCCGATGCGCGACGGCAACGACTTCATGAACCAGATATGGGCCACTGGCGACGCAAGTTCGATATGCCCCATGCGCTCGCGGCGCACTTTCGACAACGTAACTTCCACGCCGCACTTCTCGCAGACGATGCCGCGATACTTCATGCGCTTGTATTTGCCGCACAGGCACTCGTAATCCTTGATCGGACCAAAAATGCGCGCGCAGAACAAACCGTCACGTTCGGGTTTGAACGTACGATAGTTGATAGTTTCCGGCTTCTTGATTTCGCCGTACGACCAAGATTGGATTTTTTCCGGACTCGCAAGCGCGATTCGGATGCGGTCGAACGTCGGGGGAGCCGCAATAGGATTAAAGACGTTCAGGACTTCTTGATTCATGGAGTTCAATTCTCCTTAAATCGCTACTGTGATGGAGCTGGAATTCACGATTCCGACTCCGTCACAAGTTCGACATTGAGGCTGAGGGAGCGCATTTCCTTGATCAAAACGTTGAAACTCTCGGGAATACCGGCTTCAAAATTTTCATCACCGCGCACAATGGCTTCGTAAACTTTTGTTCGTCCCGCGACGTCGTCGGACTTCACGGTAAGAATTTCCTGCAACGTGTAGGCAGCTCCATAGGCTTCAAGCGCCCACACTTCCATTTCTCCGAACCGCTGACCGCCGAATTGGGCTTTACCACCCAACGGCTGCTGCGTGACCAGGCTGTAAGGCCCAATCGAACGGGCATGGATCTTGTCGTCCACCAAATGGTGCAGCTTCAGCATATAGATGTAGCCAACAGTCACCTGCCGCTTGAACGGTTCACCTGACCGGCCATCGTACAATGTCACCTGCCCCGACACGTTCATGCCCGCGAGCTCAAGCAACTTGTTGATATCGGCTTCATGCGCACCGTCGAACACAGGCGTTGCGATGTGAATACCGTGACCCATGCCGCCGGCGATCTCGACAAGCTGCTCATCATTAAGCTCGCCCAGATTACCGTCCTGTCCAAAAATGGACTTCAGGTGCCGGCGCAGCGGATCGGCTTTTCCATCGCGATTGTACTTCGTTATCATGTCACCGATTTGACGGCCCAGCCCATGACAGGCCCAGCCCAGATGGGTTTCAAGAATCTGCCCAACGTTCATGCGGCTTGGCACACCCAGCGGATTGAGCACGATATCGACCGGCGTTCCATCCTCCAGATGCGGCATGTCCTCAATCGGTACGATCTTCGAGATCACACCCTTGTTTCCATGCCGCCCGGCCATTTTGTCACCGGGCTGAAGCTTGCGCTTCACTGCCACAAACACCTTGACCATTTTCATCACGCCGGGTGGCAACTCATCGCCACGGCGGAGCTTGTCGACCTTGTCGGCGAACCGCGCTTCCAGCCGGTTCTTGGCGTCGTCGTACAATTTTTTCAGCGACTCGACTTCACTTTGCGCCTTTTCACTGCGCAAGCCCAGCTGCCACCAATGCGCCTTTGGCATCGATTCCAGCATAACCGGATTCACTTTGGAGTCCGGTGCAATACCCTTGGGCCCCGTAGAGATTTGCTTATGCAAAAGCAGCTCTTCCAGACGCGCATAGATATTACGCTCCAGGATCGCGAGTTCGTCGTCGCGGTCTTTGGCGAAGCGTTCAATTTCTTCGCGCTCGATCGCAAGCGCCCGCTGGTCTTTGTCGATGCCATGGCGATTGAACACCCGGACTTCGACAACGGTACCAGACGCACCTGGCGGTAACCGCAAACTCGTGTCGCGAACGTCCGAGGCCTTTTCGCCGAAAATGGCGCGCAGCAGTTTTTCTTCGGGCGTCATGGGCGACTCGCCCTTCGGCGTAATCTTGCCAACCAGAATGTCGCCCGGGCTCATCTCGGCGCCGATATAGACAATCCCGGCTTCATCGAGGTTTTTCAGAGCCTCTTCGCCAACGTTGGGAATGTCGCGCGTAATTTCTTCAGGCCCAAGCTTGGTATCGCGCGCCATGGTCTCGAATTCCTCGATATGGATCGAGGTAAAGACGTCATCGCGAACAATGCGCTCCGAGATCAAAATCGAGTCTTCAAAGTTGTAGCCATTCCACGGCATGAACGCGACGAGGACGTTTCGCCCAAGGGCCAATTCACCCAAATCCGTCGACGGACCGTCGGCAACAATGTCCCCGGCTTGAACCTTGTCGCCCACCTTCACCAGCGGTCGCTGAGTGATGCACGTGGACTGGTTCGAGCGTTGAAACTTCTGCAAGCGGAAAATATCGACGCCCGACTTTGTTGAATCCGTATCATCCGTTGCGCGAACAACAATACGTGTCGCATCAACCTGATCGACGACGCCGCTGCGTTTGGCCGCAATCGCAGCACCGGAATCCCGCGCAACAACGCCCTCAAGTCCCGTCCCCACGAACGGGGCTTCCGACTCGAGCAACGGCACGGCTTGCCGTTGCATGTTCGATCCCATCAGCGCGCGGTTGGCGTCGTCGTTCTCAAGGAACGGAATCAACGCCGCCGCCACCGACACAATTTGCCGTGGCGACACGTCCATGAATTCGACGCGGTCGGCCGGCATCGGCAGCACGTCGCCGCCCTTGCGGCATGTAATCAGGTCGTCGATGAACCGGCCGCGGGCGTCCAGCGGTACATTCGCCTGCGCAATCACATACTTCGCCTCTTCCATCGCCGACTGGTAGATGACTTCGTTCGTCACCTTGCCGTCCTTGACCCGGCGGTAGGGACTTTCGATGAAGCCGTATTTGTTGACCCGCGCATAGGTCGCCAGCGAATTGATCAGTCCGATATTCGGACCTTCCGGCGTTTCAATCGGACAGATGCGGCCATAATGCGTCGGGTGAACGTCGCGCACTTCAAAACCTGCGCGTTCACGCGTCAAGCCGCCCGGCCCGAGAGCGGACAAACGGCGCTTGTGAGTGATCTCCGACAATGGATTGGTTTGGTCCATGAACTGGGACAATTGCGATGACCCGAAAAATTCACGTACCGCAGCCGCAGCAGGCTTGGCGTTGATCAGATCGTGCGGCATCACCGTATCGATTTCGACCGAGCTCATCCGCTCTTTGATCGCCCGCTCCATGCGCAGCAATCCGATGCGGTACTGGTTCTCCATCAATTCGCCCACCGACCGGACGCGCCGGTTGGCCAGATTGTCGATGTCGTCGATTTCACCTTTGCCGTCGCGCAAATCGTGCAGGATGCGCACCACTGCAAGCAAATCTTCCTTGCGCAGCGTGCGATGCGTATCAGGTGCATCCAGGCTCAGCCGCGAATTCATTTTCACCCGGCCAACTGCGGAAAGGTCATACCGCTCAGAGTCGAAAAACAGACTGTTGAACAGCGTATCCGCCGTATCAAGCGTCGGCGGCTCGCCGGGCCGCATGACCCGGTAAATATCGATCAACGCTTGTTCACGCGATTGATTCTTGTCCGCCATCAACGTGTTGCGGATGTAGGGTCCGGTATTCACATGGTCGATGTCGAGCACAACCATCTCGTCAAAGCCTGAATTATCCAGATCCTCAAGAAGCTCTTCAGTTACCTCGTCGCCGGCCTCGGCATAAATCTCGCCTGTTTCCGCGTTGACCATGTCAAGCGCCAGATAGCGTCCGAACAGCTCTTCTGGCGGCACCAAAAGTTGCTTCAAGCCTTCATCGGCAAGTTTGCGCGACGCGCGTGGTGTCAATTTGCGGCCCGCTTCAATGGCCACTTCTCCGGTTTTCGCATTCTTGATGTCGTAGCTCGACTTGAAATTGCGCAACCGGTCTGCGTCGTACGGTGTAACCCAGCCTTCCTTCGTCTGTTTATAATGCACGTGCTTGTAAAACTGGGCCAGGATGTCCTCAGCCGTTAACCCCAGCGCAAACAACAGTGACGTCACCGGCAGTTTGCGGCGCCGGTCAATGCGGACGAACATGATGTCTTTGGCGTCAAACTCGAAATCCAGCCAAGACCCGCGATACGGAATAACCCGCGCGCCAAACAGCAATTTCCCGCTCGAGTGCGTTTTACCTTTGTCGTGATCGAAAAATACACCGGGCGAACGGTGCATCTGGCTGACAATCACGCGCTCGGTACCATTGACGATAAAGGTGCCCAAATCCGTCATCAGCGGCATGTCGCCCATATAGACATCCTGCTCTTTGATGTCTTTGACCGACTTGGCCTGCGTTTCCAGATCAACCTCGAACACGATCAATCGCAACTTGACCTTCAATGGCGCAGAGAACGTCATCCCGCGCTGACGGCATTCCTCGACGTCGTATTTCGGATCTTCAAATTCATAGGTCACATATTCAAGCCGTGAAGATTCCGAAAAATCGGTGATCGGAAACACCGAACGGAATACGGCTTCAAGTCCGGAATTATCCCGCGTCTCCGGCTTTTCGAACATTTGCAGAAATTTCGCGTAAGATTCGCGCTGCACCTCAATAAGGTTCGGCAGCTGCGCAATCTCCGCGATCCGTCCGAAATTCTTGCGTACCCGTTTGCGATCAGTGAACGACAACGCCATGTTTAATCCTTGAGCTAAATCTCGTCTGGCCTGTTGCTCTCAAGCTCAACCACCATCCTTTTGGAACGGCGCCTGCACTTTTCGTCACCCCGGCTTGAAAGCACCCCGGTGCAACGGCGAAACAGTCTCACCGCCCGCAAGAAATCCCCTGCGGACGGTGAAATCAGGCTTCACATTTCTCTCCGGCTTCGCAGCAATGCCGCGCAAGCCAGCACTTACTTCAACGAAACCTTTGCGCCTTCGGCTTCCAGCTTCTTTTTCATTTCTTCCGCTGCAAGCTTCGGCACGTCGGGCTTCACTTCCTTGGGTGCGGCTTCGACCAGATCCTTGGCTTCCTTCAGTCCAAGGCCCGTCAATTCGCGCACCACTTTGATGACATTGATCTTCTTGTCACCGGCGCTTTCGAGAACGACCGAGAATTCGGTCTTCTCAACGGCCGCTGCCGCTGCTGGAGCAGCGGCAGCTGCTGCTGCAACCGGTGCAGCTGCGGACACGCCCCACTTCTCTTCCAGCAACTTCGACAAGTCGGCCGCTTCCATCACGGTCAGAGCCGATAATTCTTCAACGATTTTTTCCAGTTTAGACATTGCTTGCGTTCCTTATGCTTTCAATCTTGGGACACTATTCAATTCAAGCCGCTTCGCTTTTCTTGGCGTGGGCGCTGATCACACGGGCAATCTGCCCGCCTGGCGCCTGCAAAATGCGCGCGATTTTAGTCGCGGGCTGTAGAAGCATGCCTGCGATTGTCGCCCTCAGTTCATTGAGCGATGGTAGCGAGGCCAAAGCCTTCACACCGTCCGCATCGATAAACGTGGTCCCCACGACTCCACCCAGAATGACGAACTTGGCGTTCGTCTTGGCGTAATCGACGGCGACTTTGGGCGCTGCAATCGGATCGTCCGAAAAGGCGATCCCGGTTGGTCCTTTGAGAAGCCCTTCAATCGGCTTCGCCATCGTTCCTTCCGTAGCACGTCTTGCCAGACGGTTCTTCGAGACTTTAAAGCTCGCACCAACCGCCCGCATCTGCGACCGTAGCTTCATCATGTCAGCCACGGTCATGCCTTGATAGCGCGCGACCACGACAACACCGGCCTTGCTGAACTCTGTGTTCAGCCCTCCGATGACTTCGGCCTTTTGCGCTCTATCCACTTCTGGCTCCTTTGCCTGTTTATCTGCCTCGTCGGCCGGGATTTTCGCCCCGCCCTTAAAGCCCTGCTTAAACAACCCTGTCCCAAGAGTTCCGGCACTTGACACCTGGCTTCACCAGGCGCCTCACGCACTCAACCCCCGTCTATGCAGGCCGTTGCCATTAAGCCTCGTCTGGCGAACCAGTTTCGGCACCTGCAGTCTCGGACAGGCAAAGCTGTTTCCAGCCTTGTCTACCGGCAGCGCCGCTGCCGGAAATCAAAAATCCTTTCAGCTCATCACAGTCGAGGGTTCGACGGTGACGCCTGGTCCTTGCGTCGAAGAGATCGACACTTTTTTCAAATAATTGCCCTTCGCCGCAGGAGGCTTCGCCTTCATCACGGAATCAAAGAACGCGCGAATATTTTCAACCAGCGCCGACTCAGTGAAACTCGCCTTGCCGATGCCTGCATGTATGATGCCGGCCTTCTCGGCACGAAATTCAACCGCGCCGCCCTTGGCGTCTTTGACCGCTTTGGTCACATCCATCGTCACGGTACCGACTTTAGGGTTTGGCATCATGCCGCGCGGCCCCAACACCTTGCCCAGGCGGCCAACGAGGCCCATCATGTCGGGTGTTGCGATACAGCGGTCGAAATCAATTTTTCCGCCATTCACAATTTCAAACAGCTCTTCCGCGCCTACAATATCGGCCCCGGCGTTTTTCGCTTCGTCGGCCTTGGCACCTTTGGCGAACACCGCAACACGCAGCGTCTTGCCGGTGCCGTTCGGCAAATTGACTACGCCACGAACCATCTGGTCGGCATGCCGGGGATCAACGCCCAAATTCATCGCAATTTCGATGCTTTCATCGAACTTTGCTTTCGCGCGCGCTTTCACCATCGTGACGGCCTCGCTCAGCGTATAAAGTTTGCGTGAATCAACTCCATTGCGCGCCGCCGCCAAACGCTTGCCTTCTTTAGGGGCCTTCTTTTTTGTCGCTGACATGATCTTACCCTTTAACCTCAAGACCCATAGAACGAGCGGAGCCTGCAATGATCTTCATCGCGGCCTCGATATCGTTCGCATTCAGGTCTTTCATCTTCACTTCCGCGATTTGCTTCAGATCGGCTTGCGTGACCGACCCTTTGAACTCAAGGCCCGGCTTTTTCGAACCGCCATCGATCTTGGCCGCCTTCTTCAGCAAAAACGATGCCGGCGGCGTCTTCAGCTCGAGCGAAAACGATTTGTCTTGATAGTACGTAATGATCACGGGGATCGGCATCCCCTTTTCCAATTGCTGCGTCCGCGCGTTGAACGTCTTGCAGAATTCCATAATATTCAAGCCGCGCTGACCCAGCGCTGGCCCAATCGGTGGTGACGGATTGGCCGACCCTGCTGCAACCTGGAGCTTGATCTGCCCCATCACTTTTTTCGCCACGAGTTTTTCTCCCTCTCTTTGGCTTAGCGGTTCAGCGGCAAGTCACCCTGCCTCCCGCAACAACGAACCCGGTCCATCCGCTCGTTAGAGCTTCTCAACCTGGGCAAAATCCAATTCAACCGGCGTCGCACGGCCGAAAATCGAAACGGCAACTTTCAAACGCGAACGGCCTTCATCAATTTCTTCAACCACACCGTTAAACGACGTGAACGGACCATCTGCCACCCGCACCTGTTCGCCAATTTCGAACGTGACTGCAGGCTTGGGATGCTCCACGCCTTCCTTGACCTGGTTCAAAATGCGATCAACTTCTGCCTGGGTCACCGGCATTGGTTTGTTATTCGTGCCCAGGAAGCCCGTCACCTTTGGTGTGTTCTTCACCAAATGATAGGCCTCGTCCGTCAACCGCGCCTTCACCAGCACATAGCCGGGAAAGAACTTGCGCTCGGCATTCACTTTTTGACCGCGACGGATTTCGACGACTTCTTCAGTCGGAACCAGGATTTCTTCAAACAGCTCGTTCAGCCCGTGCTGCTGGGCTTGCTTGCGGATTTCGTCCGCCACTTTCTTCTCGAAATTCGAGTAGGCGTGAACGATGTACCACTTCGCCGGCGGCAATTCTTTTTTGACGGGATGTGCTTGTGCCATCTGCTGTGCGCCTATCCCAATACCCATTTGACGAGGGTGCTGATGATGAGGTCCACAATGGCAAAGAATATGACCGCCATGAAAATCATCACAAATACGGCAATCGTAGTCACGCGCGTTTCCGACACCGTTGGCCAAGTGACTTTTGCGGCCTCTTGACGAACTTCCGCAAAAAACTGCGGCGCCTTCATCAACCGGGCGAACAAACTTGGACGCGGCGGCACCGGCTCAACGGCTTTACCGCCTGCCCCACCACCGCTTTTCTTTTCGTCCGCCATCGTCTTCATCTCTGCTCGTCAAGTCCTTCAAAAAACACTTCGCGTCTTGGCAGGGGCGGAGGGACTCGAACCCACGGCCCTCGGTTTTGGAGACCGATGCTCTACCAGCTGAGCTACACCCCTAATTGGTCATGCGTTGTAAATTTTGTACCGCGTTGTACTCCACTCACTTCGTAATCTTGGCCACGACACCGGCACCCACTGTGCGCCCACCTTCGCGAATGGCGAAGCGAAGCTTCTCTTCCATGGCGATGGGATGGATCA
>JAWXBO010000211.1:0-6523 GCA_034440175.1 Alphaproteobacteria bacterium
GCCAGAGCGCAATTCGCCGTCATGTTCGGTGATCGAATGAAAGCCGCCTAACTCAAATGTGCAACCGACCCGCCACACAAAATTCCTGACAGTCCCCGCTTCGCGCAGGAAGGGGCGGACGGGGCATAGCCGAATGCTGTCCAAACGCAAACTCAACGTCATCTTCTCAGCCGACATCGTGGGCTACAGCGGCTTGATGGAGCGCGACGAGGCCGGAACGCTCGAGCGGCTCAAGGAAAACCGTAAAACGCTTGGGGGACGAGGTTGGCCCATCGCGCAAGGCCACGATGAGCCAGAAATCCTCCATTCCTCAAGCCGCGAAATCTGTCTCACACGTGCTGATGTCGGACAGATCAGGTCAATTTGCTGCCGCCCCCCACCCGGGCGGCCCCCAGTCCAGCGCATGAACGCGCACGAAAAGGCGCTGGGGTCCGAAAAGCCGACCAGATACGCCGCCTGGTTTACCGACACTTTCCTGCCGTCCAGATAATGCAACGCCATTTTGTGGCGCAGGCCGTCGAGCACCGCCTCGTAGCTGACGCCCTCGCTCTCCAATTTGCGATAAAGCGTCGGCTGGCACACCCCATCTTCTGCGCCACCGCATCCATACCAAGCGTGCCCGTATGCAAAATAGGAATCAGCAGCGCCTCCGCATGTTGGCTGAACACTCCGAATGCATAGCGGTTCGCCAGCGCAAGCCGACAGTCAACACTCCTCGATCAGCAGCGCGTTCCTATCGCTCTCGAAGATCACGGGCACTTTCGCGCCAGCCTCACGCCCTGATTGCAGAATGAGTTGGGCTGACAACACCCCCAGGGCCGATCCACGAAAGCCCAACGCCCCGAGTTGGCGCCAGAGGGCAGCGGCATTGCGTGCGCCGGCCTCCCACCGGGTAGCGCCTGCCGCCAGTCCGGTTCGGACAATCTGTCTCCCAAATTACTCAAGATATAGTAGTGTCGCGTCTCCTAGAGGGTGGGCCGCGTCATCATGGGCAATCAAAGCCGGGGCACATCGCCCCTTGGTACTGCGGGCGAGCCGGGGGTCCTCGGCATTGTCTTTGTGCTTAGCGCCGGTTGGGTGGCCTGGTCGCTCTTCGAGGTGTCGCTCGCGCTTGCGATCGGCGTCATCGGCTTTGTCGCCGTCTGCGGTTTCCTGCTCTACGAGGTTATTGAGCGCATGGATATGGCCGACGATCCCGGCCCGTTCGAACACGCGCAGCAGGTGCTCGGTGCCATCCTGCTTCTGCTTGCGATCCTGGGCGTTCTACTTCTTTATCCGCTCGTGATCGGCAATCACTTCGTTGCATTCGCGACGGCCGGTTGGACGATCACAGGTCTCTTCTACGCAAGTCTTGTTGCCGGCGTGTGGATCGCCGCATCCGCGCTCGGACGCATTTTGGCAATGATAGCGGGCGCGGCCGCAGTTGCTGCTCTTTCGGTGTTGCCTGCGCCGGCCATGTCAGCCGATCCTACGGACAAAGAGAGCGAATGGCGCATCACGCTCAGCGTGGTCGACCACCACGCGAATCCGCTTCACAATGCTGTGGCGCAATGCACGGCAGCGATGGTGTGGGAGGGGGAAGGGCCGGTGCAGTTCCACCCTCACTTGTTGAAACTGACCGACGACGGGGGGATCGCGACCTTTACCTTTCACGAGGACACGCGCCTCAAAGTGGCGGTTTGCACGGCGCTCATGGATAGCCAGCCGATGGAATGGCTGACGTCCGATGCAACGACGGCGGAGCGCACGCTGTATCCTCCAAAATCCGTCGTGATGGCGTCTCCCTTTGCCGGCGGCAACTACAAACTGACCGTGAAGCTCGAGCCTAAGGCAGGTGCGTGTAGTCCGAGCGTTGAGGCGCAAATGAGAAGTCTGAACGGCAAGATTCTGCGGATGTGGTCCGCCGATGGGGCACCGCCGTCCAGCTTTGAGGTCCTAGATTTGCAGACGGAGTGCCGTGTCCAGGTCTCCTGGTCCGGCGCGGAGGATAAGGGATGCAGAATTGGCGGGACCTACCGGCAGACGCAGCCCAGTAAGTGGTTCTATATCGATCCCCGCCTTCGCAATACCGACCGCGCCAACGATGTGAGTTCTGTCGGCGAGGGCAGCTTCGAATGCGAGTGAGCGGTCGTCAAAGGAGCAGCGATTTGTTCCGCGCGATGGTTGCCGTCGCGGCGTTCCTGTACGCCACCGTGCCGGCGTCGGCCCTGCCGAAGGACGAGCGGGAGTTGCTTGCGAACTTGGTGTTTGCAGGCCTGATGGACACCATGCGCCAGCCCGAGGGGGTGACGCAGACCTGCGCCGATTTGAAGGCGCTGATTGTGAAAACGTTCGCAACTTCGACCCCTCCCCGGAATACTCGCAGCGCGTTGATCCTGCTGAAAAAAATCAGGATTGAAGGGGTCATCTTTCGCGTCCAACCGTGACCCCACCTGAAGGCCGGGCTTACGCGCTCAATCAATGCGATGCTTCAGAATCAGGCGGGGTCACGGTTGGACGCGATTTTACATTCCGGCATTCGCCTTGTGGTTCCAACTACCTTGGTGGGCCACGGGCGCGTTAGCGTTCTTGATGACGATTGTCGTCGGCGTGAGTTTGCTGCTTCTGGAGCGGCGCCAGATTTCTCGTTGGCGACTCAGTGAAGAGAGCGCCTTGAGGCTGAGGAGTATTGAGTAACAGGCTTCGGCAGGCTTGCGAAAAGCTAAAGAGAAGCTTGCCGGTTGATCTGGAATTGAGGCGGCCGACGAACCTTAAGTGCGGTTCATAGCGGGGTTATGCCGAGCCACGTGCGCACTGCGGCTCGCGCAGATTTGACGTTTGGCGCGCCGATGAGCTCGAGTGACGCTTTATGGCGAGATTCGGCCTCACCAAGCGGCGGCGGCGAGTGACCGGTTAGGAGCGGCTCTGCCGTTCGCAACGCGTTACGACCATGCGGACGAATTTGGCGTTGCGTTGGAACATCGCGACGCGACCTACGTCACTCAAATGCGCCGTCGTAAGGTTGGGCGTCAACTGCAGCTTCGAACGCTATGAAGAGTGTACACGGGTCCGCGCTTACGCAGGACGCTTTGTGCGCCAACATTGCCGGTCCGTAGGCATAGCTTCCGGTGGTCAGCGTCGCGGGCGATTGTCCCTTGTAAGTCACCTGAAGTTCGCCCGTCACCAGGATCATGCGTTCGGGCGACGTATGACTGTGCGCAGGAATTTCGTACTTCGCCGGTACACGGAGGAAGACGTCGGCATTCGGTTTCGCGGGGTCGCCATGCAGCACGGCAATCTCGCATCCTGCGGGAAAGATCGGTGGGCAGGCGCCCCATTGGAGCGCTGGGTCGCTTGCGGCTACCGCCAGGGCTTTCTCATTCTTGAGTAGATCGGGGGCGCACGAAGCAACAAGCGCCGCGACGAGGATGGAAATGCCTGAGATCGAGACTATACGCGTTGCTTGCATGACGTTGACCACTCCCTAAATGGCTCCCTGAGACTGCAGTGGGATGCGCTTTTGGCAAACGATCATGATCGCGACCAAGGTTCAAGTTCAGATACTGAACCTAGGGCGTTCGCGTACAGAACGCAAATCGTGACTGTCGGAAGTCGGCGATGGGACGGTGTCGACATCAGGCTTCGAGTCGATGGCATTGCCGATCTTGTTCGCGATCTCGCGGAGCGCGCGCCAGACACGCGCAAGGCGGCATGACCAGCTCTGCCCCCAACGCCAAGCACGAGCTCACGGTTCGCGTGCCATGGGTCTTGCGCAAACGTGGTGGCCGCAAGCTCGTCGTGGCGCCCGATGGAACGGCACTGGCTGCGCCGCAACCGCGCGTCGACAGCACAGTGGTCAAGGCGATCGCCCGCGCGCATCGGTGGAAGCGGATGTTGGAGACCGGGCCCTATACGTCGGTGCGTGATCTTGCGGCGGCCGAGAAGATCAATGAATCGTATCTCGCGCGCGTTTTGCGGCTAACGCTGCTGGCGCCCGATATCATCGAGGCGATCCTCGATGGGCGGCAGCCGGCGGCGGATCTGCAGCTCGAAGTGTTGCTGAAGCCAGTTCCTATCGTTTGGGAGGAGCAGCGTTGCCGCCTTCGGTAGACGAGTTGCCTCGGCCCCTAACTTCGTCAAGTTAAGAGCCGCCCGGCGGCGACCTATCTCATCGCGTGGCGGCGCAAGAAGAGAAATGAGTCGTCGACCGCGGGTCTTTGCGGCTTCAATTGGAAACGCACCAAAGAGCAGCACGCAACAACAACGTTTTCCCGCATTGGGCGAATTCCCATCCGCGCTTCTCCACACGAGCGTTTTGGACGTCCGGTTTCGTGGCGACTCGAAGCCAGTCGCTAATTTTAATTGTGATGTGGCACTACGTACTTTTACATGCGCGTGGGAGACGTGCATGCAAATCGAGGACGCCATAGAAGTGCTAACGCTAAGCCTAACCCAAGGCTTCGCGCTGCGAGTATACGCCATAATGGGAATTGTGTTCGTAATGATGCGAGCAGCCAGGATGGCTCGTCGTGATGTAGCTTGGATCAATTCGCTGAACCTAAATGAATATGCCGCAAAGAGATTTCCGCAGGTTGACAACGTAACGAGGACAGACACCGCAACACGCTACTTGGAAGCAATTGCTCTACATGAGCAGCAAATGTGGGACGCGGCAGTCGCGCGCGTCTCCCGCCTGATCCTCGTGGGAATTGTTGTCCCTGCGTTGGTGACATTGTTGGCAATTGCTAATTTCGAATGGTTCTTTCCTGGACGTGCACCTTTGATCGACATCGCAACCGGGGCACGATTCCATCCAAACATCAACCAAGCACTTTTATTCATTGCGACACAAGAGATGAGCTTCTTGTCGGAAGTCTTGCAGATTCTCAAGTTAAGTACTTTTCCGTACGAATACGACGACACCAATTTTCTACTCGGCGCATTGGTATATGCTCTCAAGATGCTCGTAAGCGGCTACATCTTTGCTGTGGGAGTATTCGCGTGGAAGCTACCGCAATTTGAGAATGCAAATGCAGCAACGAAGGCGACATTGAAGAGCGTTGTCGATACTTCAAACACAACAATTGCAGCTGGCTCTCAAATTCAGATGCTTGAACAAGTCGCTAACCTGGACAGGAAAGCCGCATAACAAGGGATGGGTTTTTCGATGCTAGGGTGCCCAGGTCACTTCGCATGGTCCAGACGGACTTAGGACTCAACAAATTCGCTCTGCACGACGGTTGACACAATTGTCGGATGCGAAAAACAGAATAGTGCTTGAAAATAATTCAGCCCCCTCTTTGATTGCAAAAACTGACGGTTGACATGGAACCCAGCCACATCATCGAAATACTAGTTTTGATGCTAGCCTTGGGTCTTTTGATCTATCAGTTGCGCGCGAGACGGAGCCGCCGTCAAAGGGCGAGCGGGCGAGCGGAGAGCCGTTCGCACCATTTGTCTGTCACACCTCACGCTAGAGACCGATACCAAGATAGGGCACCGATGGGCGAAGCGCGTTTTTCGGACCCTGTTGCGCTTCTAAAAAATCTGGAAGCCGAAAGGGGCTCCGTAGTCATACCAGTACTCTCGAGTCTCGACATGAATACTTTGGAAATTGTTCTTGCCAAGATTCGGACGGCGCCAGTGGGCAAGAGGATAGACGTAATCTTGCATTCGGAAGGAGGTAACGCCCTGGCGGGGCAACAAATTGCGAGAGCTTTAAAGGCGCACGAAGGGACGACGACAGTTTTCGTGCCCTACTTTGCGTTGGAGAGTGCGACTTTCATCGCGCTCGCTGCCGACGAAATTGCCATGGGACCGAACGCGGCGCTTACCCCAATTGATCCTGTGGTTTCGATTAGCTTACCGCTAATTTTTGTTGCGACCAACCCAAAGTTGCCACCATCTTTGGTGACGGAACATTGGTTATATCCGGCGTCTTCGATACTCAAGGGCATAAGAGATAAACCAGCATCGCTAGTAGAGGATCGCACATATATTGCGGCGGATATGGCTCGAAAGCTGACGTCGGAGGCGCGGCGCGTGGTCTGTGAACTGACACATGATGGGCGCAACCACGGCGAATCCTGCATTGAAAGTTACCCATACTCACGAACAACCAGGCGAACTCCATCGTCGTGGACACCGATGGCCCGGACATGAAGGTCTACGTGACCAACAAGGTCTTCGCGCTCGCCCGCAACCCCGCCGCGGAGTACTCCGCAAAGCACCGCGCGTGGTTGGTCGGCGTCATCCCAGGAGCATCGCGTCTGGCCGCTGAGTGACCCGTCGATGTAGTGACAACACTCTCTCTAGGGGGCGGAGGGGATGCGAAAACGCATCGATTGCGGGCGACAGGAAAGCCAGTGTTCTCAACGTCTTTCAGAAGCCGTACCAAACCGGCTTAGTACGAAGCTTTGGAGAAAAAGGGCGATTAGAGAACGAAAATGGAGCATGGTGGCGATCGCGCAGTACTAAGGTCCGCTGCAGATTGGCGCAGTTCCTCGGGTTTTTGAGGCCAATTTCGCGAGCGGAGAAAGTTGAA
>JAWXBO010000212.1:0-11574 GCA_034440175.1 Alphaproteobacteria bacterium
CGGCGTGGTGGTGCGCGGTTATCTCGCGCAGCTGGGGCCCAACGCCATCGCGCTCAAGAGCTGGGACGACGTGGAGGGCAATCCCTTCTTCGCGCCCGATGCCGCACGCGACCGAATGAGCCTCGAGGATTGCGCGAGGATCGCGGGAATCCTCCCCGCTCGGCGGGCTGAATGCGAATGATGCTGGCTCACCTACTGAGCTCACGCTCTGATGCAATCCCTTAGATTATGGCGAAGCTCATGCTTCCTGCCCACTCAGGTGGATCTTCCTCGCTAACGCTTGATATCATCAAGGCAAATCACCCCTTGACCGCGCTTTCGTATGGAAGTAGCGCTCGCCCACCTCTGCCGTGAGGACGCAATGCCTAGATGGGAAAAAGTGACGGGACTGGAGTTGGAGGAGCGAATAGCGCTGGATCGACCGTTAGATGACCTCCTCCCATCAGGCCCAGCAGTCTACATGTGGCGCCGGAATCTCCGCCTCAGCCCTGCCGCGACTACGAGCGCCTCAGCATTTCAGGCTTGGTTGGGAAAGGTAATGCGAGTGCCGATTGCGACGCTGAAGAAAAAGGAACTTTCGCACTACTCTATTTTGGAGAAATTGTCGTTAGGTGGGCAGGGGTTGTCCGCGGACAAAGAGAACACTCTCGGTGAACTCGCAAAAAACGCGAAGGCAAGAGTGTATTTAGCGGGATACGTTGAATCGCTCGCGATGGCTCTTCCGTCGCTATACGTTGGTGAGGCTCACAACCTAACAGTGAGGATTCGCGATCATATTAACGGCGATTCTGGACTCAAGAGTCTCTTGATCGAGGACTTTGAGCTTGGTTGGCCGGATGTTGAGCTTTGGTACTTTGTACTGCCCTTGGACGATGATTCGGAAAAACCCAAGTCGCTACGCACTCTATTTGAAGCTATCGCAACCCGATTGACTCTGGCTCCATGTGTCCGCCGGATTGGTTGACTACAACAAAAGGGGGAGATTAATGCCGACACCACGAGCCGTGATACAGCAGCCGAGTACCCCGCCGTTCAGCTTCATCGCCGGCATGTATCGCCTATCAGCCTGGCACATTCCATACTTTGCCGCGACGATGACGTTTCGAGACGCGGCCGCGAATTTGCGACTTGTAAATGAGTTTCCTGGAGCGGAGCGCTTGAAATGGCGCCTGGAAGAACTCTATCAACGTGACATTGATTGGCCCAGGGTGGAACGCCAGATCGTGCCGTACCTTCGTAATGAGCAACAGCCGCAATTCTTCAATGCCCTGACAGTGGCCTTACTCCCGATCAAGGACAATGAGGTTCTTGGGACCTATGAAGGTTCCGATTGGGCTCCCCCCGGTCCGGCCAACGCGCAGGTAACCCCTTTTAGTGTCGACGTTGGTGCAATCTCCTGCTCTTACTACGAGGCTTGGACCGACGCTTCAAGTGCTGGCGCAAAGCTTGGTCAAATACGATGGAATCCTGACCAAGTGTTCAGCGTTGCGATTGACGGTCAACACCGGCTCGCGGCGATTAAGAGTCTCGGGGATTCGGCGTCTGCGGCAATGCAGACAGATGTGCCAGTTATCTTGCTTGTGTTTGACCCGCGACTTGGATACCGCGCGCCTGCGGGCGGCCTAGGCATTGTCGATCTGCTGCGACGCCTGTTCATTGATCTCAATAAACACGCGATAAAGGTCGATCGAACCAGACAGATTCTCCTTGATGATGTCGATCCCCATTCGCTGTGTGTAAGGCAACTAGTGGAATCGAAGCTGGCCGATGGAATTAGCTCATTAACAGCGTCCCCGCCCAGGCTACCTATGTCGTTAGTGGATTGGCACACGGGCCAAGCGAAAGTGGACCATGGCCCGTACATCACGACCATATTGGGACTGGACTGGTCGGTGACGAGGCTTCTTGGCGCAAAGCCAATAGTTGATTACATGGACTACAAAAGCGTCGGCCGCCAACTTGACGCGTTTCGTCAGTCGCTAGGGCTTGAACTTAGCGCCTTAAGGACATCGCTGGAGGAGTTGCGGCAATACAGCCTCAGGCCTTTCTCATATCAGAGAGACGGCGGTAACGAGCAGGTAGAGAAGATTTCTCGCGCGTTTGCAGCAGTTTGGGCGCCGGCGCTTGTACGGCTCTATACAGGTTTGCGGCCATTCGAAAAATTAATCAGCTTACGTTCTACGAATGACTCACTAACGGCTGAATTCGTTAATTGGTTCTATTTGTATGAGAGGCAAAGCGGAGAGACATCGGTTGGAAAAGCTCGCCAGGAATACGATCAAATGGTGCATCACCTCGCTACTCGTGCATCCCCTGTGTCTGAGCCGACGCTCAAGTCAAAACTTGCTGAGATTGAGGCCGAAAAAGAGAATTCTCTTGCTTACACCGTAGTATTTCAGCGTGCGCTAATCGAGGCCTTCTGGCACTTTCAAAAACTTGATGGAACACCGTCTGATTCCGATCCAGAGTCTGCAGATGCGCTGTTCGAGCCCGATGATGAGGATGATGTCGCTCCAGCCGTAACTCCGGAATCCTCGCAAGATGATGCCGGTCCCGATGAGGACGCGACGGTAGCAACGAAAGCGAGGCAGGTATTAACCCAGGCTGAAAAATTCGTTGAAACCTTGAATAAAATAATCGACGCGGATGCCGCTTGGCTGAGCTACACATTTGCGACGGGATCGGGGCAGTTCCGCAAGAGTTTTTGGCTTGGAGCGCTCCTCAGTCTCGAGCAACGCATCGACTTTACGCAGGGGGCCTCCGTGCGTAGCGCAGAGTTGATTCTTTGGGGCCCTTTGCTCTCGCTTGATATCGAGCGGGGCGGAATCGCAACCTCGCCCACTTTCGAAACATTTTGGAACAAATTGACTGACGAAAGCAGGGACCTAACGCTAGTACAAAAGTCTCTTGAGCGCTCGATCAATCGATATGAGAAAGGGACAGCCGATCGAATCTTAAAGGCTGATGAGAATTATGATGATCTTTCCGACGCCGAGCTTAAAGAGAACATCGTCGAAAAGGAGGTGAAGCCGCGGCTTAAGTGGCTGTGGAACACTGTAAAATACAGCCCGTGACTGGCTAACGCCGTGCAGCCCCGATCGCCACTTCTTGCAACCCTCAAACGAGTCCTTGGCGAGCGCCGCGACTTGGACCGCGAATTTTCGAATGCGGTCGCAGAAATGATGTCCTCGCGAGGCCCGGTCCAAGACGAGGAATACGAGACTCCGCCAGCCGTCGAACACATCAAACGCGCGTCGGCGGTGTCGCTCTTCGATTTTCAAGAAGATTTGGTCGCACAGATCTCGCGCCTCGCAAAGAGCGAAAGCAAGTCCCGCGCAGCCCTTGTGAGTTTGCCCACGGGGGCTGGAAAGACGCGCACAGCAGCTGCAGCTTGCCTGCGGCTATTCGCAGGAGGTCATGTCCGTAAGGTGCTTTGGGTCGCTCCGACTCGAGAGCTGTTGGAGCAAGCTATTTCGGCGTTCAAGCTTTTGATTTCTCTTGGGGAAGGTCCGGACGCTATTGCGTTGGCCAGGCTGAGCCAGGTGCACGACACTCAATCCGACGGACCGACTGTTTTCTTCGCTACATGCCAATTACTGGCATCACGAACGAAGGGCCGAGGAGGATTGCCGACGGTTGAGCTATTAATATTTGACGAGGCGCACTTTGCCCTCGCTCCTTCTTATTTAGAGGCCGTGTTGTTTCTTCTGCGGTCGGGCGTTACGGTCATTGGACTGACTGCGACGCCCGGGCGAGCCGACGATCACGAATCGGAGCGCTTAGCCGAGACGTTCAATAACACGTGGCTGATTAGCAAATTGTTAGGACCAAGACCTATGGAGACTTTGCGCGAGCGAGGCGTGCTCTCCAGTGTTCTTTTCAAGCAAGTGGAGTTTGCAGGCGCGGGACCCGGAACAGTTGTCTCCCGGCGACATCGAAAGACCCTCCCTATTGAAGCGCTTTGCGTCCATCAAGGACGATTTGCTGCCACGGTGGATGCTTTGTTGAAGATCCCAAGCGATGAAAGAGCCATCGTGTTTGCGGGCAGCTTAGAGCACGCAGCAGGGCTTGCAGTCGCAATCAGAGCTAAGGGACGAAATGCTGGATTGGTTTCTGGGTATCAAGATGAAGGGACGCGGAGCAAAGTGCTTGAGGACTTTCAGAAGGGTGTTATAAAAATTGTCCTAAATAAGTCTGTACTAATTGCCGGCTATGACTGCCCAGCAACAAAGCACGTAATGATTCCGATCCCGGTAAGTTCGCCGATCGCGTTCGAGCAAATGGTCGGCCGAGCTAGTCGAGGCCCCTTAGTGGGGGGCAATACCCAAAGCTTTGTTTGGGTTCTCGATGATCTTTTGGTGGTCCACGGCTCGCCAAGTTCTTATGCACGATATCAAGGTAATAGTTGGCAAGGAGCCTCCTAGGCAGAGGTGCGTCGCTCCAGTGCACCGGAAGCTTGGCGCAGCGTTTAGGGCTTCTTGTGGCTGACCGACCATAGCAATACCACCCGGTTTGCCCCGCTAACACACGCCACTCCCCACCGCCTGGTGAACTACGCCAGGCCCCCGGATTGCGCCTGGTCAACTCATCCAGTAGGATTGCCGACATGCTGCGAGGGCTCCTGATTTCAAAGCATTACCGGCCTCAATTTTCCGGCCATGAAACCTTTCCATTGCGCCAACTATGGCTACGAAAGGCATTCGACGCCGTACATCAAGCAGGGGGCGTCGCGTCGAAGAGCATTTTCGGCGACCCCGCAGCAATCGCGCGTTTCGGAGTGGGAAAGAACATGGTGGCTGCCATCCGTCATTGGGCACTCGCGTGCGATGTCATCGAGGAAACGGCTAATGGGTATGCGATCGGACGCGTTGGTGAGATCTTCTTTGGTGCGAATGGACTTGATCCATATCTAGAGCATCCGGCGTCGGCGTGGCTTGTGCATTGGTATCTGGCCGGGGAAGGGCAACGCAGCACTACGTGGTACTGGCTCTTTAATCACGTGACCGGACCGATGTTTGATCGTTTGGACGTTGTTCGGGGACTTCGAAACTATTGCGACGACGTCAAACACAGCAGGTCATCAATGGCCACTATCGAGCGCGACGTTGACACGTGCCTGCGCAGTTACGCCCCGAGATCAAACAATGCTGCGATTGAGGATTTTGTTGAGCCAGTCCTTGGAGAACTGGGACTGATTTCCCACTTGCGCTCATCAGAATACACATTTCGTATCGGAGCAAAACCTAGCTTGCCGGATGGGGTAGTGCTTTTCGCGCTCGCACGCTCATGGGCTCAATTTGCCACGACGGCCAACACCCTAAGTCTCGAGACGATAGCCTATGACACTGGCGCGGTAGGCCCAGTGTTCAAGTTAGATTTGGATTCTTTAGCAGAAAGGCTCGCCCGGATCGAGCAAACCTCTAACGGCGCCTTTGCTTGGAGCGAGACTGCTGGTCTGAAACAGGTCATTCGGCGGAGCGAAGTCGACCCGTTTGATTTTCTCGGGGGCGCGTACGGAGCACGCCCGAGGCAGAGACACTAAATGGCTACGCTTGACACGCAAGTCGCGCTAATTCCTCACTTTCAACGCGCTGTCCGCATAGATCTAGACTGGGCAAATCCCACCGCTTTGCAGGGGTATCTCTGTCAAGCATCAGCAGCGCAGACGTTGATGTCCGTTGCTGGGCATCTTGAAGGCGGGAATCAATCTGCTTTTACCTGGACCGGTCCCTACGGGTGTGGCAAATCGTCACTAGCACTAGTTCTTGCGACGATGCTCGGCGGCGAAGCGTCACTTCGCAAGCTGGCCAGAAGTGTTCTTGGGGCTGACCTAGTTGAGAAATTAGCTAAGCCACTTCGCGTGCCATCAGCACGTAATGCACGCGTTTGGAAGGTTGTGCGTGTCGCGGGGAATCGTCAAGATCCTGCATCTCAGTTGGCGCAAGGTCTACTGTCGGCGGAGATCCCGCGAGTTGGCAAGCGGTTAGGCGAAAGGCCGGACGCTTCGCGGGTTCTGAAGGTACTTTCGGACGTCGCCTCGATATCTGAATACGGTGGCTTGCTCTTAGTTGTGGATGAACTTGGAAAAATGTTGGAACACATCGCTGCTCGAGATGGCGACATCCATTTCTTCCAAGAGCTCGCCGAAACCGCGTCTCGTAGCAAGGGGCGAATGATAGTTGTTGGCATTCTTCATCAAGCATTTGAGCAGTACGCAACGCGCCTAGGTCGTGAGGCAAGGGATGAATGGACGAAAATCCAAGGACGTTTCGTTGACATCCCCATATCCGCAACCGTGGACGAAGTAATTGAGCTGACATCCCGTGCCATAAGCACCCAACTCAAACATCCCGAAACCAGGTCGCTGGCGCAGCTTATAGGTAGGGCGATACTGCGAAACAGACCCACCCTCTCCAAAGATCTCTCAGCACGTCTGGATCGTTGTTGGCCTCTCCACCCCGTTACTGCCGCGCTGCTGGGGCCTGTGTCGAAGCGCCGATTTAGCCAAAACGAGCGAAGCACCTTCGCATTTCTGGGGTCCCATGAACCAAAGGGTTTCCGGGAATTCTTGAAAACGAATGAGATAGAGAGTGCGAGCAGTTACGAGCCAGCACGCTACTGGGACTATCTGCGGACAAACCTCGAGCCCTCTATCCTCGCGTCTCCCGATGGCCACCGCTGGGCCCAAGCAGCTGAATCGGTTTCGCGAACCGAAGCCCGCGGCGACGAGGTACACGCCCGCGTCATGAAGACTATCGGGCTCATTGATCTTTTTCGCAATGGATCGGGGCTTATTGCATCAGAAGAGATTCTTTCATCTTGCATTTCCAATATTTCCGGTGCGCGCCTGCGGTCGGCGCTCCAGGACCTTGTGAGCTGGTCAGTGGCGGTATATCGCAAGCACTCGGAGGCGTACGCAGTTTTCGAGGGCAGTGACTTTGATATAGATGCTGCAACCAACGAGCAGCTCGGAAGTACAAATGTGCTTGATGTATCCCGTCTATCAAAATTGGCGGCGCTGCAACCCATCCTGCCGAAACGACACTATCTAACGACCGGCGCGTTGCGGTGGTTTGAGTCTGCGTTGGCGACCACAGTCCCTTCAATCGACCTAAACGCTAAGCCGCAGTCCGGTCAAGCTGGGAGGTTCGTTCTCCTAATCAATGACGGTTCTATGTCACCGAGTAGCCATCGCAGGTTGTCCCAGGAAGCGTCCAGGGGGCACGGCAACTTTCCGGTGGTAATCGGTCTGGCGCCGAATTCAGAAAAAGTTGTTTCGCTCGGCCGAGAGTTGCTCGCCGTTGAGAGTCTGCCTACCACTCGCCCAGAACTTACCGGGGATGCAGTCGCAAGAAAAGAGCTGATGGCCCGAATCGCGAGTGTTAGCGCCAAGCTTGAAGAGGAGCTGACGATTGCCCGCGATACTGCGGAGTGGTTTGTGGAGGGAAAGCGATGTGTGGTAAATGGATCTCAGGACCTCTATCGCCTGGCATCTGATCTATGCGATGAGGTATTTGCTTCAGCTCCGGTGATCCTGAGCGAATTGGTCAACCGCTCATCCGTGTCCAGCAATGCGCAAGCTGCAATCAACGCCTTAGTTGCTGCTATGGTTTCTAGACCGACTGAGTTCGCATTTGGAATCGAGGGCTACCCAGCAGAGCGTGGTTTGTACGAGACGGTCTTCTTCGCCACGGGTCTGCATGAAGAGCAGGCTCTAAATAGCTTTGCGTTTGTTCGGCCGCGGGGTGGGCACAAGAGTGCGCGTTTCCTGCCGCTCTGGGAGGCCGCGGACGAGTTGCTATCTAAGTCAAAGCAGCCAGTGTCTCTCGTTGCATTATTGGATAAATGGCAGCGGCCCCCGTTTGGGCTTGCCGCCGGTGTGGTTGGACCAATAGCACTAGCTTATATCCTCTCAAATCGTGCGCAGACAGCGGCGTATCAGGAGGGTGTCTATCAGCCAGATTTGGGGGAGCTATTCGCGCACGAAGTAATACGCGATCCTGCCGTGCTCAGTTTGCGTCGCCTCGTGAGCTCAGGCGAGCGCAGTGAATTCCTGAGCAAGATTGCGTCAGTAATCAGCACTGTTTTGACCACCCATTGTGATGCCGAGCCGCTTGCCATTGGTCGTGCTCTCGTAAAGTTTGTCTTTGACCTGCCTCCATGGACGCGCCGCACCGCGCAGTTGTCGGACGGCGCAATGAGATTGCGAACAATTCTCCTGGCGGCGTCCGATCCGCTCAAGCTCGTACTCGTTGACCTGCCCAACATAGCGCAAGAATCCCGCTCGAATGATGCAGGGGAGGGTCTGTTCAATCAACTCTCCGAAATGTCAGCGGCATACCCGGCGATGCTGGCAAGGGTGAGAGGCCGATTCATTCGAGCGCTTGCAGCTCGTGACTCGAGCGCAAGTGTGTTGCGTTCACGTGCAAGCATAGTCAAGGGGATTACAGGCGACCTGCGTGTTGAGGCTCTTGCCACGCGTCTTGCGAATTACAGTGAAGCCTTCGAGTCGATAGAAGGGCTCCTCAGCTTGGCGGCTAATAAGCCGCCCAAGGAATGGAGCGATCTCGACGTTGATATGGCAACCTTGTCCCTCGCAGACCTCGCGTTGAAGTTTCGCAACGCTGAAGTCCTCGCGGCGGTAAGGGATCGGGCGCCCTCCCGGCTCGCAGTCGGATTCGTCGTTGGGACAGGCGAGGCCGGACAAGCAACAATGCGCGCAATAGACGTTGGCATCGACGAGATGAGACCCGTCGAAGCGTTGACCAGGCAAGTCTTGGATTTGTGCGCAGCAAGTGGTGAAGCTCCGCGGCTAGCCCTCGCGGCGTTGGCTCGCGCAGGCGCAAATCTTATTGAACAGATTCCCATCAAAGACGAGGCCAATTGATGAATGCCGTCCTTGAAAACCGCCATGTATTGGGATTGTCTGGGGGACGCGACAGCGCTGCACTGGCCGTTTTCATGCGCCAGCGCTACCCAGAACTCAGGATTGAATACTTCTTTACCGATACCGGGAAGGAGCTTCCCGAAGTTCACGACTACCTTTCGAAGCTCGAGGGCTTTCTTGGCCAGCCAATTGCGCGACTAAATCCGGACCGAGATTTCGACTTTTGGCTAAAGGAGTACAACCATTTTCTTCCGTCGCCGCAAACGCGTTGGTGTACGCGCATGCTGAAGCTGCGCCCGTTCGAGAAATGGATTCGTCCGAGTCTGCGGGCGGGCGCAATTGTGCACAGCTATGTGGCGATCCGATCCGATGAAGATCATCGTGAAGGCATGGTGGCCACAGATCCAAACCTTCGAGTGGTCTTGCCGTTCAGAGAGAACGGCGTTGATAAACGGGGCGTGATTGAGATACTGGAAAACAGCGGACTTGGTCTGCCGACATATTACAAATGGCGATCTCGAAGCGGCTGCACGTTTTGCTTCTTCCAGCAAAAGATCGAGTGGGTGCGTCTAAAGAAGGAACACCCCGATGCATTCGAAGAGGCGAAAAGATATGAGAAGGTCGCGCTCGACCACGGAAGTCCCTTTACATGGGCGAGCAAGGAGTCGTTAACTGAGCTGGAACAGCCCGAGCGAGTGGCTCAGATAGTCTCTGATTATGAGTTGCGTCAGCAACGTGAGCGGGCGGGCAAGCCCGTCAATCCTTTGCGACCCTTGGCATTGCAGGGACTCGATATTGATGATCTATTCCTTGAGGAGGAAGGGGGCGGGGCTTGCCTGGCATGCCACAAATAGAGGCACTCCCACTGGACCCTGCGGAAACCCTTTGCCGTGCGGGCGTGAAGGAACGCCTCCTCCTCTAAGAGCCGCCGACATTCAATGCGATGCCGGCGAGAAGTGGCTCCGGTGATGAGGACGTTGTGGGCGTGGCGAAGCCAGTCGCAGCCGGCGAGTGAGGTGACGAGATTGCGATCCAGCCCGCGCGAGCCGCGCCAGTCGATGTCCTCGATGCAGGCGCTGCCCACCTTGAGCTTGGCGGCCTTCAGCAGGCGCACCAGGCGCTTGCCGTCGCGCCAATCGATCTCGCGCTGCACGAGCATCGCCAGGCGCTCCTCGAAGGCCATCTTCGCCGCGGCGGCGGTGGTGGCCTGGTCGGCCAGCGCGTGGACCATGCCGTCCATTCGCAGGTCACGCAGTTGGCCGAGGGTGTGTTCGTTGAGCAAGTCGTTTCTCCTTCGTCAGTGGTAGTACTCGGGACCGCGCACGTTGTCGTGCGCCGGCAGGGAAGATGTCTGGGGCTGGTCGGGCGCCACGGCTTGGCGATCCAGGCCGCTCGCCAGGATGGAGTTCACGCTCTGGTAGGTGGGCGAGCCGATGGACATCGCGCGGGCGCAGGCCGCCTCCAGGCGGCCTGCGCCGAACTGGCGCGCCAAACGTTGTAATCCGAGGCAGGCGCGGTAGCCCTGCTCCGGGTGCGGGCGGTGCTCCATCTGCCAGCGCACAAGCGCGGCTGTGGCGACACCGATGCGTTCACCCTAGGCGATGAGCTTGGCGGGAGTCCACTCCCGGTGCGCGCGATGCGACGCCGGCATGTGTTCGGCCGTGGTGGTGTGGGCGCCCCTCTTGGTGCTGTAGGGGTGCACGGCGACTCGCCGGGTGCCGGCGACGATCTCCACCGTGGTGGCGGTCACCCGCAATTCCACCTCAGAACCCACCAGCCGGTGCGGCACGCTGTAGTAGTGCCCGTCGAGCTCGGTGTGGTAGTCGATGTTCACGCGGACACGCTTGAAGCGCGCGATCGGCATGCGTGCGGCCGGAAGCGCCCGCAGTGCGGGGCGATCCAAGGCCTCGAATGCGCTCATCCTGCAGCCGGGCAGCTTCTTGAAGGCGCGCCGGTTCAGATCAACCAGCAGCTCCGCGATGGCGGCGTTCAGCTCGGCCAAGCTGAAGAAGCGCCGGTTGCGCATGCGCGCCAGGATCCAGCGCTCCACCACCTGCACGCCGACCTCCACCTTGGGCTTGTCGCGGGGATGCGCGGGGCGCGCCGGCAGCACCGCCACGTCGTAGTGGTTGCAGAGCTCCTCGACCAGGCGGCCAGAGGTGGGCTCATAGCGGTCCGGGCGGGCGAAGAGTGCGCGGGGCTGGTCGGGCACGATCAGGCGGGGGACGCCGCCGATGAACTCCAACGCCGCGATGATCGATCCGACCCAGTCCGCTGCGGTCTGAGTGGCCGTGGCGCAGGCGTAGGTGTAGTTGGAGGCCCCCAGCACCGCCACGAAGATCTGCGCGCGGCGCACCTCACCCGTGACCGCATCGATGATCGGCACGGTCTGGCCCGCGTAGTCGACGAACAGCCGCTCCCCGGCAACATGGGTCTGACGCATCGAGCGCTTGAGGCTTGCGGCCCAGGCGCGGTACTTGATGCAGAAGCTCGTGTACTTGTAGGCGAGCTCGTTGCCGCGCTGGTACTCCTCCCAGAGCAATTGCAGCGTGACGCCCGGGCGCTTCACCTCCTGGTGGATCCAGGCGTAGTTGGGCTCGAGCTGGCGGCTGCAGCGCGGCACGGCCGGACGGTACAGCCGCGCCTCGAGTTCCTCGTCGGAGAGCGTCTGGGCGAGCGCCCAGTCC
>JAWXBO010000213.1:0-20564 GCA_034440175.1 Alphaproteobacteria bacterium
AAAGGTGCGTGATCTGCGCGTTGAACGGTGAAGTCTCGAAAAAGTGTTGTTGAGAAACAATTCCTCGTTGTACCGGACTCGCTTCCTCGTGCGCTGGTATGGCAAACTACTGCACGAGTGGCGCTCGTTTCTACAACTCGGGCATGAACTTTATTTTCAGTCACAGAAGCGTTGGAATTTGAGACGCATCGGTGTCATTACTGAAAGCTCGATGACTGCCTGAGATGGGTCAGGTGTCATGTTGGGGTTGTTCAAAATGAAATTGTGTATTCGCACCGCGGTTGCCGGCGTGATGTTTGTGGCCGGATGCAGCGCCGCGTCCGGTGAACCGGTAGGCAATGCGTCGGCGATCAAGCCGGCGGTAACACAGTCGGCGCCGCAAGGCTCGCGGACGGATTTGCGCTTGCGTGATCCGATCATTCGTAACGCTGAACTTGTGACGGCCGAGCGTGGTGCGCTTGAAGTTACATTTCTCGATGGATCAAGACTTTCGATGGGTCAGAACTCGCGGCTGACGGTCGATAAGTTTGTCTATGCAGGTCCCAGGGGCGCGGGAGAGCAATCGCTGCGTTACACGAAGGGGCTGTTCCGTTTTGTGTCGGGGTCGATCCCGAAGGACAAAGTCAAAATTGAAACGCCCTCCGTTACTATCGGTATCCGGGGAACGATTTTCCGCTCCGCGGTCAATGACGATCAATCGGGCGCGGTCTCGGTTGAATATGGCCCGAATGGCGAAACCTATGAGGTGTTCATCACATCGAAGGCGACCGGCAAAGTGGTCACCTTGCACTCGGGTCAGAAAATTGGCTTCGACAGCAATGGGGTGTTCGAAGGTATCGTCGATGGCCAGGTTGAAGGTTGCAATTAAAGTTCGCGCGATGAAAAACAAATTGTTGAAGGGGAATGAATGATGGGCCGCCGCGCACTGAACAAATCCAGGTTGCTGTCCCGGGTATCGACATTGGCGCTTTTGGCGTCGGTTGGATCGATAGGGGCGGCGCAGGCATCTTGCCTTACCGTAGTGCCGGGGACAATTACGGGGACGCATGATTGCGCGGAAGCGAACTCAGTTGTTGGCAATGTTACTAACAACGCTACGATTGGACCACCGGGCGACGGAGAAGCAGGATTTTTCGTTGGTAAAGGCGGCATCACGGGCTCGCTGCTCAACAACGGTGTCATCGCGGGTGGCGGAGAGTCCTACTACGACGGCTTCCTTGGTGCGCTAACGATTGCCACCAATGTTTCGGGCGGTGTTACCAACACAGGGATAATCTCATCGGCCAGCGGCAACGGCATTCAACTCGGTACGAGTACGTCAGAGAGTTACACCTCCGCATCTATGACGGGTTCGATCACGAACTCCGGTGCGATTACGGCGACCCTTGGTGACGGCATTGCTGCAATTCTTGGGTCGATGACGGGCGGGTTGCTCAACGAGGACGACAGTACGATCAGCGGCGGGGACCGCGGCGTTTACATCGCCGATGATTTTACCGGTTGGGGCGGCGGTATTACGAACGCTGGAGAAATCCAGGGTGTTTCGTCCGGCATTCAGATTGGCGACATTGGTGGTGAGGGCGGCGGCGAAGGCTCTGTGGCGTTCAGCGGCGGAATCCATAACCAGTCCGGTGCAAGCATCAACAGTCTGGACGGTCCGTCGATTGCCGTTGGCGGAGCTTCGTTTGACGACGGTATCTGGAATTCCGGAACGATTACTCAGCGCAGTTTGGAAGCCGCGGGCGGCGAAGGATCTTATGCCGGGATCGGCATTTTGATTACCGCCGAGACTTTCAATGGCGGGATCTCAAACGGCGGTCTGATTGAAGGCCTGGGCGCGACCGCAATTTTGATATCCGATTATACGTCGGACTTTATCGGCGGCATCACAAACAACGGCACTATCGCGGGCGTCGATGACGGCATTGCCATCGAAAGTGGGAATTTCGATGGGGGAATGCAAAATAACGGCTCGGGTCAGATCACGGCGTCGAGCGAAAACGGCAACGGCGTTTACGTCACCAGCAATTGGACAGGCGATCTCAACAATAGCGGCGTAATTCAAGGCGGCAGCTCCTCGGGCATTGGCATTTATTTTGACGACGCAACGTTTGCCGGCAATGTCTCGAACTCGGGCAGCATATCGGGTGGATATGCAGGGTTCTTTTTTGAAGGCGAAGGCAGCGTATTTAAGGGGCCCAGCGAGGGTACTGCGGAGTTCGTGAATACGAACAGCATCAGTGGCCGCTCGTTTGGCGTGTTCATCCGCGCTGAGTACGCGGATGCGAATTTCAGCAATGTTTATTCGAACACCTTGTTTCCACCTGTGCCGACTATTTCCGGCGGATCGGCCGGGGTGGTGTTGGCCGCTGGCAACTGGAACGGGAACATTAGCAATGCCGGTTTGATTGACGGAGGTGTCGTTGGATTGCTCGTGGGTGGCATAATCAATCCGGGCTCCATCGGTGGGACAACCATCGAACGTGTAACCAATAGTTTTACCGGCACGATTGATAACAGCGGTTTGATCACAGGCAGTACGGTGGGTTTGTTTGTTACGGCGGATTCAGTATCCGGCGACTTCACCAATTCCGGGACGATTGCGGGCGGTATTACCGGCGTCTATATCAGCGCCGGTACGTTCGACGGCGAGATTGTCAATGATGGAGTGATCAGCGGGGGCGTGGGCTTTTCGGGACTGGTTCTTGACGATCCGGGTCTTTCCATCGTCACGGGCACGCATACCGGCAATATTATCAACAATGGAACGCTGGACGCCGCTTCAAGTGCGTTGATACTGGACATAGGAACGTTGAACGGGTCGGTGACGAATACCGGTCTCATCGAAGCAACGATCATTGGTCAAACGGCCGTCAATCTACTTATCGACAACGGGACGACATTTACCAACACAGGCGGCGGCGTCATCCAAGGCGACGTGTTCTTTGGCGGGAAGAGTTCGGCCTATCAGTTTATCGGCGAGGGCGGCGGCGTTGAGGGCGACTTGATAGGTGTGCCGGTTTTTTATACGGGCAACGACGATTCCATCGTCGTACAAAACGGAACGCAGTATTTTATCGCTCATGGCGGAACGGGAACAGGTAGCGCAAGTAACTTCGCGAGCTTTGATATCGATTCCGGCGGTGTTGCCGTCATGGGGTCGAACTCTTTTGGCTCTACCGGCGGCAATGGATACGACCTGGTCAATGTGGGCGACCTCAACCTCAATGCGGGCGGGCACCTTTATGTCGATAACCAAAGCACTTTAAACGCGGTAAACTTTACGCAGACGGCGGGAAGCACGCTTTCGTTCTTCCTCGGCGAACCTGGGGTTCCTATTGCTACGGCTGGCACGCATTACGGTCAGATTATTACCACTGGAGATGTCTTTTTGGCGGGAACGCTGCAGGCGGTGCTTGATCCAACTGCGTTTTCGGGGACGAACATCACCCAGTTTGAATACAACGACGTGATTATCAGTGGCTCGCCAATCACAACGGACTTTGACGACGAACTGATTTACAATGGATCCCTCTTTTTTCAACTTTCACACTTGATCGATAGTGACAATACGGTCGACCTGCGGCTGACTCACGTTGACTTCGACGGCCTTGCCGATCTGGGTGCTGTTACCGTGGAGACCGCGGGTCCATGGAAGTCCATGGTCAACGACCGGCTGAACGGTTTGGGTGCGGCGGGTTGTAACCTTGCCGGAAGCGGTGGCTGTCTCAACCGCTTCGCCGCCAATGAATCTGGCGCCACGCAAACGATGACGGACGCAACGCCGGGGGCCGATCCATTCGAGTGGCTGCGCACGGGGACGCGACGCGTCGGCGAGACTGCTGCCTGGGGCCGCATGGTCGGCGTATGGGGTGGAACGGACGGCGAAGACGGCGTTGGCGGGATGAACTTCAACTTGGCCGGCGGCATTGTTGGAATGGATCACGTGTTTACGCCGGTGCTCCTTGCCGGTGTGGCGTTGCAGTTTACTACCGACGACATTGATTTCGCGGACGGGCCTGACAACGCAGACATCGATAGTTTCGAAGTGGGCACCTATGTGGCGTGGGGCGATACGCGGCTTTATCTGAACGCCAGCGCGAGTTTCATCTGGCACGATTTCGGCGTTCGCCGGTTCCTGCCCGATGGGGCGGCGTTCGGCAGCTATAACGGAACGACGTATTCCGCGTATGCGGAAGCCGGAAAGATATTTGAAACGGAAGACTGGCGCATACAGCCACTGGTCGGGCTCAGCTTTGCGCATCTGGAAACCGACGCCTACAACGAAAGCGGGTCGTCGGCCTTGTTGTTGTCGGTCGATGACGCGGAGTTCACGTCGTTGAAGAGTATGATCGGCGCGCGGTTTGCTCATCCGATCGAGTTGGAGAGCGGGCGAAAACTGGTGCCGGAAGCGCGCGCGATCTGGGCGCATGAGTATGCCGATGACCATTCGCAGTTCGACGCGGTGCTTCAAGGCTTCGGCCCCATCCACGTCGAGGGCCAGAAATACGCGCGTGATTCCCTTATTCTGGGTGCGGGCATCACTGTGCCGTTGTCCGACGAGGCATCAATCGCTATTGACTATGACGCGGGGCTTAATACCGACATTGTCACTCATACGCTGTCGGCAGGGTTCCGCCTGAAGTGGTGAAGCGGATCAGAACTGCATGAGATGGCCGATGCGAACAGAGGCTTGTGTGGTGTCGGACCGGTAATGTGCGCCGTGGAGCAGTGAGCCGCTTTCGCCCAGCACCACGAGCAATTCCGATCCCGGTGCAAACTCCCAACGGTAGCGGGCCGAGAGCCCGAAGCCTTCGGAGATATTGTCGTACTGGGCTTGAGTTCTGATTTGCATATCGGGCGTGAAATTGATCGCGACGTTAATGGCATAGATCTGGATTTCGACATCCCCCGTGGGCAGTGTGATGTTGAAGAACTGATGCTGCAGTCCAAAATCGAAGGTTGAATTGGGCCGCCAGTTCAGGTTGGCAAATGTGCGCAACAGATCTCCATTGTACAAGCTGCAGCACTCGATCTCGCCAACGAATGAGATAGGGCGCGCCACGGAGGTTTCGACATGGATGTCCGCAGAGTTCCAGGTGTACTCGCCCGCCGGCACCAGGACATTTCGCGGCAGGTAGAAATCGGCCGGTACGGCTTCATAGCTGTTGTACATATTTGCGAACGCGATATCGGTGTCTTGGGTCATGAAGCCGAACCAGGCGCCATTTATCCGTGATTCCAGCCTGTCATTGAGGTCAGTGACAAAATTGTAAAATGTGCCCGTCTCCCACCAGCGGAATGTGGGATTGCTGTCCAGGGTTTTTTTGTAAACGAAACTGCCGTCGTATTCGCGAATGGCGGAGCGGTTCACAAAACCCAGAGCGGGAAAGAAGTTCTCGCCGATTTCCTTGAACTGAAAGCCCATGCCGAAAGGTTCATTTGGGTAGGAAATCGCCACGCCAAATGTGTCGTCGTTGCCGTAGACATCGGAAAAACTGCGTTCGTAGAAAAAATCGGCCTTGAAGGTGTCGCCTTTGAACCACGTGGAATTGCGGAACTGGAAATCGCCGCCCGCCACGGTGTTCTGGGTCGTTCCAGTGGGGTCGCCATTCGTGAAAACCAGTCCGATCTTCGACTGGTCGAGCACGGGATGGGTAAAGCGCGCGGCGGACAGGATTTGGCCGTCCGTGGTGTCCGTGCCTTCCGTCGCTACGAGCAAGCCGCCGACGCCGAAGCCTCCATAGTGTCCCGAAAGCTTGCCACCGGCGACAATGTCAACCGGCTCTCCGTTCACCAGGCCAATGTTTCGTGAGAAAAATGGCCGGCCATTGACGTTTTCGTCAAGGTTGTCGCCGCCGAATTCGAAGACGGAAGCATCCTGCAAAAAGAAGTCGCGTGATTCCGGTGTGAACAATCCGAACCTGCCAGTGTTGACCCGGCGGGCGTCGAGCGGCGTATCGGAGAAGTCTGTGTTGAACGTCAGTGTGCCGGTAAGCGAAGGTGTGATTTTGTAATAGGCGTTTCCGGCTGGTTGAAATGTCAGATCATTCTCACGCGGGTCCGCCCATTCATGCTTGAAACGCAAGGAGCCATAGAGTTGCACGTCCAAGCCCAAGCCTTGCGTCGTGTCTTTGATTCCCAGCATTGATCCAGATCTGGAAATGTCGATCACCGGCAACTGTCTTTTGATTTGTGACCAGCGGATGCGCTCGCCCTTGCGCCGGATGAGGCGGAACAGATCGAAGCCCCAGTTTTCGCGCGCAATGTCGTAGGAGATACTGCGAAACGGAATGGCCACTTCCGCCATCCAGCCGTCGTCGACGATCCGGGCCTTGGCACTCCAGGTGGTGTCCCATTCAGCCAAATATTGCGTGTTGTTTTGTATGAGCGCGTCGAGGCGCGCGCCCAAAGGGTTTACTTCGAAGGTGTAGCCGTCACGCCTGGACATATGAGGGTCGAGGTAGATTCGGATAAAGTCGTCCTTCGACAAGTTTCCGTCGCGAGACATGACGGTCGCGGTAATTTTATCGGGTTCACGGTCATAGGCGTGAACGGCGAAATAGATGTTGTTTTCGTCATAAAGAACGCGAACGACGGTGCGTTCC
Organism: Alphaproteobacteria bacterium; assembly: GCA_034440175.1. GTDB lineage: Bacteria > Pseudomonadota > Alphaproteobacteria > Micropepsales > Micropepsaceae > SZUA-430. Next base: position 6,609 of record JAWXBO010000213.1, read on the forward strand.
GAGCCGGGGGCGCCTTCTTTGGGGGTCAATTGATAGAACTCGTCTATGGATGGCGCCTTAGCCCAAACGGCGTCGGAAATGTCGCCGTCGATGGACGGCGCGTCACTTGCCTGAATCCGCACCGGCCTGACGCTGGGCTGATACGTTTGAAAATCGCGCGCTGGTGGCGCGTTAGCGCCCTGCGCGTCAAAGCACAGCAAGGACACAATCAGTCCCATAGCCGTCAAACCTGACGGCACCCCCACCAACCCGCGCATTTTCCCCCCGCGACTATTGGAGGAACACACCACATTGCGAGGACACACCTCCACCAAATCTGCATCGCGAACCTTCACGTTCGAGTGAAATTTGAGTGATATGGTTTATGGGAATTGTGTAGCCGGGGGCGCAAGGTGCCTGGTCTTGCAAAAAAAGATTTGGTCAAGAGCCAAAATTTTGAGGATTCCCGCTGGATAGGTTCGTAAGGCTAATTTAATTAAGGTTGCTACCCCCAGGGGTCGGACTGTTATAGAATACGCTTGATTGGGGAAGTTATTTCACAATTCTTGGCGCGTCGGGTGGGGGCCCATAGATGGGATCATTCCTGTTATTCATCATCGCTGTAGCGGCGCCGCTCTTGGCGGCCTTGGCTGTTGTGTGGTCAGAGGAGCGTCGGCGCTCGTATCTCAAAATGCGTATTGAGCGTTTGGCCCAGGATAATCACGGCCTAAAGATGGCGATGGGTTCAAAGCCCGCTGCTGGTGAACCTTTGCCGGTGAACAGCGAAGCAGAGCGGCGTGAGGTGCAGGAACTGACGGCCAAACTGGCTCAGGGCGGCATACTGCTTGAGTGGTTACGTCTGGGCACGCGGCCGCCGGAAGAGGCTGCAGCGCGCCTGTTGGGCGCAACTGCGCCGGAGGCGACGCTGCTGGCCCAGGTGTTAGCAGACTGGGGCGCGCCCGGCGTGTCTGCCGTGCTTGAGCGGATGAAAGAACGGTTGGCGTCGATCAGCGAAATGGAAATGGTTTGGGCCGATCCTCACACCATGCTTGAGCGTGAAGGCCATGCGATGGCCGAGCGGGCCTTGTGGGTTTTTGAGCCCGAATATGTTGTTGGCGATGGGCAGTTTGACGTCGATACGAAATTGGGAGCCGTTGCAAAGGCGTCAACCGGTGTTGGTCTGCACACCGGTTTGTACAAAGACGGTGAGCCGACCCTTGTCATTGATCTGAAGGGAGCCAGAGTGACTGTCGGCGGCGAGCAGCAGATGCAGGCCTGGAACAATGTGCGCGACCTCATTCGCAGCGGTTCAATTCGCGAGCGCGATCCGGTCGATGTTTTTGTGATCGGTGGTACCGTTGACGAGTATGAAGGCAATCCGCGGATTGAGGGCCGGCACAGGAACGTGCGCATCACCTCTTATGATTATGGCCAACTGATTGCGCGCGCCAAGCGCCTGACGTTTGGCCTTTATGACGAGTTGAAAGACACCGCGCCCTTTATCCGTCACCAGCGCGAAGAGATATTCGAAGCTCAACAAGCTGCAGCCAACCAGGCCGCCAGTGACGCGTCTGCTCAAATGCAGGCCGAAGAGAGCGACCACGTGCGTCACGACGATACCGATGTTGTACGTGAAGTTGACTACGCGGACTCCCCTCGGCGGGGTGATGAGCTGGATGAGTCAGAGAGTGAGCCGCACAAGGACGCAGCTCAGTGAGCGACGTTTGAAATTTCAATTCCATCCGTTCATCCATGCCTATTCATGCGAACTGATTGATTTGTGGATTGCCGCGTGGTCGCAAGCCATGCCCGTGATCGACTTCGAAGCGCGGCGCGTGTGGATATGCGACCATATCGCCACGCTCAATGATCAGGGTATTGATATTGCCTGCGCGTTCAACACAGCCAACGGCGATATGGCTGGATTTGTGACCGTCGACATTAAAAGCGGGCATGTTGATCAGCTGGCGGTTGATCCGCGCTATTGGGGTACGGGTGCTGCCAAGGCTCTGCTTGATGAGGCGAAGCGGCGTTCGCCGTCCCGGCTGTTCCTTGACGTCAATCAGGACAATCTGCGGGCAGTGCGGGTTTACGAGCGTGAAGGGTTCCGCCGCTGGGGCGAGGGTGTCAACGCGACTTCCGGCTTGAAGACGTGGTACTATGAGTGGCGGGTATGAGCTCACGCGTCGCGGGTTGCCTTGATCAAGGCTGAAAAATCAACGCGGGCGATGGGTTCCAGTTTCTTTGCCAGGTCTACGGCCTGTGCTGAGGATTCGGTCAGAAAGTCGAATGAAAAGTCCCGGCGTTGCTTTTGCTGCTCGATGCGGGATTGCAAGTGAGCCAGGCGTGGACCTGACAGGTCTGGGTTGATGGCAAGCTCGGACTCAATTTCGATGACGTCATCGGCGGATTCTATTGTGCCCTCGACACCCATCATGATCCGCAGCAGTGTGGTGTGAATGCGGGCGCGCATGGCGGGTTCGCGCAGTTCGAACAGGCGTTCGCGGTTGCGGTCATAAACGTCCAGTTCGCGGCGAACCATGCGCAGAAGACGCATGGTCACCGGTCCGTAGGGATCACCGACACGGCGCGTGCGTTCGGCGGATTCGGTGGTGACCCGGATCATCGACATCACCTCACCAAAGAATAGTGCTGCCTGGCGTTCGCGGCGGCGGGTATCCACACGGTGCTCGATCTGGGCCGCGACGAAGCCACCAGCGGTGGCCAGCAAGGCACCGGCGACGACCGCCCACATCGTGTCGAGATTGGAGATGAATTCGAAGGTTTCGGCGCGAACGGGCATGGGGCGGGCTTTGACTCGATGGTTGGCCTGGACACCTATTTAGGGGTTGTTTTGGCAAACGCGAAGCCCTTGAAGCGGTGCGCCCCAAGGGTTAAGAAGGCGCCCGCCATTGGGGGATCGTCTAACGGTAGGACAGCAGACTCTGACTCTGCTTATCTAGGTTCGAATCCTAGTCCCCCAACCAGCCGAAATGGGCCGTTTTTTTACCTGTGAAGTTTTGGACCGAGCCTACGGGTCCTGAGGTCCAAACGCTTATCTCAATGCCGGGCAGCCATAACTGAATTGAAGGCGTGTTTTGCTGGGAGCGCGGATTACTTGCCCCGCCCTTGAGCGTAAGAGCGGGCAAGAGAGTGTGTGAAGAAATCACGCGGAGGCGCAGAGATTTGCGCTGAAAATCCGCCGCTCTCCGCGCTCACCGCGGCTCCGCGTGGCATTCCTTCACAGCCTCAGATGGTTGAGGTGGTCCCGGGGCAATTATGTTCTTGTTTTGTATCCTTGGTGTGTTATAAGCATTTTTTAAAGTGGAACGGATCCAGGTGGTATGAAATTGCGCCAAGTGACGGCGTGCGCAGTAGATGTTCTTGCAGCGCCGCGGCAGCTTTCTCGTGCATGTATCGTGCATGCTAACGAGATTTCGCAGAATTCCGGGAAATATTCCGAGAATGACGCGATAAGAAATGGCGGAAATCCTTATCATGTACACATGCACGGGAAAACGAGAAAACACATCGGCGGGGCAAAGTGCGTGGTTTAACCGGGAGTGAAGAGCGTTTGTGTTCAACTGCACGTCTGAACCGGCTGGGTTCACAAGTTGGAGATGGCTAGTCTTTCGTGTCCGATCGTCCGATCACTATTGATTTGAACGCGCCGGTGCGCATCGCGGATGTGCCTGATCTCGCACGCCGGTTTTTCCGGTGGTGGGTGGGAGAAATCGCCGAGCTGGCGCCAGGTTGGGCGCAGGGGTTGTTTCCCAAACCGGTAGCGCTTTCAACCCTGTATGTTCGCGAAGGTCTGTGGCACATCGTTCCCGCCCTGCCTGATACTCAGGCTTTGGACATCGACTCCAGCCAAGACGACAAGGGCATCGCCGATCAAATTTTGCAGGCGGCACCGAACTTCGGGTTGGCCGAGCTCGCCGTCGTATTGCCGTCCTCCACGGTGCTGCGCCGGCGCATTGAACTGCCGATGATGCCGGAGCATCAGGTGCTTTCTGCGGTTGAACTTCAGATTGACCGCTTGACGCCTTTCAAATCCGATGCCGTTCGTTTTGCCGTGCGGATTGCGGCACGCGACGCGATCGAAGGCAAATTGAGTGTTGATGCCGCGATCACGCCGCGTGCCGCTGTCGATGGGCTTGAGCAACGGCTGACGCGCCTGGGATTCAAGGCGAGCGTCATCGATTTTGAAGACGTTGCAGGCGAGCGGGCAGGGTTCAATCTTCGCGCCGCGCAACCACCGGCGTCGCAGCGCTCAACCGTCATCAAGGCGGGGCTCGTTGTGGCTGCGATCTGCAGTTGGTATTTTGCAGGCGTGTTGTGGGATGCGGCGCGCGAGCGGGAGGTCGAGGCCTGGAGGTTGCGCATTGTTGAATTACGGCCCCTGGCCCTGCGTGGCGCCGCTCTACGGCAACAGGTTGAAGGCATGACACAGCCTATTGCGATTGCGCAAAGGCACAAGCCTGGTGTGGTTTTGGGGTCATTGAAGGAGCTCACGGCGCTTTTGCCTGACACCGCACGGCTCACGGAATTCAGGTACTCAAGCGATGGGATCGAACTGGCGGGGCTGGCTAACGAGGCAACGCAACTGATCTCAAAAATTGACTCATCGAAATTATTCAACAACGTCACGTTCAGGTCGCCTGTTTTGCGGCGTCCGGAATCGAACAAGGACCGCTTTGAGATTTCGCTGAAGGTTGAAAGAGGTGCCAAGCCATGATGCTTGAGCTTTTGCCGTGGAGGCAGCGCGTTGTTGCTGTCACCATTTTGGCTGTTCTGATGCTCGTCATGCTTTTTTGGCTGGTGCTGCCGCTATGGGCTTCGTCGTCGATGCACGGTGAACGCATCGGCATGCTAAAGCGGCAGGCCATGGCCATGACGGCACTCGCGGATGCGGCGCCTAAGTTTGAGATTGAAGCAAGAAAGCTCGCGGCCAATCCGGAAATTCAGGGTCTGACCTATTCCGCGCCGCAGTCGGCACTCGCGATCGCACAATTGCAGGGACACCTCAATCAGATGTTTGTCGCCACGTCATCGTCGGTGGCGAGCAGTCAAGTGTTGCCGGAAGCGCTCGACGGGGCCCTGGTCAAGATCGCGGTGCAAATGACGGTGGAGGCGGACGTCAAGGGACTTGTCAACGCGCTGCACCGTATTGATAAGGCGCGGCCATTGCTGACGGTCGAAAAGCTGGTCATTCGAGATCCCGACGGTGACTGGGCCCTGACCACTCCGCTCGCTCAACCAAACCGGCTGCAGGTTGAGATTGTCGTTTCAGCCTATATGCGTGCGCCATGAGTGCGCTGGGTGAAGACGGCGCATTTGGCCGGGTCATGATCGGCGCCGCAGTTGCCGGACTTGTCGCTGGGGCCCTGGCATTCGTGCCATCGCCTTTTGGCGTGCTGGACCTATTTCAAACCGTGCCACCCTTGGAGATCAAAGCGCCGCCTCCACTCAAGCTGCAGCCGGTGCCGGTTATTGAGTTTTACGATTTGGTAACACTCAGGCCACTTTTCAATCCCGACCGCCGGGCCGATCCTGTGGCGGTGGCGGTTGCCGCCGGATCTGGCGCGATTGCCGCCCCCGCACTTGGCGATTTGTCTCAATACCGCCTGTTGGGTCTGACAGGTGACAGCAAAAACCAACTGGCGTTGGTTCAAAAAGCGGGCGGAACCGTGATGACTTTGAAACCCGGTGACACTTTTGACGGCTGGACGATTGGGCGGATTAGCGCGGCTGGAGTCGCCGTCTCGGGTGCCGGGCGTCAGGAACTTCTTACAATTTCCAAGGCGCGGAACTCTGCGGCGCCGCCTTAGAAAGGGAAAGGAAACCTAATTGAGGTATACAATTTCTTAATTGACAGTCTATATCGCTAGGCGACCGGTGAGATTTCCCATTGTTCGTCTTGTGGCTGGTTTGTGGTGAGGTCTGTAACGTTGCGTTGTATCAAATCATTGCGTTCCCGGAATTCGGGGATAATCCTTTTAGTGCTGGGCATGTCCATTGGACTGGGCGGATGTGAAACCCTGGATGACGACTTCGTCGCCCAGTCGCGCGCGCCGGGCATGGGCGAACCGTTGGGGCCCGTGGAAGCCCCGCCGCCCGCAAGTGTCATGATTGAGCGCGAAGGCGCGAACAACACCCAACTGCCTAAAACCGAGATATTCGAAGGCGACAGCCGGTTCGTGAATCAAGGATCGCGACAGCGCGACGGGCAAAAAGGCGGGGACGTTATTCTCGACTTTGCCGATGCCGATGTTAAAGACGTCGTGCGAACGGTTTTAGGGGACATACTCAAAGTTCCCTATTCGGTTGACCCGCAAGTGCAGGGGAAGATCACGCTGAGGACGAGTACGCCTCTGCGCAAACAGGATGTCGTGGCGGCGCTTGAAACGGCGTTGAAAGTCAATGGGGCGGTTATCGTCTTTGCCCACAACGTTTACAATGTCGTACCTGCAACGGAAGCGCAGAAGCGCATCGACGGGTTCGAGCTCTCGGGAAGCCGGCGTTCGCGCCTCCCGGGTTACGGCATCGAGATCGTCCCGATGCGCTTTATCGCCGTCACGGAAATGCAGAAAATACTGGAGCCTATTGCGCCTGCCGGGGGAGTTGTGTCTGCTGATGTGCAACGCAATTTATTGTTCATTGCCGGCACGGGCCAGGAACGTGCTGCGATGCTGGACACAATCCGGCTGTTTGACGTCGATTATCTCAAAGGCATGTCCTATGCGCTGATCCGGCCCGAGCATGTCGAAGCCGCCACCTTGGCGCAGGAACTTACGCGCGTGTTTCAGACGACGGGTGGGGCCAGTGCGTCGCTTCTGCGGTTTGTGCCATTGGCGAGGCTGAACACCTTATTGGTGGTCTCGCCACGCTCTGCGCAACTGAGTGCTGTGCAGAAATGGGTCGACCGGCTTGACGTGCCACCGCACGGTCCTGGCCGCGGTGTGTATTACTATCGAATGCAAAATGCCAAGGCCGAAGACGTGGCGCGTTCCTTGTCGGCGGTATACGGAAATTCGGTGAGTTTAGGCCAAGGGAGCAACGCCGCCGATGATGCCCCTGCGCCAGATGCGGCAACCGCTTCGCAGGGCGCCAGTCCGGCACCTGCCGGTCCGCAAATCAGCAACGCAAGCGGCGAAAGCCGTAGTTCGGGTTTGCAGATCGCGCTCGACGGTGCGAATAACGCGCTGATCGTTCGTGCGAGTGCCAGCGAATATGCAGCGCTTGAGCGTTTTCTCAAGGAGATCGATATTGCGCCGGATCAGGTGTTGATCGAGGTGACCATCGCCGAGGTGACGCTGAACGACACTTTGCGCTTTGGCGTCGAATGGTTCTTCAAGAATGGCGGCAACCAAAATTTCTCGCTTGGGCGCACCTTGACGCCTGCGGCATTGGTGCCGGGGTTCAACTTTACCTACACGATTCCCGATGTTGAAATCGCCTTGAACGCGCTGGGGACAGTTACCGATGTCAAAGTCATCTCGGCACCGAAAATTCTGACGCTTGATAACAAGGCCGCATCGTTGCAAGTCGGCGATCAAGTTCCGATCATCACTCAATCGGCGACCGGCGTTCGCGATGTCAACGATCCGACGATCGTCAATTCGGTTCAGTTTCGCGATACCGGCATCGTGCTGCGCGTGACGCCGCGGATTGGCAAAAGCGGCACCGTGTTCGTTGATGTGAATCAGGAAGTCAGCTCTGCCATTCCGACAACGTCGTCGGGTATCGACTCACCCACCATCCAACAACGAAAATTATCCAGCACCGTTGCCGTTCAGGACGGCGATTCAATCGCATTGGGCGGCTTGATCCGGCAAAGCGATACGCACGGCGACAGTGGTGTGCCGGTGTTGAAGGAAATTCCGGTGCTGGGGCACCTGTTTTCCTCGACCTCGAAAACTGGCGAACGGACCGAGCTGTTGATTTTCTTGCGCCCGCGGATCATCCGCAGCCCGGCTGCGGCGCGCGAGGTAACCGAACAGCTGAAGAAGGGGTTGCGCGGTTTGGATTTGCTGATGAACAGCGGCGCGACGCGGTAGCCCGGTCGCCGGCGTGACCGATGTGACCGATTTCCCTTTTCCGCGAGTAAAGCCCGCTCCGTCAACGAAGCGTTGAGCTTAATACTTCTTTGTGGGTCCGATCCAAACAGTTGTCGTTTTTGTTTTGCAGTGGGCTTAACCGCAGCCGCCTAGCCTTGTGCGATCATGAGAGGTGTGCATGGCCGTGGTCGATAGTAATGTTCCAAAGAAACGCAGTTTGTTGCGTCTTTATGTCGAGTTTGCGGGAGCTGCGATATCAAGGCTGCGGTCGGAGAATCGACTCAACGCCGCCCGAATTGACGCGGAACTGGCCAACCGCGCCAAAAGCGATTTCGTCGCGAACATGAGCCACGATTTGCGGACACCTCTGAATGCCATAATTGGGTTCTCGGAGGTGTTGGCGCTTACAGATATTTCGAAAGACAATGCCGTCAAGACCAAGGAGTATGCGAGAGACATCAGCGGCGCTGGCCATCATTTGCTTGGCATCATCAACGACATGCTTGATCTGGCGAGACTTGAAAGTGGTCAGCCTGTCGTAGAACTTGAAAGTTGCGAAGTGTCTGAGATCGTGCGGACTGCGACGGTTTTTGTTAGCGCAATGGCGGATGCCAAGGGCCAAACTTTGACCGCGCACTCGGATAATGGCTTGCCGTTGGTACTGCTGGACACGCTGCGAATAAAACAGGTCATCATCAATCTGTTGTCGAATGCCATCAAGTTCACACCGCTCGGGGGAATAATTTCCCTCGAAGCGAGGCTAAGCGCGGATGGTGGTGTGGTGCTTCGGGTGTCGGACAACGGACCGGGAATGAACCAGGCAGAGCTCAAGCTTGCGCAATCGCGTTTTGGACGCGTCAAAAACTCATCGAGGCGCGCTCAAGAAGGTACCGGTCTAGGGTTGACGATTGTGAAAAAACTGTGTGAGGCCCAAGGTGGCCGGTTTGAGTTGAGCAGCAGCCCCGGGAAGGGCACATGCGCAAGCGTGACATTTCCAGGAAAATGTAACACCCCGGATCGGATTTAGGGTAGGGAGAGAATTGTCATGCAGTCGACACAATTTGCGCCGCAGAGCGCGCCAGCTTTCACCAGCGACGTAAGCAATTCCGAGCAACCAGTGGCGGTGGTCCCGGGAAACCGCTTTGCACACATCGTGTCGGTTGAGGGCGGGCAGGCCATTGCGGCCTTTGACGCCCGCCGGCCGCTGGGCATTGAACTTGACGAGAGAATTGTTATCGGTTCCGCGGTTTCCATTCACACACCAATGTCAATTGTCATTGGGGTGGTTACCAGTCTGTCTGTTCCAACCGCAGAGCTGGCCGGCGGCGAGAGCGTGCTTCGCTTAGTGGAGCTTGACCTCGTCGGCGAGATTTTAGCGGATGCGCTTACAGGCGACCGCCGGTTCAAACGTGGTGTCACCGTTTTGCCGACACTTGGCGATTCGCTTAGTCTTGCAACCTATCGGGACCTGGCGGAGGTCTATTCGTCACGGGGCCGTCCGTCGGTGCAGATCGGAACGCTCTATCAAGACTCTCAGGTTCCGGCGCATGTTCTGGTCGATGATCTTTTATCGAAGCACTTTGCGGTTGTGGGATCGACCGGTGCGGGTAAGTCGTGTGGTGTGGCTGCGATGCTGCACGGGATTATCGATAAGTATCCGGCGGCACGCGTTGTCGTATTGGACCTGCACAACGAGTACAGCGCGGCGTTTCGCGGCAAGGCGGAAATTGTCAGCCCGGCGAACCTGTTTCTTCCGTATTGGCTGTTGAGTTTTGACGAACTGGCGAGCGTGTTTGTAACGTCAGATGTCGCCCAGGCTGAAGACATGGAAATACTGCATGAAGCCGTCATGAACGCGAAAAAACGCGCCGGGGAGGGGATGGTGGCGCGACTGGGAGCGCCATTACGGCGTGTTGGAGACACCATTTCGGCTGGCGTCGATTCTCCGACACCGTTCCGGCTTGCCGACATTTCCGCTTATCTGGACGATCAAATGGGCAAGTTGGACCGGACGCGTAGTGTCATTGCGCTGCGTCGCATCAAGGCGCGTATTGAAACTTTGATGGCGGATCCGCGCTACGCTTTCATGTTCGGCAGTCTGACTGTGCAAGACAAACTGACTGAAATTATCGGCCGGATATTCCGTGTTCCGACAAATGGCAGGCCGGTGACCATTCTTGATTTGTCTGCCGTCCCCTCGGAAATTTTGAACGTCGTGATTTCTGTGATTTGCAGGCTGGCATTTGACCTTGGCGTTTGGAGCAAAGGGCATTTGCCATTGACGCTGATTTGCGAAGAAGCCCATCGCTATGCGCCGTTGGACCGGACGCTGGGATTTGAACCGACCCGGCAGTCGATTGCACGCATTGCCAAGGAGGGGAGGAAATACGGAATATCGTTGGGTGTTATCACACAGCGGCCATCCGAGCTTGACCCGACGCTGTTGTCTCAATGCAGCACCATATTTGCTTACCGCTTGTCAAATGACGCAGATCAACAGGCCGTGCGTGCGCGTTCCGCCGACTGTGCGGCGAGATTGCTGGACTTTCTTTCATCGCTGGGTGATGGAGAAGCCATCGCAATCGGGCAGGGCGTCAGCATGCCGATGCGTATCCGCTTGTCGCGCCTCGAGCCATCGCAACTGCCCGCAGGTGCGGGCACATTCTTTTCAGAGATGTGGGGTAAGGATTCGGCCACGCTGGCTGATCTGGAGAGAATCGTGATGCGTTGGCGATTTAACCGCCGTGCCGATGATTCGTCCATTGGCTAGTCGTCAACGGAATTTCCTGTCGATGTGACGAAAATAGGCTTCGGTATCCAGCGGCTGACCGGTCGTGTTTTTTATAAGGTCTTCAGCGGGGAAAAGATCGCCGGGTTCATGGGTCGTTTTTCGCAACCAGTTCAGCAATGACGCAAAGTTGCCTCGTTCTATCTCATCGTCCAGCTTGTTGTTTTGAGCATAGGTTTCGGCTAGTTGTGCCGCGTACAGACTTCCTATTGTGTAGGTCGGAAAATAGCCGAACATGCCGGCCGGCCAATGCCCGTCTTGGAGCACGCCTTGGCGATCAGAAGCAGGTTTGACACCGATTAGTGCTTTGCTGCGTTCGTTCCACGTGCCGGGGAGATCAGCCACATTGAGATTTCCTGCGATCATGGCGACCTCCAATTCGTAGCGCAGAAGGATGTGCAAGTGATATGAGAGCTCGTCGGCATTGGCCCTGGTTTGGCTTGGCTGCACGTGATTGACGGCTTGAAAGAACATCTGTGCATCGAGTCCATCGATGGTACTTCCCAACGATTTTTTCATGACCGGAATCAGGAAATTCCAGAACGCTTGGCTGCGGCCCACGTGGTTTTCCCAGAGGCGCGCTTGTGCTTCGTGCAGCCCCATAGATGGCGCTTGCGCCAGCAGCGTGCCGCGATCCTTGCGAGCAAATCCTTGATCGTAGAGCCCGTGACCACCCTCATGAAGTGTGATCAGGATGGTGCTTGCGATGTCGTCCCCTTGGGTGCGCAGTGCAAGACGTACGTCGTCGAAGCCAACGGCCGAGGTGCCAGGATGGGTCGCGCGATCAAGCAGTCCGCGCTTGAAGTTGAAGCCGATCCTGGTGAGTATGTCCCTGCAAAGTTTCCACATGTCCGCGTCGGGCGCTTTGCGTGTGCGGACGATGCCGGTTGGCCAAGACGCGGTTTTCGAACGGGCAGCCGTCACCCAAGGTACAAGGCGTGTCCGCAGATCGGTCAACACGGGGTCCAAACGCGCGCGGGTCATGCCGGGCTCATACTCGTCGAGCAAAACGTCATAAGGATCGGCGGTGCTGTCCAATGCGCTGGCGGTTTGGCGCAGCAGGTTTACGGTTTCCGCCAAAGAAATGCTCAAAAGTGTGAAATCATTTTTTTCACGCGCTTCTTCCCATGCGCCTGCAGAGCGTGAGCGTGCGCTGGCGAAGGCGCGGACCAGATCAGCGGGCAATGCCATCTCGGTTTGGCGAAGCTCGCGTAGAATGTGAATTTCCCGTTGCCAACGATTGCCGGGCTCAATCTCGATGGCAACTTCTTCGATGAGATCGCCGAGGTGATCGGAGGTCAGGAGGCCATGACGTGCGGCTTCGAGGGCCGCGAGTTGTTCGCTACGTTCTTCGCGGGATCCTTGTGGGAGAACTGTTTCTTCGTCCCACTCAAGGACGGCGATCGCGTTGTCAAAATGCATGATGTCCGAGATTTTTTTGCGCAATGATAGCTCTGCGCCTTCGACCCGATTGAGTGAGCGTTTGGGAACGCGGAGCTCTGCAGGGGCTTGCCCGACCAACACGGCCGCCATGCCGCCGTGTTGGGCGACGTTTACGACCTGTTTCTGGCTCACGCGGCAAATGATGCCGAGGCCGCTGTCTGTAGGTGCAAAACCCATGACGGAATAGAAGGGTTCGCTGTGGACGCGGCCGTCCGCGGCGACGATGGGAAATTCACTGACCGGAAGGCGGGTTATGGATTGCACGACCCAAGAGAGGTCGGGATCGCCGGCACTTGCGGCGGCTTCGTCGAGGACGCGGTCCCAATCGGCTTGAGTGGTGGCCGGGCCGATGGTGACGCCTTCGCCACCATATGAGCGGTTGGGCTTCATGATGAGCTGTTCGCGGTGGCTGCGGGTGAATTCAAGCAGATCACCCTCAGCATTGTGCGGCAGCGACGTACGTCGGTCATTGATGACGCGTGTCCATAAGACATGGCGGCGGAAGATGCGGCATTCTTCGGCGTTGAAATAGGTTTCAGCAATGTCGGTGTCGGTGAGAATTTCCCAGCAGCTTTTGTGATCGAAGTCGCCGACCATGGATGATACGACCCGGTTTTGTTTAAACAGTGCCCGCATGCCGTCGAGTGGTTCACCCAGTTCTGCTTCGGCTTCGATGAGGTCGCGCGTTTCATAGTCGCGATAAACGACGTCGATGCAATTGTCTTCGTAGTAGACTTCTCCGTCCTTGACGCGAAGTTCGGAAGGGTCGGCGTGGGTAATGGTGAGGCCGAGTTTCTTGGCGAAGTATGCGGTGAGTACGGATTGTTCGTTGATACCGTCTTCCGCGTATTTAGGTTCCACGAAGCAGAGTCGGCAGGTTTCACGGCCAATGGCGCGGGCATGGTCGATCAACACTTGAATGAAGAGGTCGCGCTGGTCGCGCGGCAGCTCTATGCGCAATGTGGGGTCATGGGCGAGAAGGGTTGGGACGATGTCGCGCATGACGAGGTGTTCTGCGAGCGGCGAGTAATTTATGCCACCGACGCCGGACAGGTTGGCTTCCATAAAGTGCAGTGTGTCCTGCCAGGTTGCCGCGGTAAAATCGCAAACGGCGTCGAGCCTGCCGTAGACGGTATTGTTGCGATCATGGGCCGGTGTCCACATTTCACGGAGCCAGGCTTCTTCGCCGGGTGAGATCGCGATGATCTGTCGGATTTTGCCGACGTTTAGATATAGTGAAGGCAGACGTTTAAGCGCTTCAGTGAGGCGCTGGCAGACATACTGGACGTAACCCAGTTGTTCCTTCATCGCCAACAACGGACGCAGCATGACGGGAATGGCTTCCATTTTGCCGTCGCGTTCGTAAGTTAGTTCGTTTTCAAGTGCGTCGTCGCGCAGGCGCTTTGAGATGCGGTCGAATGTATGATCGCTGACGTGGCCGGCGGCGCGGCGAATGCGGCTGTCCAACGAAGCGCCTGCGAGGCCTGCCGTTTCGCTTGGGCTGAGTATGGATGGCATTGCGTTTCCCTTTTTGCGCGAAGCAATTGATCGAAATTTCAAATGCAGCGATTACCACTGTCTCCGGCTCTTCGTTTTACACTTGGATAAAATGACACTCGATTCTGTGGGAATTGGCTTTTCTCCGCCAGTTTTGAGAGAGTAAGTGACACAAATGTACTATGTTAT
>JAWXBO010000214.1:0-3045 GCA_034440175.1 Alphaproteobacteria bacterium
GTTAGTTCTAGAGAATCGGCCTTAACAGCCGCTGAATCGAAGAAGTGTTAAAAAGTCGTGATTCAACTGGTTCAAGACAGAGGAAATGGCTGCTATTATGGCGGCACGTGTCTTCTTTGGAGGGGTGAAATAAAACCATGTTGGTAGAGCGTACACATGCCGCAACGCCAATTCGTTGGCGAGTTGTCGTCCTTGCGGCTTTCTTTTTTCTGGCCACAGCGCCGTCGCAAGCCGGGTTTCCAGACCTGTTCGCTGACGACCCGCTCGCCACTGCCGTCCGCAAAGGATCGCTTGCCGATACCACGGCGGCCTTGCTCGCAGGCTCCTCTGCCAATGCTCAAGCTGCCGACGGCACGCCAGTGATTGTACTGGCCGTAGCCGTCTCGAGTTTGGACATTGTGAAAATTCTTATCGAAAACGACGCAAGGCCCGACAAGAAAAGCAAAGACCAAACGACAGCATTAACTTTGGCTGCCGCCAACGGTGAAGTCGAAATTGCACACTATTTGCTTGAGCACAAAGCCGACGTGAATGAGCCAGGCTCCCTTCGTGAAACCGCACTCATCAAGGCGACCCGCGCGCACCACAACGCCGTTGTCAAATTGCTTGTTGAACGTGGCGCTGATCTGGATGAAACAGATACGTCCGGCGCAACGTCGCTTGAGATCGCCCAGCGAAGCGGTTGGGGTGACACCGTAGTGCTTTTGATGAAGAAGAAGGCAGGCTCCAAATAGTCTCTGATCTCATTTCAAACAGCAATCCGGACATCGCAGCAGGCCGCAAGGACTCCACGGCCCTCCCAGCGGACTTCTTTGCAGCAATCGGCGAAAGCGTCGGTACGGGCGTGCGCCTTCGCACACTTTTGTCAGTGCGGTCTTTGGGAATTATCGGTCAAATCGTTGCGATCGTGATCGTGTTCTTCGGCTTGAAATACCAAATGCCGATCGGTCAATGTCTGGCTGTTATTGCTGTCGCTGTTGCCTTCAATGCAACGCTTTTCGCCACCTATCCCAATATTCACATGCTCAACGAACGCGAGGCTGCAACACATCTTGCCTTCGACATTTGTCAACTGACCTCGATGTTGGCTCTGACCGGCGGGATACAAAACCCCTTCGCTCTGCTCTATTTGGCACCCGTTGTCATATCTGCAAGCAACCTAAGCCTGGGCGCAACACTCGCCCTTGCGATGCTGGCCTTCGGCAGCATCTCAGTCATTTCCTTTTTGCACTGGCCCCTTCCCTGGGACCCTCAGGACCCGCTTTTACTGCCGCCACTCTATGTTGCAGGCAACTGGATTTCCCTCACACTCGGCATCGGCTTTTGTCTGATTTACGCATGGCGAACCGCTGACGAAGCCCGCCGCATGCATGCAGCCCTGGCGGCTACTCAATCCGCACTCGCCCGGGAACAACGCCTGTCCGACCTGGGTGCCCTTGCTGCGGCCGCCGCGCACGAACTCGGCACGCCCCTGGGAACGATCGCCATTGTCTCTCGTGAGCTCGAACGCGACATGGGCGCTTCCAGCAAATGGATCGAGGACGTGCGCCTGTTGCGCAGCCAGGCCGAGAGGTGCCGGCAAATCCTTTCGCAACTCTCCCACCAAGACACCGCTGAAGATACGATTGCAAAGCGCCTGCCCTTGGCGGCCCTTATCGACGAAATTGCCGAACACCATCGCGGCTTTGGCATCGACATCAATTTAAACATCCGCACGCCGGGACAATTAACCGTCGTGAGGACCCCGGAAGTAGTGCATGGCCTGGGAAATCTGATCGAAAACGCCGTCGATTTCGCTCAGACCAAAGTCGATATCGATGCTCAATGGGACGACGAGACAATTGTTCTGACCATTATCGACGATGGCTCCGGCTTTGATCAGGAAATATTGGTTCGGCTGGGCGAGCCTTACGTGACTTCGCGCGCCGGAATCGATGCGCCACGCCCGGCCAACGCCAACTCCACCACTCACGCCGAAGGGCATGCCGGCATGGGATTGGGCTTTTTCATAGCCAAAACCCTGCTTGAGCGCATCGGCAGCCAAATGACCTTTGGTAACCAGCCGGGTTCAGGTGCACGCATCCGGTTAAACATCCCGCGCAAGAGTCTGGAAAACCCCTCAAACCCGCGTGTATGAGGAATGCTAGCATGCGGCGTCAATCCTCTCTATATAAGCAGCAAAACCGCATTTTGACCCATTTGAGGTAACCACCCGTGGCCCTGTCTGCCGAAGGATTGCCCGACAAAACTCTTTTGATCGTTGATGACGATGGACCATTCCGGCTGCGCCTGGCGCGCGCAATGGAAGCGCGAGGGTTCTTGGTCACTGCCGCTGAAACGGCCGACGAAGCCATCGCCTTGTCGCGGCGCACGCCCCCCGCTTTTGCCGTTGTCGACCTAAGACTGGGACAATCCGGCAATGGCCTCGACGTCGTCGACGTCATTCATCAAACCAGACCTGACGCCCGTGTGGTTATCCTCACAGGCTATGGAAATATCGCGACTGCCGTTGCCGCCGTAAAGCACGGCGCAGTCGATTATCTATCGAAACCTGCTGATGCCGACGACGTGGCCGCCGCATTGCTTGCCCACCCCAGGTCCAAGCCGGCGCCGCCCGACAATCCGATGTCTGCAGACCGCGTCCGCTGGGAACACATACAACGCGTCTACGAGCTCTGCGGACAAAACGTATCCGAGACGGCCCGGCGCCTGAACATGCATCGCCGCACGCTTCAACGCATCCTGGCCAAACGCTCTCCAAAATAGCAAAGGGCTCAAACCCGGTTGGGATCGATCATCCGCGCGTAACGCTCGGCCGCTGTTCGCGCGAAGCGGATCAGCATGGCCTTGCGGCGCGCGGGTGACAGTGGCACGCCAGTTGCTTCGCGAATGCCCGTTGCTTCGCGAATAATCGCCGCACCGAATTTATCGGCAACAATCAGTCCATGCCCTTCCGGCAAAACCAGCAGCGGAAAGCCATCGGGAACCGCAAAAAAATACCTGTCGCAATAGTCCAGATATTCAACCCATTTGCCGTCGCCGCGA
>JAWXBO010000215.1:0-27608 GCA_034440175.1 Alphaproteobacteria bacterium
ACGAGTTTCGCCTGACGCCGGCCGAGCGGGTCGTAGGCGTAGCTCGCCACTGCGGCGCCGTTCTGCGTGGCGCTCTTGAGGCGGTTCTCGGCGTCGTAGAGATACGCCCACGTGCCGTCGCCCGTCAGGTTCCCGTTGGCGTCGTATTGCAGCGTCACCGTGGGGGTGACCCCTTGGGTTACGGCGACATATTGGTTGAGGTTGTTGGCGGGCGAGTAGTTCGTCGTCTCGAACGCGGCGGGTAAATATCACTTGAAGAACGAAAACGCATAGAATTGGGGTCAGACACCAAATTCTGTTATTTTGGTGTCTGACACAGTATGCTCTACGAGCCACAAGTGGCTGCACGGCTGTTGGACGAAGGAGAGCGCAGCCTCAATCCCAAGCGGGCTTTGCTGCCAGATACTCGCAGTAGAATTCCGATTCGGCGTCGGCGGCAGGCAGTGGCGCTTCGCAACTGGCCTTGTCGGCGTAAGGGCCGGAGATGATCCAGCCCCACTCAACAACATCTTCGATACTATACCAGCCGGCGCCATTCCAATGCCCGGCTTCGGCGGACGCAGCGGTGCGCGTCGCGGCAATAGCCGCCGCGAAAAACAAAGCTGCAATGAGTGTCGATTTCAGCGAAAACATTGTTCCCCCCAAGAAAAATGCGGCAACGAGAAATGCGACAAGCACGTCGATCCGAATTTGACACGGCGGACATCCGCACCGCAAGTGCCAAAAGTTCGATCACCCCTCCATCGCCGCCATAATCGCCTTCGGGATGAAGGCGAGATCGGTGTCACCGGTTTTCTCGCCGCACGCGGTGATCAACGCGTGCGCCTGGCCGCGATGGTGGGTTTGGTGGTTGAAAAAATGTGCCATCAGCACGCCGCGCGGAAGCGTCACCTCGCGCCCAACACTGCCGCTGAACCAGGTTTGCTCACGGTCAAGCCATGCCTCGTCGACGCGCCCCGCCCACGCGATGATCTTCGCGTCGGCCTCTACCCGCGCGCAATGCAACTCGGCGAACTCCGCAAACAATCCCGCACTTTGCTTCTGGATGAGCGCGGGCGCCGCCCAACCGTCAAAGCGCGACATCCAAAGGTGATCGGCCCACATCAGATGATTAAACGTGCCGTGGATCGAGCCCCAAAAAGCCCCACGCTCGCGCTTGCGCTCAACATCCGAAAGCCTGCCCGCCGCCTCATAGAGCCGCACATTCATTTCACCATTATACGCCGCCATCATCCGCACAAAGCCGGGACTGATTATGGAAGTTGTTTTCATCGCCACACTTCATTGCTTGAGACCATTAAATCAGCCCATCAGAACATTCAAAGTCAAACGCACTTACGTCACCCGCTTGCCAACCGCTTCTGCCAGCACGCTCGCCACAAAGGCATTGAGAGAGACACCTTCACGGGCGGCCGTGATTTTTAGCTTTTCGTGCAAGGTCCGCGGCACGCGTTGCCGCCATTGTCCCAGTGCCGCCGGGCTTGGCACATCACGGCCCAGCTGCTTGGCCGCATTTTTCCATTCGAGGATTGCGTTCTGCACGTCGGCCAACGCCTCCTCGCGCGTTTCGCCGTCACCCATGCAGCCAGGCAGCGCCGGCACCGAAGCAAGCCAACCGCCCCCATCAGCCTCCGCCAACGGTTCGACAAGAATTGCATACTCAGTCAGCTTCGCCATGATTAGTCCTTTCCAGCATCGCCAAAAGTTTGCGGATATAAACGGCCTTGACCGGCCGCTTTGCCGGCACGGTCAGGATTGCGTCCTCACCCGGCGCCGTGACCTTCCAATGTGATCCACCGCCGGAAGGGGGCAGACACTCCCAGCCTATTCCATTGCAAAGCCGCTTGATGTCTTGAATGGTCCAGTCCCCGGCTGGGTTCTGACGCATTCGAGCAAGCAGCTTGTCAATCTTAGTCATCTGACATGATACCGCATGAGGTATCACATTTCAAGCGGCCAGGAATGAAAAATCTGCACCAGAAAGGCGTTCCGAGTAGAAAAACTGGAGCCTCAGCGACGAATTACGAATCCGCTGAAGTGTTTGTCCACTCTGTCCCGCTTCCTTGTCCACTTGCCACTTGCCCTTCTAATTCGGGGCCACTGGCCCGCGTTCGTCATAAAACACCGAACGAATCGCGATACCCACGATCAGCAAAGCAGCTATCAAACTGAATATCGAGAGCCACCCGAGCAAGTTCCGCCAAAACTCATCTTGCGATGCTCTGTCTGACCATTTCATCACTGTTCCGATCAAATCAACAGGTGGCGCCAAAGCATACACGTAGACACCTGAAGCAAGGCCAAATAACACGGCACCGAATAAGGAAAGTCGCTTTAGCCATCCAGCCGACACCAGAAAGACAAGTGCACCAATAACCCAGTGCCGAACGAACCATGTCAACTTCTCCTCCATAGTTTCGCCGAAAAGCTCTATAGTTATGCGCTCAACTGACAGGCCATCGAGTTCGTAGGGTGGATATGCAATGTTTGCAACCGCCCAAGACACCGAAAATATCGATGCAGAGATAATGCATCGCACCATCACTCTTTGAACAACCTTGCCAATCTCGTTCATGCGCATGGGCCCTTAATTCGCAAGCGGCACGAGTTCATTTGCCGACAATCGGAATCACCATCGACAGGATCACCTGCCGGTTTTCAGTCATCACTCTGCCGCGAGCGCCCGGCGCACCGCCTTGGGCTCGCGCGTGATAATGGTGAGCGGCACGCGCGCCGGCCCGACTGGCATGCGCCGCCCGATTTCCCACTGTTGAAGCGTTCGCGGACTGAAACCGAAGCGCGCCGCGAACTCGGCTTGCGTGAGACCCGTATTCTTTCTGTCGCCGTATTCTTGAACATCGTTACTGTTTCTTGCATTGGACTGCACCTGACAACTTCAACGCCCAGTTGTCGCGCTGCTTCGGCCTGCTTTGCGTCAAACGTCAGTAGTCGCGCGCCGCAGCACTGTGCAATGGCCAGATTGATCGCGTCAGGTGTCCTCAATGCCAGGTCTGTTCGCCTGACAAATCCCATCGCTGTGAGGACGTAACCGGAGCTCAGCGATTCCCGATGCGCCGCGCGGGTTATCCAGGTGTCGAAGATCGCAAATATCGACACACCTTCGGCTTGCGAGATTTCATCCATCCCCACCCGCCGCGCTATTCCCGAGGAAAATTCCGCCATCGCGAAATCGCTGACGATCAGAATTTTCCCGGCCAACGCGTTGTGAGCTTCGCCGGTCCGTGCTTCTTCAATGAAGAGAGGAATGAGTACGCTGGCGTCGAGATAAATTCTCAATGATCATCCTCGTCCCGCATCCGCGAGACAAGGCTGCCAGCATCTTCTGAAGGCATTCGCTTTGAATGGAGCCTGTGCTCCGCGAGCCATTCCAAATCGCTCACGGTCACCGGCCTTGCCGGAGTGGGTAGCGGCTTGAGCTCAATGACAGGCGTGCCATGGCGCGTGATCACCACGCCCTCGCCTTTCAAGGCCCGGTCGATGAGTTCGGACAGGTTGTTTTTGGCGTCAGCAACGCTGTACATGGTCATTGCCAAAGTATAGCCAACAAATGGCTATACGTCGATTTGTCCGGGTCGGTAGCACACGATTTGTCCGGTTTTGGACCTGCGGAGGAGCGCTATCGATGACCCGGACAACGCCCGGTATGAAGCACTTGATTCATGAGCTGATACGTACTAAGATACGTATCTCTGCAAAGGGCATCCCCCATGAGCACCTACACCGGCACCATTACCACCACCGGCAAGTCCGAAGCGATCCGTCTGGAAAAGGCGCTGTTCAAGTCGCACCCCGAGTTCGCACAGAAATCGAAGGTCCGCGCTCACGTCATCGGACCAGGCACGATGCTTGTTTCTGTCGCCGGCGAAACGGCGGCGGCACCTCAGGCCGATCCGGTCGTTGCTGCATTTTTGAGCTTTCTCGCAATGGACACGTCGAAATCGCCCGGGCGCATCAGGCAGCTCACCGCCAGGCAAATCAGACAGGCACGGGCACTGACAAGGGGCGTCAAGGTTCGCGACGACGACGTGCTGCCGGACGACGTCACGCTGTGAAGCCGCCTGCTGGCCGAAAGCCGGACCGGCAGCCCCCCGGTTGGCGATGCTTCGTTCATCCTGCCTTCGGCGACGCCTTCGACGCGCTGTCAGCCGAAGTGGCCCGGCTAAAGGCTGCCAATCCCGAAGGTTTCAAACAACATCCCAAAACCAAACTCCTCAAGCGAATTCTCGATCTGATCGATGTCGAAATACCGCGTGATCCGGGATCGGCGGAATACGCTCTCGGCAACACCCTCGGACCTGAACACAGGCACTGGCGGCGCGCCAAGTTTCTTGGCCGGCTCCGGCTGTTCTTCCGTTACAGCTCCAAGGACCGCGTCATCATTTACGCGTGGGTGCATGACGAAAATACGTTGCGAAAAGCAGGCGGGCGCAACGACCCCTACGCAATCTTCAACACCTTGTTGCGAAAAGGCCGCCCACCTGACGACTGGGACGCCCTCAAAAAGACCGCAACCGCGAGAGCGTGAGAATGGTGTGCGGGTCGCGGTGATGAATCACGGCGAACTGCCCCACTCTCCTCTTTTGCGGCGTGCACCTTCTCCATGCTAACCTCGCGCCATGTTCGACATCATCATCATTGGCGCCGGCAGCGCCGGTTGTGCGCTTGCCGCTCGCGCCTCGGAAGACCCCAATCGCACCGTGCTGCTGGTTGAGGCGGGGCCAGACTATGCCAGCCTGCAAACAACGCCTTTCGATCTCGTCAACGGGCACAACAATTCTTACACCGCGCACGATTGGGGTCTCTCCTATGCGCCCACTGAGGGCCGCGACGTACCCCTGCCGCGCGGACGCGTGACCGGCGGCTCAAGCGCCGTCAACACTGCCATCGCCCTGCGCGGCCTGCCGGAGGACTTCGACGAATGGGCGGACCAGAGCCTCAGCGAATGGAGTTGGCAGGGCGTGCTCGCGCCTTACAAGCGGCTCGAGCGCGATCTCGATTACGGCGAGCGCGACTACCACGGCGACGCGGGGCCTATCACCATCCGCCGCTATCCTGTCGCCGAAATGACTGTGCAGCAGCAGGCTTTTCTAGAGGCCGCGCGCGCCCTCGGTTACCCGGATTGCCCCGACGCCAACGATCCTGCCGGCTGGGGCGCGGGACCCCAACCGATGAACAAACTTGGCCGCCTGCGTATATCCTGTGCCATAGGTTATCTCGCCCCGGCGCGCCTGCGCCCCAATCTGACGGTTCAGGCCCAAACGCTCGTCACCCGCGTGCTGACGCAGAACGGGCGCTGCACCGGCGTTGAAGTCCGCAACCGCGACGGCTCGATAGAGAGCGTGAATGCCACGCTCGTCGTGCTCGCGGCCGGTGCCATCATGTCCCCCTCCATCCTGATGCGCTCGGGCCTGGGACCACGCGCGCAACTGCAGGCCCATGGGATCGAGGTGATCCGCGACATCCCCGGCGTCGGCCAGAACCTCTGCGACCATCCCGCAATCTCGGTGACCCTAAAGCCCAAAGACCCGGCCAGCATCGACTTCGACAAGCCGATCATCCAGACGATTCTGCGTTACACCGCTGAGGGTTCGCCCAAGCGCAATGATCTGCAAATTGAAATGCTGGCCTTTGCCGGCCGCCAACACGCCCCGCTCTTCGCCATCGCTGGCGTCGTTGAATATCAATACGGGCGCGGCGAACTGCGTTTGGCCTCCGCCGATCCCGACACCGCCCCCATCATCGACAACCGCTTCTGCGAAGACGACCGCGACACGCAGCGCCTCGCCGCCTGCTTCAAAGACGTGCTCGCCTTCGCGCACAGCAAACCGGTGGCCGATCTCGCCGAAGCCGTGATGTTTCCGCGCGGCACACCCACCCTCGACGACCTCGCCGGGCTGTGCCGCCGCTTTGCCGGCAGCGGCTATCACCCGTGCGGCACCGCCAAGATGGGCCCAGCCTCCGACCCCATGGCCGTCGTCAATCAATACGGCCAGTGCCACGCACTCGATGGCCTGGTGGTTGTCGACGCCTCGATCATGCCCTTCGTGCCGCGCGCCAACATCAACCTCACCACCATCATGATCGGCGAAAAAATCGGCGAATGGTTGCGCACACGCCCTGCACTTTATGGGCTATAACCGCACAAGACAAAGAGCAGCACCGCCATGACCGTTGACCTCATCATCCGCAACGCCAGCATCATCGACGGCACCGGCGCGCCGTCCTTCCCCGGCGACGTCGAGATCGACGGTGGCCGCATCTCTGCCGTCGGCAATGCGGGCAGCCCCGCCCGCGCCGAGATCGACGCGCGGGGCCTCACGCTCGCGCCAGGCTTCATCGACGTCCACACCCATGACGACGGCGCTTTCATCCGCCACCCCGGCATGAGCTTCAAGCTGGCGCAAGGTGTCACCACTTGCGTCTGCGGCAATTGCGGCTTCAGCGCCATCCCGGCTGAGCGCGGCGTTGATCCCGGCCTTGCCAGCGGCGGCATTCTCTCGGGTGCCACCGGCGACTTCGAAGACCTGGAAGGCTACTTCGACGCCGTCCTCGCCAAGCGCCCGTCGATCAATTCGATCATGCTCGTCGGCCACAACACCGTGCGCACCACGGTGATGGGCATGGAGGAGCGTGCGCCAACTGCCAACGAACTCACACTTATGCGCGGCCATGTCGCCAAGGCCATGGAGCAAGGCGCCTGCGGTTTCTCGACCGGCCTCATCTACAGGCCCGGCCGCTGGAGCAAAACGAACGAGGTCATCGAACTGGCGCGCGCCGCCGCTCCCTTCAACGGCCTTTACGCCACCCATATGCGAAATGAAGGCGACCGCCTGCTTGAAGCCGTCGATGAAACACTTTTGATCGGCCGCGAAACCGGACTGCACACCCACATATCGCACCACAAATCCGCCGGCAAGCGCAATTGGGGCAAGGTTGGCCAGTCTCTCGAGAAGGTGGACAGAGCCCGCGCTCAAGGCCAGCGCGTGACGCTGGACGTCTATCCCTACACGGCAGGCAGCGGCCGCATGATCGAGTATTTCAATCTCAACGCCATCGACCGCGATTACGCAGGCCTCATGCGCATCGCCAATTGCCCGGCCTTCCGCGAATTCGAAGGCCGCATGCTTATCGACATCGCACGCGAGCGCGGGCATGACATCGCCGATCTGGTGCGCATGATCCTGACGGCCCCCGACGGCGACCGCACGATCTGCATCCACTTCATCATCGACGAAGCCGACATCGAAACCAACCTGCGCTATCCCGGCATGATGATCGGCTCTGACGGAATTCCCGATCTGCGCGGCAAGCCCCATCCGCGCTTGTTTGGAACCTTTCCGCGCATCCTGGGCGAATATGTCCGCAGCCGCGGCGTCATCGGCCTGGAAGATGCCGTCGCCCGCATGACCTCGATCTCGGCCGATACCTTCGGCCTCAAGGAGCGCGGCCGCGTCACCCAGGGCTTCCACGCCGATCTCGTGCTGTTCGATCCAGGGACAGTGAAAGACACCGCCACCTACGACGACCCCAAGCAACACCCCGACGGCATCACTCTCGTCATCGTCAACGGTGAAATAGCCTTCCGGAACGGCGCCTACACCAACGCCGGCTCAGGCAAAACCCTGCGTTACCGGCGCGAGTCCTATCGAGGGCGATAAAGGCAATCCGGCTCAATCATCCCAGTCCGGACGCGAAGGCAAATGCAGGCACGAGTAATCGTTGAAACTGTCGGGATCGTCTTCATCGTAGCCGGGGCTCGTGTAATCAGGGTGCATGTTCTCAAGGCACAATTTTTCATTGCCGTACGGCCCGCTGACGATGAACTGGTACTGGACTTGGCCTCCTTGGCTGACTTCGACGGCCCGATACCAGCCGGCACCGGCCCATTTCGGCGCAGCACTGGCTGCGGACACTATCAGTAAGATCGCAGCGACAGCCGGTACGATACGTTTCATGAATAGGCTCCCTTTGAAGTCACCTTATCATGCAATTCATCGACAGGATAAAAATTGCACCGGCTTGCTGATGCGAGTTGGTTCGCTCCCGGTAGCCGCTTACTACTGCCAAGAAACGCCTATCAGCTAATTAACATGCAAGTAAAAGTCTCTGGTTTGCCGCCCGTCAAGAATGTGGAGCGCCGAAGAGGAACTGTATATATGTGGCCGCCAGCTTGCCTGATCAAATAGACGGAGACTGACAATGAACAACGCAGCCGCGAAAGCCGCCTATAATCAACCGCTGGAGACGCTGAACCCCGCCCAACCCGCTCTGTTCCGCGATGACACGATGTGGACCATTTTTGAGCGCCTGCGCAAAGAAGACCCCGTCCACTACACGCCCGAAAGTGATTACGGTCCATACTGGTCGATCACCAAATACCACGACATTGTCGCTGTCGACACCGACTACCAGACGTTCTCGTCGGAACCAGCGATCACCATCTTCGACCAGAACCAGGGCCAAGGGCCGCTGCCGATGTTCATCGCCATGGACCCGCCCAAGCACGACGTCCAGCGCAAGGCCGTGTCGCCCGCCGTGTCGCCGGTGAACCTTGAGCGCCTGGCCCCCCTCATCCGCGAGCGAGCGGCTGGCATTCTCGATGCACTGCCCATCGGCGAAACTTTCGACTGGGTGGACAAGGTGTCCATGGAATTGACGGCGATGACGCTGGCGACGCTGTTCGACATGCCTCAGGAAGACCGCCGCAAACTCACCTATTGGTCCGACGTAGTCACGGCCGTCCCGGGTCACGGCCTGGTCGACAGCCTCGAACAGAAAATGGCGATCTTCCAGGACTATCACGCCTATTTCACCGGTCTCTGGAATCAGCGCGTCAACGCGGAACCCGCAAGCGACCTGATCTCGATGCTGGCGCACAGCCCGGCCACCCGAAACATGGAGCCGCGCGAATATTTCGGAAACATAGTGCTGCTCACCGTCGGCGGCAACGACACGACCCGCAATACGATCACCGGTTCAATCCTGGCGCTCAACCATAACCCCGATCAATACAAAAAGCTGCGCGAAAATCCGGCGCTGATCCCCTCAATGGTGTCCGAGACCATCCGCTGGCAAACTCCGCTCGCCCACATGCGCCGCCTGGCGACGCGCGACATCGAGTTCAAGGGTAAGCAAATCCGCAAGGGCGACAAGATCATCATGTGGTACGTCTCGGGCAATCGCGACGAAGAGGTCATCGCCAATCCCGACGCCTTCATCATCGACCGCGAGCGCCACCGCCAGCATCTGTCCTTCGGCTTCGGCATCCACCGCTGCGTCGGCAACCGCTTGGCCGAGCTGCAGCTGACGATCATCTGGGAGGAAATCCTGAAACGCTTCCCCAACATCGAGGTCGTAGGCGAACCAAAGCGCGTCTACTCGACCTTCGTGAAGGGTTACGAAAGCCTGCCTGTGATTATCCGCGAGAAACTCTAAGGGCACCGACACTGACGCGAGGCGGACTCCACCACAACTCTGCCAGCCTACTGCGCCGTCTGTTCGACCTTGCACGTCGACCCGCCACCCAGAGGTGTTGACCAGTCGCAGTTGCTGACCATGCAATACTCCGCCGGCGTGCCGCTGTCGTTGCGCACGAAATAGCGGTAGGAATGCATGCCGCCGTCGTCTTCGCTGAATCTCAGGGGTATGGAACAAAAGCTCTCATAGCGGCCCTCGCGAAAGCGCACTTCCGTTAGCCCGCAAATTTCATCGTTGCGCAGCTGCGTCGCATAGCGCGCCACCGTCACCGACACACCCGTCCACGGCTGACCTGGCGGGGTGTTGGAAATATCAAATGAGGTGCTGGTGGTGCCGCCGGAATAGTCATAGCCCAGCTGCGGCTGCGCCCGCACCATCAAAAAACCCGGCTCGCGCACCGGCGGCGCCGAACTGGGGGGCGGCACACTGCTGTACCCGCCCGTGGGATTGGAGTAGCCGCCCGCAACATTCGGGTCATTGGGGTTCTCGACGAACGACACCAGGTACTCATGCTCCTGGCCAGGGTTCAAGCTGCGCGCCCTGACGCTGGAGCCAAAGAACTGCTTGTCGCAATTCGCCCGCTCCTGCGGCAGCGAAATTGCCGCGCAATTGTCGCAGCCCTGCGAGCGCGGGAAGAACAACAGGATCAATCCCATCGCCACAATGATCGCCACCAGCACGACCAACGCATACTCGATAAGCCGCTTTGTCATGATGTCCCCAAAACTTTAAGTGCGCGCATATTCATCTACCTGGGCGCCGGTTGCGGCGGTGCGACGTCATATGTCCGGGGCTCGGACGGAGCCGCTTTCGGCGAATCCGGCCATTTGACCTCCGGCTTGGGCACAAACAGCGCCACGGCGGCGACAATCACGATGGCAACGACTGCCGCGCCCCCCAGCACCGCCCACGTCTTGCCATCGGCGCGTTTCAGCCCGTCATTCACCGAGACCGGGGTGCTCATCAGCCTGTGTTCGTCTTGTGCCATAATCCAACTTACCATGCCCTGGCTCACAACCCTAGTCGTCGCACCGTGTCCCGGACATCTGAAAAAGGGCGTTAAACACCTTGTCCGAGCGCGACGTGCATTCGCCACCATAGCAAACGCACTCACCCCTATCACATTGGATGTTGTTGTTGCGCGCCTGGCCTATGACCCCGGCTTCGAGTTCGATCCCGGCACGTTTACTGTGCGAAATGGTGTTACCGCTTAGATCTACGACCGCCCCATGGCTCGCAACGATCCCGCGCCCCGGATGGACAATCACCACACCCCGCACGGTGCTGCGCGTGCCCGGGCCGAAAACAATACCGTCCGCATAACCGGAAACTGAACCGCCATCGATCGTCAACGTAGCACTTGGCATGCTGGGCAGTGACGGCAGTCCGTCGCCCGCCGATGTTCCACCGACAACGATTCCGCCTTTGCCGGGACCCACTTGCATGATTTCGCTCAAATCGCCACGCATCACCTGAACGCCGGTCAGGCTGACCGGATAGCGGCCCTGCAAGCCCAGACGGATACCAAGAACGCCGCCCTTGACGACCGTGTTCTGGAAATTGGCGCCATCGGCATTCATGAATATCGTTTGCTCGGCCCGCGCAGCGCTGGCAAAGCCACCCCGGGTCAGGGACACCATCACCCCACGCTCGGCGTTGATCGCCGTGCCCCGCGCCCGCACCGTCGAATCGGTCGCGGCAAAGGTGCCGCCGTCCATGCGGATGCCGTCGCCCGGACCATAGGATGACTGGTTCACTTCGTTGTAGTTCAGTTGTCCATATTGAAGCACCACACAGGCTTCGATCTCGATATTACGGAACGACACCGCTGAACTCGCATAATGCGGGGCCACATTTATGCACGCGTTACCGCGCAAGACCGCCGGACGCCCATAACTTTCATAGTCCGTCTCGATCAACACGCCCTGGTCGATCTGCAAGCCCGAAACATCGCAAGGCGCATCGGCATGAACCAGTATCCGCCCGCCTTCCTTCAGATGCGCCAAGCCCTCCGAAATCGAAGAATAGGAATGCGAACGTGGCGCCCCGCAGCTCACCCGGACGGTTTCTCTGCCCCCATCTCTGTCGTCATAGTGTCCGCCATTGTATCCGCCGCCGCCACCGCCATATCCCGGACGCTTGCGCCACTTCTTTCTGTGCTTGTGCTCTTTGCAGCAAAAATCGATGTTGGGAAACGAATAGGGATCCGAACGGTCCATCTGCGCTTCCGCTTGCGAGCCGCTATAGGCCGAAGCCGGCGGCACACCTGCGCCCAGCAGAAAGTACCCGCCCAGCGCCGCCATCGCCGTTACAGCGCCAACCACCACGCTAATTTTCAGCTTCATGTCCCTCATCCTCAAGCCTCAATCGTCACAGCGTTTACGTTATTGAGTGGCACCGGAATTTTCCTGAACCGCACGCTCCCGTTCACGTCTGCACCGGCGTGAACGGCATTCGTCACTTTGTGCTGGCGCTGTTTCCAGAATGCGCAGGAACTCACCGCGTGCCGGCTCAAATCCGGCAGCAGCCGACCCTTGACGATAGCGCACCGCGCGATCCTCAGATTTCTCCAAACCATCCGCGCCTTGCGTATAGAGCTCGGCTAACGCGTACATTGCCTCACCGTCGCCTTGCGCCGCAGCTGCCAGCAACCACTTCTCGGCCCGTACAAAATCACTGACGACGCCAACGCCTTTGACATACATAATGCCTAGTCCGCGTTGCGCCCGCGCGTAACCACGCACCGCGCCGATCTGAACCAGACGCGTCAACTGCACCGGAGTGAGATGACCGGTCTGCGGTTCTCCCAGAAAGTCCTGATACTTCAGGATCGCGCGCGAAAACTCTTGCGCACCTTCGCCACGCAGCAGACCCAGAAATCGCAACATGTCGCGGCGGATCGGATGCGGAATGAGGCGCTCTCCCATGGCCAGTGCCTGGGCCCGCTTCGAATTGATCGAGCACTCGTCGCTATGCACCAGGCCCGAAGGCGTCTCGCCGCGGTAGCGGGTTTCAGCAGCGTAGAACTCAAACGGCGCCAGCCAGCGTTGCGCTTTTGCTTTCGCAAGAATATCGGCTGCTTGCGGTTTCTGATCGCTGTTGCCGTAGTCGCCTGGCCAGTTCTTGAGCGCCTCGATATAGACTTTGGCGATCGGATGGCCTGCCCGGTCCGCGAGTTGATAAAAGACCATGGCTTCGATCACGCTGTTTGTAAACACCGACGCCGTGCTGTCGGTGCCCGATCCATATCTCGAGCACGTGCCCAGCGTCATCCAGCCCAGCCAATCGCTGCTGGCGCACAACTTGCTGCCCCAGAAGTCGACACCAAAGCGAGCGCCTGTTCCCGTCGATCCCGGATATCCACCCGGCGCGCCCGATCCACCCGGTACCGGTGAATAAGGCGAGTTCGCAGGCGCAGGCCGTGTGGGTCCGGCGCCCGTGCGGCGGAACTGGCGGACAAAATAAGGCTCGTTGTTGATGCCGACCAGTGGTCCGCTCGTACCTTGATGGCGCTGCGAGATGAACGGATCTTGCATCTGACCCAGCAGGATGAATCCATCGCCGCCCCGGCAGGCTTCGATATAGGTCACCCGGTTACGCACATCGATGCGCTCGTCCTGCAGCAGGTTGCGATAGATCGCCTTGGCATCGGCGTCAGCATTCGCCAGCCGTGTCACCACCGCATCGGCTGCGGGGTCCAGATGAAAATGATCGAAGATGCCCGAATTGCGCCCGGCTATAAAATACCAGACGAAGGCCTCAACCGGATCGTAATAGCCTTTATCGTCTTCGCGCTTGGCCGAGTATATGTCCCCGAGTTTCACTTGCGCGAAGAAATCGTTGTCCTGCCAGGCCGCGCGGCGGCATAGGCGAATGGCTTCATCCTTGCGCCCCAGCTGATAGGCCCGCTCGCATTCCGCAACATCGGCCTGTGCGGGAAAGAACGCTGCGGCCGAGCACACGCTGAGTGCTGCGATCAATGAGCGTCTCAAAAAGTCCGAAGGACGATGGCCCGGTTTCGAACTGTTCTTATGCTGTGCGGCGCGATGCAATTGCATGTGTCCCCTACCTAACCCGAAACTATTGAGCGACAGACATCAAACGTGAGTCAAGCGCTACAAAGGACAAAATCGTGATGGAGTCTAGGCGTTACGCCAAATTGCGTACACACCACTTGAACTGGACCAACTTCAACGCGCGCACGCACAACTGGCACCTGAAGGCACTCATAAACACCCCGGGTTGAACCCGTTGCAATTTGTAGTCGCACGCTTTTTCGCTTAACTAAGAAATCCCATTGCGCGCAATGCCAGATTCGCGAATGCGGGGAATACGAGGTGAGGTTGTGACTCTCGAAGTCGATGTCTTTTGGTCTTTCCGCTCGCCATACTCCTATTTGGCGACTCCAAAAATGATTGCACTTGAGCGCCAGTGGCAGCTGAAGTTCAACATTCGCCCGGTCTATCCGATAGCGATTCGCCTGGACGGCTGGTTCAAGAATGCCAATCCAATGTGGTTGCCATATCTTGTCAAAGACGTGATGCGCGAAGCTGGGCGCCACAACATTCCCTTCTCGTGGCCGCGCCCCGATCCCATTGTCATGGATCTCGCAACAGGTGAAGTTTCAAAGATCCAGCCCCACATTTGCAGGCTCACGCGATTGGGTGCTGCCGCCGCTGAAAGCGGCCATGGCCTTGCGTTTATTTATGAGGTTTCATCTACACTTTACGGTGGCCGCATCCAGAGCTGGCACGAAGGAAATCATCTGAAAGAAGCATCCGCACGCGCCGGCATTGACCTCGCCACACTCGACGCGGCCATCGAAAAAGATCCTGACCATTTTGAATCAATCATCGCAACCAACGAAGAAGCCCACCGTAACTCTGGCCACTGGGGCGTGCCTGCATTCGCGTTTAAAGGCGAAGCCTTCTTCGGCCAGGACCGCATTGACGCTTTACTTTGGCGCCTGGAACAGCACGGACTGCAAAGCCGCGTCTAGCTCCACAGATTTCGCTTGAACAAAACCTGCTTGAGCACCGCGGGCCGGTCGGTCATCAGCCCATGCACACCCAGATCAATAAGACGGTTCATCTCCGCCTCGTCATCAATCGTCCACACGTGAACTTGCAATTGGCGTTTTTCCGCCGCTTCAACAAAACGCCGAGTCACTACCGTGACAGCGCCCGACTTCACCGGAACTTGCGCGCAACCTTCCGGCCAATGGCGCGCAGGCAAACCCATCGAAGCCGATTTCAGCTTCAACACGCCCGAAGGCCCCAGCGACGTACAAACACGCCCGTCAAAAGCATCCTGCACCTGCCGTATCCTCTTTCCCGAAAACGATCCGATACACACGCGATCCTGCGCCCCCAGTCGCTTGATCAGCGCAATCAATGGCGCCACCGCCTGATCGTGCTTGGGATCAATGTTGATCCGCACCTCGGGAAAGCGCGTAAACAAGTCTTCCAGCAACGGAATGGGCTCCACGCCCCCGATGCGCGCGGATTTCAGCACCTCCCAGCCCACCTCTTCGACTTTCCCCCTGGACGTCGTCACCCGGTCGAGTTTGTCGTCGTGAAACGACACCAGCACCCCGTCGCTCGTCGCATAGGCGTCGGTTTCGATATAGCGATAGCCAAGCCCCACCGCATACTCGAACGCCTTCATTGTATTCTCAGGTGCCTCGAGCGCGCCGCCCCGATGCGCAAACGCCAACAACCCTGAATGTTCGAGAAACGCGTATTTGGCGGGGCGGGACATGGGGTTCTCAACAATGTGAGGGCGTGACCGGAGCATCCAATCTGGTATTTGCCGCGTGCGCAATCTAGTCTGTGTCCAATGTCATTCCGGGGGATAAGCCAATGCACCACCTGCAGCGCCGCTCTTTCTTGCTGCTCTCAACCGCCGCCGCAGCCCTCAGCCTTACCGGCTGCGTCGATGGTCTGGTCGAAACCGGTATTGAGGTCGCGCCACCCAGCACCGAAGACGCGCGCCTTCTTGCGTTCTTCTCGAAAAGTTTCACCCGCGACTTTGAAGAGTCTCCCGAGTTCATGACCGCCCTGGGTGTCAAGAGGCGCTACGGCGAGTGGGATGACTACTCCGAGACTTACGCAGACCACCGCTATCGCAACGCCGTCGCCGACACCGAATTCATGCGCACCAAAATCGACCGCGGCGCGCTCACCCCGTCGATGCGGGTCTCGTTTGACATTTTCCTGTTTCGCAACGAATTGAGCATCGCTAACTACCCCTTCCGCTATCACAACTACGACGTTTCGCATTTTGGCGGGCCGCATCAGAATGTGCCAAGCCTGCTGATCAACCAGCATCGCATCGACGACGAAGCCGACGCCCACGCCTATGTCGCGCGCATCGCTGCGACCGGCACATTGATGGATCAGACCATCGCCAATATGCGTACCGCCCAGTCAAAAGGCCTGACACTGCCAAAGTTTTCCTACCGCTTGATGTTCGATGACGCCAAGCAAGTCCTCACCGGTGCCCCCTTCACTGGGCCCGGCGAAAATAACATTTTCTCCGACTTCAAGTCCAAAGTCGCCAAACTGAAAATCGCCGATGACCAAAAAAACAAACTCATCGCAGATGCAAAAAATGCGCTGACGCAGCACCTGAAACCAGCCTACGAAAGCTTTCTGGCGGCTGTCGATGCCATCGGAAAATTCGTCAAAACGGACCATGGCGTCGGCGCTCTTCCCAATGGCATTGCTTTCTATGACGAACGCACCGCCGCCCACACCACGCTCAAAATCCCTGCAGCCGAAATCCACAAGCTTGGTCTGTCCGAAGTCGCGCGACTGTCGTCGGAAATGGAACAACAGAAAAAGAAAATGGGCTTTCGCGGTTCGCTCAGGTCTTTCTACGCCGATCTGCGCTCCAACAAAAAATATCTCTACCCGTCGACAGACCAAGGCCGCGCCGATTACCTCGCCCGCGCACTCGACCTTCAACGCCAAGCCTACGCGGCTTTGCCGTCCACATTCGGAACGCTGCCCAAGGCCGGTGTCGAGGTCAAGCGCATGGAATCGTTCCTTGAAAGCGGCCAGACCATCGCCTTCTACAATTCCCCGACGCCCGATGGCTCAAGACCGGGTTACGTCTTTTACAATCTGGCATCGATGGAAGCCCTGCCCAAATGGCAGATGGCGGCACTTGCCTTTCATGAAGGCATTCCGGGCCACCACCTGCAAATCTCAATCGCCCGCGAGACCACGAACCTTCCCGAGTTCCGCAAATACACCGGCTTCACCGCGTATGTTGAAGGCTGGGCGCTCTATACGGAATCGCTGTCCAAGGACATGGGACTCTACAAGGACACGCTCGACGAAGTCGGCCGCATTACGATGGAACTCTGGCGCGCCTGCCGCCTCGTCGTCGACACCGGCATCCACACCAAAGGCTGGAGCCGCAAACGAAGCGTCGATTACTTCCTGGCCAACACCGCCCTCACCCGCGAAAATATCGTCCGCGAAATTGACCGCTACTTTGTCTATCCCGGCCAAGCCTGCGCCTATCAGATCGGCAAGAACAAGATCCTGGAATTGCGCGAACGCGCCAAGTCCGAACTGGGTGCAAAATTCGATATCCGCAAGTATCACGATACGGTGTTGGAAAACGGCGCCGTCCCGCTGCCGGTACTGGAATCGATCGTCGCAGACTGGGTGCGCGCTCGCGCCACGGCAGTGTGACAGGCCGCAGCCTTGATGATCCGCTTTGGCAGAGCTAAATCATGTGCAAAATGGTAACGGGAAAGAATGCCCATGCGAGTGTTTTTAGCTTCCTGCGTTATTCTGGCTTTCTCGGCGGCCACTGCGAATGCCGCCGAAGTCGTCGTCGAAATGCTCAGCCGCGACAAGACTGCAAACCTCAGCAATGTATTCAAGCCCGGTCTCGTCCGCGTCAACAAAGGTGACACCGTAAAGTGGAAAGCCACCCAGGCGGGCCACAACGTCGCCTTCGTCGCTGGCGCCGTCCCGGCAGGCGTGCCGCTCTTCTCCTCTCCGATAAGCAAAGACGTCAGCTTCAAATTTGAAAAGCCCGGCATCTATCTCTACAAGTGCACGCCCCACCTTGGCATGGGCATGGTGGGCGTGGTTTTAGTCGGCAACGACAAATCCAACTTTGCCGCCGTTAAGGCTGTCTACGTGCCACCCCTTGCAAAAAAGCGCCTGGAACCCATCTTTGTAGAACTCGTTAAACCGTAGCGCCTGCGCGCAAATTACGCAGAAAACCGCCTGCGACACCCGGCAACAGAAATTTGATCGATCTTGGAGTATACTCCCGCTGACAGAAGGCTGAATATTATCCCCATGCAACTCAAGCGGCGCGATCTTCTACTGGCAGCAGGCCTGACGCTCGTCTTCGGATCGAGCGCCCGCGCGCGCATTTTGATCGAGGGCGGACAGGCCCTGTTCCCTTCAACTTCAAAGCCCCGGCGCCTGTCATTGCGTCACGCCCACACCGGCGAAACTTTCTCCGGCCCCTATCGCGATGAACTTGGCCCCCTGCCGGATGCCATGATCGACTTGTCGCATCTGCTCCGCGATCACCATCAAGATGTACGCGGGCCACTCTTCATCGAAACCTTGGACTTCCTCGCCGACGTCATCGACAAGTCCGGCCACCCGCGCGCCACGATCCTGTCGGCTTACCGCACCAAGAAGACCAACGAGATGCTGGCAACCCACATCTTTGGCGTCGCCGAGAAAAGCCAGCACATCGCCGGCCGCGCCATCGACATCACGCTCGACACCAAACTCGCAACCGCAGCCGGGCTCGCCAAGAAAATGTCGCGTGGCGGCGTCGGCTGGTATCCCGACAACCACTTCATCCATCTCGATTCTGGTCCAGTGCGCAATTGGACAATCGATATCCCGGTCAAAAACCCGGTCAAAAGCAAAGTCGGTAATGGTGGCGGCGACAGCAGCAGTGGCGCCGACGGCCGCGTCCACCACATCTTTCAGCCCGGCCGCATTGCCGAAAGCGGCAAAGCACTCAAACGCCCGCTCACGGTCCAAGAGCGCCTACAACTCCAACGCGCCGTCGCCAAGCGGCAAGCCAAGACCGGCCGCTAATCCCGGCTATCATTGGCCGGTGACACGGAAAACGCAAAAGAGACTCTCCGCGCACGAAGCCAAGGTTCAGTTTCTTGGTGATCTTGGTGGTACAAACACATTTTCCCACCGAGGTCCCCCATGTCCCCGGTCCATACACAAGCGGAGGAAGACACCAGATTTCCTGTCTGCCCCCGCTTGCGAGGGAAGTGGCTGCACCGCGTTAGCGGCTGCAGACGATGAGGGGACGTGGCGCGGTGGCGGCGGCCCACCTCGCCCGCCAAAACCAATCTTGACTGTTTAGTCAAAAATGACTAAACAGTCAGTTATGAACCAGCTCGCGATCCAGCCCCGCACATTGCGCAAACGCGAACGTACGCACGGCGAAATCGTCGCCGCCGCTGAGCGCCTCGTCGCCGAACGCGGCCTCGATGCGCTTTCGATCGACGAAATCACTGAAGCGGCAGACGTCGCGAAAGGCACGTTCTACACGCACTTTGCAGACAAAGACGATCTCGCAGCCGCCATCGGTAATCGCATCCGCGTCGAACTCGAGGACAAGATCACCGCGACGAACGACGGCATCGCCGACGCGGCCCTGCGCATGGCCAACGGCCTCTCGTCCCTGTTCGCCTTCGCGATAACGCAACCTATACGCGCCCGCGCCTTGCTGCGCCTGATCCCCGGCGGGGTCGATCCCCATACGCCCATCAACGCCGGCATCCGCAGCGACATCGTCATCGGCGTAAAGGCGAAGCGCTTTTCCATTGCCTCCGTCAACACGGCGGTGGTGACAACGCTCGGCATCGCCATGTCGGCAGGCATGCACTTGTCAGACTCGGCACGCCGCGTCAGCGAGCCATATATTTTCGCCACCGAAGTCGTAGCCACCGCCCTCGTCGCACTCGGACTAAAGCAGGCCGACGCCACCCGACTTGCCAGGATCGCGATGAACACTCGCAAAAAGGAGCAAACCCAATGATCAAAGTCGACGACATCGCCTACGTGCGCTTCCAGGCGCCGGACCTCGACAAGATGGAAGCGTTCCTGTCCGACTTCGGCCTCGCGACCGCCCAGCGCGATGCGAACGCGCTCTACATGCGCGGTCAAGGCGCCGATCCGTTCCTGCACGTCACCCACAAAGGCGAACCGGGCTTTGCGGGCGTAGCATTCAAAGCCCGCTCGCTCGACGACCTCACAGCACTCGCCAAATCGCAAGACACGAAAGTCGAAGCGCTCGACGGTCCCGGCGGCGGTAAGGTCGTACGCCTGAAAGATCCCGACGGCTTCACCGTCGAACTCGTCGCCGGCCGCGAAACGATGCAGGCAGCCGCAATCCCACCCGCACCGCTGATCAACGACGCGCGCAAGCAACCCCGCCAAAACACGCCAAAGCTCGTCAGCCAAGGCGCCTCGCACATCAAGCGCCTGGGTCACTGCGTCCTCAACGTCTCGAACTTCCGCGCCAGCGAAGCCTGGTACAAGGAACGCTTCGGCTTCATCACCTCCGACGAAATCAAGCTGTCGCCCGAATTCGCACTCGGCGCTTTCATGCGCTGCGACCGCGGCGACCAGCCGGCCGATCATCACACGCTGTTCATGCTCGGCACTGGCACGCCGAAGTTCAATCACGCCGCCTTCGAAGTCATCGACATGGACGACCTGATGAGCGGCCACGACCTCTTGAAGGAGAAGGGCCACGAAGCCAAATGGGGCGTCGGCCGCCACATCCTGGGCAGCCAAATCTTCGATTATTGGCGCGACCCGTGGGGCCACGTGCTGGAACACTGGACCGACGGCGACCTGATGACCGCAAGCTGGGGCAGCCGTGAGGCAACGCCGCAGGATCTGATGGGCGTTCAATGGGGCATGAAAATGCCCCCGAACATGGGCTGAGGAGAGCGAACATGAAACTGGTCACATTCACCGACACCGCAGGCACGCGCATCGGTATCGCCGTAGATGACGGCATCATCGATCTGAAGAAAGCCGACCCCGATCTGCCGCGCGACATGATCGGCCTTATGATCGCATGGCCAACCGCCCATGCCGCAGCCCAACGCGCCGCAACGCGCAAAGCCGACATGCCGCTCAGCGCCGTCAAACTCGAAGCGCCCGTTCCACGCCCGGGAAAGGTCCTCGCGATCGGCCTCAACTACGCCGACCATATCGCCGAAAGCGGCCAGAAGACGCCGGAAGAGCAAGTCTGGTTCGCGAAGATGCCGACCTCCATCAATCCGCCGTTCGCCGATGTGCAGCTGCCGAAGGCCTCGCACCTGCTCGACTACGAAGCCGAACTCGTCGTCGTCATCGGCAAGAAATGCAAGCACGTGCCAAAGGACAAAGCGCACGAGGTCATCTTCGGTTACGCCACCGGCAACGACGTCACCGCCCGTGACTGGCAATTCAAAACCCCGCAATGGATTCTGGGAAAAAGCTTCGACACCCACGCGCCATTCGGCCCCTGGATCATGACGCCCGATGAGGTCGGCGACCCGCACACACTCGGCATCCGCGCCTTCGTCAACGGCGAGAAGCGTCAGGACTCGAACACGAAAAACCTGGTCTTCAACATCTTCGACCAGATCGCCCACATCAGCAAAGCCATGACGCTCGAACCCGGCGACATCATCTTCACCGGCACCCCCGGCGGTGTCGGCGCCGCCATGAAACCGCCGAAGTTCCTGAAAGCGGGCGACGTCACCCGCATCGAAATCGACAAGATCGGCGCCATCGAAGCAACCATCAGACCCGAACCATGATCGAAACCGAAATCCTGATCGCAGGCTACGGCCCCGTCGGCGAAACGCTGGCCGCCCTGCTCGGCAAGGCCGGCATCAATACGCTCGTCGTCGAACGCGACCTCGACGTCTATCGCTACCCCCGCGCCGCGCACTTCGATCACGAGATCATGCGCATCTGGCAAAAGCTGGGCATCGCCGAAGCCGTCCTCCCCTGGACACGCCAGATGTACGAGTACGAATTCCGCAATGCCGCAGGCGACATCCTCTTGCGTTTCGACCAGCGCGGTGTCGAGGCGCCGTCCGGCTGGGCGCCGAGCTACATGTTCCACCAACCGGCGCTGGAAGAAGCGCTACGCAGACGTGTGGAAGACTTTCGCACCGTCGAAGTCCGCCTCGGCACCTCGCTCAAATCAATCGACCGCAACGATGCGGACGGCATCACCGCAACGATCACGGCAGACGGCAAAGGCGAACAAGTCCGCGCAAGATTCCTGATCGGCTGCGACGGCGGCGCCAGCCTGACGCGCCGCCAGATCGACGGCGAGCTGTTCGACTACGGCTTCGACGAACCCTGGCTCGTCATCGACACGCTCGCCAAACACGAAGAGGGCCTGCCACCCTTCGGCGTCCAATCCTGCGACCCCAGGCGCCCGACAACCGTCATGCCGATGTCGCCGCTGCGCCGCCGCTGGGAGTTCATGCTGAAACCGGACGAGAGGCCGGACACGATGCTGGACGACGCGAAAATTGCGGAACTGCTGAAGCCTTGGGTCAAGCCCGGCCAGGTCGAACTCGTCCGCAAAGCCGTCTACCGCTTCCACGGCCTCGTCGCGAAAACCTGGCGCGACAAATCGGTCCTGCTTGCGGGCGATAGCGCCCACCAGATTCCGCCCTTCATGGGTCAAGGCATGTGCTCCGGCATCCGCGACGCCGACAACCTCGCCTGGAAACTCGAAGCGATCCTGCGCGGCCATGCCAACGCCGCTCTGCTCGACACCTACCAACAAGAACGCGAACCGCAAGTGCGCCAAATCATCGAAGGCGCCATCGCCATGGGTCGCATCGTCTGCGTACAAGACGAGCAAGCAGCCAGCGTGCGCGACCAGGGCATGATCGCAGCCCGCGCTGCAAAAGCCCAAACTTCCAACGACCCACTGCCCGGCTTGCCCGGTTTCAAAGCGGGATTCTTTCACCCGAGCCCGCGCGCCGGCGAACTCTTGCCGCAAACCACGGCGGCACGCACAAACGACGGCAGACGCGGGCGCCTCGACGACATCCTGGGCGGCGGCTTCTGGCTGTTGACCAGACAAGCAACGGCGACGCACGCCCACGTCAAAAGTGTCGTCCTCGGCCACGACCTCACCGACGAAACTGGCCGCCTCGAACATTGGCTCGACGACGCGGGCGCGCAAGCAGCCCTCATCCGCCCCGACCGTTATGTGTTCGGGACCGGCAATCCCGGCGAACTCATAGCCGCATTGACCTTGGCACTTCGCGTCCCCGCGTGACGGGCTTTGTGTGCGCTGCACAACGGGCAATCAAAACTTGCGAGAGCATGGGTGCGTTTGAACGATTCCAACTCATGCAACGCTCCACCACGTAATCTTCCGAATGACTAACCTGCTTTGAACCTCCGCGCCCGTTAAGCGTTGACGCTAAAGCTTCCCGCGCCTATCCACTGGCGCCTCTGCACATGATCGAGCACAAGCGATGACCAAGTCTGCACCCGACAGAAAAAACCGTGTCGCCTTGAACCTGCGCATCCCTGAACCAAGACAACGCCCCGGCGACTTGCCGGATTTCTCAAGCGTCGATGTCTCCAGTCCCGGAGCCGTGCCGCGCCCCGGCATCAATGCCGCCGCCAAGGACATTGGCGACATGGCCTACAAACTCATTCGCGTCCTCGACAATGACGGCAAGGCCTCAGGCCCCTGGGACCCCAAACTCGACTCCGCCACATTACTGCGTGGCCTGCGCCACATGCTGGTCACGCGCAACTACGACAACCGCATGTACCTCGCCCAGCGCCAGGGCAAGACCTCGTTCTATATGAAGTGCACCGGCGAAGAAGCGGTGGCGATCGCTCAGGCCGCTGCCCTCGAACGCGAAGACATGTGCTTCCCGTCATACCGCCAGCAAGGTCTGCTGATCGCCCGCGGCTATCCGCTCGTCGACATGATGTGCCAAGTCTATTCGAACGAGCGCGACCCGCTCAAAGGCCGCCAACTGCCGATCATGTACTCAAGCCGCGCCTTCGGCTTTTTCTCGATCTCGGGCAATCTCGGCACCCAGTTCAGCCAGGCCGTCGGCTGGGCCATGGCCTCGGCCTATAAAGGCGACGACCGCATCGCCTCGACCTGGATCGGCGACGGCTCCACCGCCGAAGGCGACTTCCACCACGCGCTCACCTTCGCCGCCGTCTATCGCGCGCCGGTGATCTTGAACGTCGTCAACAACCAGTGGGCTATCTCGAGCTTCCAGGGCATGGCCGGCGGCGACGACGCGACGTTCGCGGCCCGCGGCGTCGGCTATGGCATGCCGGGCCTGCGCGTCGATGGCAACGATTTCCTGGCGGTTTACGCAGTGACGAAATGGGCCGCCGATCGCGCCCGTTCGAATCTTGGGCCCACCTTGATCGAGCATTACACCTACCGCGCCGAGGGCCACTCGACGTCCGACGACCCCAACCTCTATCGCCCCGCCAACGAAGCGAAAGCCTGGCCGCTCGGCGATCCGATCGAACGTTTGAAGAAACACCTCATCGCCCTCGGCAAATGGTCCGAGGACCAACACGCCGCCCTCGAAAAAGAAATCGCCGAAGAAGTCCGCACCGCCCAAAAAGAAGCCGAAAGCCACGGCACGCTCGGCGGCGACAAAATGCCCAGCATCAAGACGATGTTTGAAGACGTCTACAAGGAAATGCCCTGGCACATCCGCCGTCAGCGTCAAGAGATGGGAGTCTAAGCGCAATGCCAAAGATGAACATGATCCAGGCACTGAACTCCGCCATGGACGTGATGCTGACGCGCGATCCCAACGTGCTGATCTACGGCGAAGACGTCGGCTTCTTCGGCGGCGTCTTCCGCGCCACCGAAGGGCTGCAAAAGAAACACGGGCTGCACCGCTGCTTCGACACGCCTATCGGCGAAAGCGGCATCGTCGCCACCGCCATCGGCATGGGCGCCTATGGCCTGCGGCCCGTCATCGAAATCCAGTTCGCCGATTATATCTATCCCGCCTACGACCAGCTCGTCTCCGAAGCAGCCCGCCTGCGTTATCGCTCGGCCGGCGACTTCTTCGCGCCCCTGACCTTGCGCACGCCCTATGGCGGCGGCATCCGCGGCGGCCAAACCCACAGCCAAAGCCCGGAGGCGTTGTTCACGCACGTCGCAGGCCTCAAGACCGTCATTCCCTCGAATCCATACGACGCGAAGGGCTTGCTGATCTCGGCCATCGAAGACGACGATCCCGTCATGTTCTTCGAACCCAAGCGCATCTACAACGGCCCCTTCAGCGGCCATCACGACCAGCCCGTGACGCCTTGGGAAAAATTCGCCGACAATGACGTGCCAGCTGGCCACTACACGGTGCCGCTCGGCAAGGCCGCGATCAAGCGCGCTGGCGAACACGTCACCGTCCTCGCCTATGGCACCATGGTCCATGTCGCGCTGGCGGCTGTCGCCGAGACCGACATCGACGCCGAAGTCATCGACCTGCGCACACTGATGCCGCTCGACATCGACACCATCACCCAATCCATTGAAAAAACCGGCCGCTGCGTCATCGTCCACGAAGCCACCCGCACCAGCGGTTACGGCGCCGAACTGTCCGCCCTGGTCCAGGAAAACTGCTTCTATCACCTCGAAGCGCCGATCCTGCGTGTCGCGGGCTGGGACACACCCTATCCTCACGCCTTCGAATGGCAGTATTTTCCCGGACCGAAACGGATCATCGACGCCATGCGACGCACAATGGAGAGCTGAATGGGCCGCTTTGTCTTCAAACTTCCCGATGTTGGCGAAGGCACGGCTGAGGCCGAGATCGTCGCTTGGCACGTGCGCGTCGGCGATAGCATCCACGAGGACCAACACCTCGTCGACGTCATGACCGACAAGGCCACCGTAGAAATGACATCTCCGGTGGCCGGAAAGATCGTATCGCTTCACGGCGAGCCTGGTTCAATGGCCCCTGTCGGTGCCCCGCTGGTGGAACTGGAAGTTGAAGGCGCAGGCAATCAAATCGCGGTAAAAACCAACGGCGCCGTCGTCAAGGCCCCTCCCCCGCCACCAAAACTCGAAGCAGCCAAACCGCCCGTAACGCCAAAGCCCGCACCCGAGCCGGTGCAAGCAGTCCCCGAGACGCTGCGCACCTTCGGCGGCAAGCCGCTTGCCTCGCCTGCCGTGCGCCAACGCGCCCACGAACTGGGCATCGAACTTCAGTTCGTGCAAGGCTCAGGGTCGGCCGGCCGCATTACCCATGCCGACCTCGACAATTATGTTGCCCGTGGCGGACCCTCAGCGCCAACATCATCAGCGCTCGCCAGGCGCGAAGGCGAGGAGCAGATCAAACTCATCGGCCTGCGCCGCAAAATCGCCGAAAAGATGCAGGAATCCAAACGCCGCATCCCCCATTTCGCTTATGTTGAAGAAATCGACATGACTGAACTCGAGGCGCTGCGCGTTCAAATGAACAAGAGCCGCCCACCCGATCAGCCCAAACTGACTCTGCTGCCCTTCATAATGCGCGCGCTCGTCCGCATCCTGCCGGAGTTCCCGCAAGTCAACGCCCGCTTCGATGATGAAGCAGGAATCGTCACGCGCTTTGCACCTGTCCACATCGGCATCGCCACCCAGACCCAGCATGGCCTGATCGTCCCCGTCGTCAAACACGCCGAAGCGCTCGACCTCTGGCAAGCAGCCAACGAAATCGCGCGCCTCGCCGCCCTCACCCGCGACGGCAAGGCAACACGCGATGAACTCACAGGTTCGACAATCACCATCACCAGCCTGGGTCCCATCGGTGGCGTCGTCACAACGCCGGTCATCAATCATCCCGAAGTCGCCATCATCGGCCCCAACGCCATCATCGACCGCCCCGTCGTGCGCGACGGCATGATCACGGTGCGCAAGATGATGAACCTGTCCTCATCCTTCGACCACCGCGTCGTTGACGGCTACGACGCCGCCCAGTTCATCCAGCGCGTCAAAGCGCTGCTGGAACACCCCGCGCTGATGTTTATGTAATCCTGGGAGCGCGGGCGTCCCGCCCGCCCTTCCTGAATCCCGGTTGCCAGAACGAAATAGAGCGGGCGGGACGCCCGCGCTCCCAGGAAAAAAGCATGACCGAAACAATCAAAAGCAAAGTCCTCGTCATCGGCGGCGGACCCGGCGGCTACGTTGCCGCCATTCGCGCAGGCCAACTCGGCCTCGACACCGTCCTGGTTGAAGGCGGCAAGTTGGGCGGCACCTGCCTGATCCGCGGCTGCATACCTTCAAAGGCCATCATCCACGCCGCCGGCGAATTCGAATCCATGCGCCACGCCGCCTCGAAAACGATGCACGGCATCAAACTCGCGAGCCCGCCGAAACTCGACTTCGCCGAAACCGTCAAATGGAAAGAGGGCATCGTAACCCGTCTCAACACGGGCGTCGCAAGCCTGCTCAAACGCGCCAAGGTGCGCGTCGTCGAAGGCTGGGCCACTTTCACCGACGGCAAGACCTGCACCGTTGGCGAGACCAC
This sequence comes from Alphaproteobacteria bacterium, assembly GCA_034440175.1. Taxonomy (GTDB): domain Bacteria; phylum Pseudomonadota; class Alphaproteobacteria; order Micropepsales; family Micropepsaceae; genus SZUA-430. The sequence goes on from JAWXBO010000215.1 coordinate 27,053, forward strand.
CATCACTGCCGAACACGTCATCCTCGCCAACGGCTCACTCCCCGTCGAACTACCCTTCCTGCCCTTTGGTGGCCCCGTAATTTCCTCGTCTGAGGCACTCTCGCTCGACACGCTTCCCGAAAGACTAGCCGTGGTCGGCGCGGGCTATATCGGTCTCGAACTGGGAATAGCGTTCGCCAAACTCGGCTCCAAAGTCACCATCGTCGAAGCCGAAAAACAGATCTTGCCGCTCTACGACGCCGATCTCGTGGCCCCTGTAAAACGCTGGTTGGACAAAAACGGCGTGACCTTGCATCTCGGAGCCAAAGCCAAGAGCGCCGAGACGGGCAAAATCGGAACGGCGCTCGTTATCGAAACCGCGGACGGCAAATCGCTGAACTTTCCCGCCGACAAAATCCTCGTCACCGTCGGCCGCAAACCGAACACCGAAGGCTGGGGCCTCGAAAACATGGCCGTCGACATGGCCGGACGCTTCATCAAAATCGACGATCAGTGCCGCACCTCGATGCACGACGTCTGGGCTATCGGCGACCTCACCGGCGAGCCGATGCTGGCC
>JAWXBO010000216.1:0-3021 GCA_034440175.1 Alphaproteobacteria bacterium
CAACTCTCCCTTCGGCCACGAACCCTTCAGCGCGCACAGCTTCTTTCCGAACATGTTGGTGACGCCCCCCATCTGCGGCTTCTTCAATGAAGTTGGCTTGCTTCGCCATCCCTCGACGGTCTTGGTGCCGCTGGCCTCTTGGCCTGACACGTAGTAAACAACATTCGCCTTGCAATCGAACGCCCACACCAGCCATCCGGCAGCCGGCCCCTTCACCGCATCTTCCGGTTTTACATAAATCATCCGCGCCGCGACAAAACCGGTGGCGCTGTCTTCGAACGCACTATCGACATCGAACAGGTGAAATACGCCCTCTTTGCTGTAGGGATCGGCCGGCATGATTTTGAGCCACTTCTCGCCAGCGTGCGCCCCAGGCGATGCGATACCAACCAGGCAAAGCATGGCAAGCATGATTCCAAATCTGGCCGCTGTCATTGAGTTCACCTTGTTCCGAGTCGTGACGGTCAAGGATATTACGCTCAATTGATCGACTTTTCAAAGAACACACTCTGAGAAATCGTATGCGCCGGCTTGGCTGTGTATTCCCCGAAGGCCGGACAACGCGCGAATCCGGCGCGCTCATAAGCAAGCAATGCCGCTTTCAGCCGGTCACCGGTTTCCAGCCGCAACAGGCGAAATCCTTGCGCGCGCGCTTCGGTTTCCAGGCGCGCAAGCAGCAACTGCACCAGACCGCGGCCGCGAAATGCTGGCCGGATAAACATACGCTTGAGCTCGGCAAAACCGTCATCGCGAGCCACCGCACCACACCCCACTACATGTCCATCCAACCTGACGATGAAAAACCGGATACGGGGTTGGAACACCTCGTTGATATTCAGGGCATGACTGCATTCAGCCGAGTGCGCAACATCCAGCTCGGCATCCAACTCATCAAGCAGAACGCGCGCTTCGTCCGTCGCCTGTTCCAAGTGTTCGAAGATCACGTTCAAGCGACGAGCCCCTTCCTGACCGACGCCGTGTCCAGTATCGCATCCAGTGCGCTTCGATCTTTGACAGCAATATACTTCGCGCGCAACGCCTCCAGAGATTTCGCGTGATACTTTTGCGGCTTCTGGCGCCATGCAAAGCCGCGCAGTTGCACTTCGAACTCCTCATCAGGCTGCGCGAGTGCCCGGCTATTGGCCAGCGTCCACGGCATGAACACGCCGCCCGCCCAATCCTTGACGATCGGCATCAAAGTTGGCTCGAGCGTTTGCCACGCCTCGAAGGCCCCATGAGACGTGGGGCCACAGCATGCGCTGAATCCACGCCAGCACGTGCTGCCCGCGCGCCTCAATGATGGCGCAGGGTGTGGGGTCGGTCCACATACTGTAGATCTGTCCCCATAATACGAAATCGGCGAATGACGGCCGCGCGCCGAACAGAAACGGCCGGGCAGCCAAATGGGCATCGAGCTGAGCCAGCGCTTCGTTAAAACTGTCCTCGATGAACTGCGCCGTCGTTTCGCTTGAACCGACAAACCACACGCGCCCCACCATCCGCGCTCTGATCTGTTCGGCAAGCGCCGTCTGCGCCGTCTCGTTCATCGACGGGTTCATCGACAGCGCAATGCGCCCGGCCGACGCATCCCGGTCAACCTCACGCCGCCAGCGATAATGGAACATCCACTTGTTGCCCCATTCGTCGCCCACCTCCTCCAGCAGCGCAGAAAGAAACGCCAGCGCCGGATCGGCCGGGTGAATGGCAGGTGCGGGATGCAAAACCTCCAGCCGCTCAATGATGGGTGTTGAGTCCTGAAGGCCCTCACCCTCTGGCGTCACCACCAGCGGAATGATCGGAACCTTCGCGTACTTTGCATACTCCGCCGCATTTTCTCCCCCGCGGTTGACCCAGTCATGCGCCAAGCCCTTGTAGCGCGCATAGGAACGCACCTTCACCGAATAAGGGGACATCTCGGCACCGAATATTCTGTACGGACTGGGCAAGGCACACTTTCCTTCCGCGGGGGCTCAAAAACATGATAGTCCGGGTGTTGTCACGAAATCCACTCACCTGACAATCCGGGAAGCTCACATGTTCAGAACTATTACCCGCGCCGTCCTTGCCCTCCAGGGCGCGCTTGCAGTACTCGTTGCCGCAAGCATCTACCTGGATCCGGTCAAAGTGGCGGCTCAGCTTGGTGTCTCGCCCATCGACAATCTCGGCGTTGCTACGATCCGGGCAGACATGGGCAGCCTGTTCGCCGGTGCAGGATTTTTCATGCTCGCCGCCGCCTTGCGCGGCGATCGCTGGTTCCTGCTGCCACCCATCGTCTTCACCAGCCTCGCACTCACAGCGCGTGCCGCCTCGATGGCTCTGTCCGGCTTCGAACCGGCATTGGTTGAGCCCATGGTCGTCGAAGCAGTTACGCTGACAATTTTGTTGATAGGATCAGTGCTGCTCGCCCGCAGCTGAGCAAGCCTCCCATCGCCTGCAGCCGCTAACGCGGCGCAGCCACTTCCCCCGCAAGCGGAGGAAGACACTAGATTTTCTGTCTGCCCCCGCTTGCGGGGGAAGTGGCTGCGCAGCACTTGCTGCTGCAGACGATGGGGGGCTTTCTCACAGCGCAACGCGCGGGAGGCATACGGCCAACACATGGCCGTATGCCTTGATCCTTTGCTATACTTCAGTGCATCGATTTCTTGTCGTTTTTCGCAATATCGCCGTCTGGATTGGCGGCGTCTTGCGATTGTTGAGGCACCGCCTCATTGCCCTTGTTGGACTTCGCTTTTTTATTTCCGCCCTGATGTTGGCGCTGCATGCCCTGACCAAAATCATCGCGGGTTTCCGGCTTGCGCCCGTTATGACTTCCGCCCTTTTTCTGTTCGTGTTCCTGTCGCACGTGGTGTCCTCCTTGGTTGACTTTGTGCACCAACAAAACGCCACACGATCACGGCAGTTCGAGCAAAGCGGCGCCAGTGCACGCTCAACTCACATTAAACATGAGTAACCCGCCTGATACCGGAACCATTGGATGCAGGCCCGCGTTTTCATTGTGTCGAAGCTCCTCATACGGAGTTA
>JAWXBO010000217.1:0-7243 GCA_034440175.1 Alphaproteobacteria bacterium
ACCAACAACAATCCCAAACCCTTCGTGTGGACCGCCGACCCCGACCGAATCATTGTCGCTGTCAGACGCGGGCACCAAGTGTTAGATTCGATCCACTAGGTGGGTCACTCAACGACTTTCTCACCCAACTAACCATTGAATATGACATCTTTCTACAAAGGGTAATCGGTTGGCTTGATCCCTGGATTAAAGAGTTCTTCAAGTGGCTCAAAGAAACGATCAATATCGACTTGCACCTGCAGCCGCACTGGCGACACGCCTTCTTTCTGCAGTGGATTTTTTTCTACTCTTACAGCAAGGCGACGACAGGTTCGCTCATTGAGCGCAATGCACTGCTCCGCATAGGTATGGCGATTGGCATAGCGTTTGTGTTTGCCCTGGTGTTTGGGGCATTGGCAGGCACCAAGCCTTTGGCGGCGCCGGCCGTAGCACTTTGGCCGATTTCAGGATTGTTCTTTTTCCTGTTCGCGAACAATATCGGCGCGGACCGCGTGACAAACTTTTTGCGCGCTACAATGTTTGCGGCCCTTGCGATAATTGCTCCCGAAAATATTTCAATCGCATCGGGTTGGACCCAAAGCTTTCCGCTCGCGTTGCTCATGGTCATAATCATCGTATTTGCACTTTATCTTTTGATTTGGGGACTGCCGACCAGAGAATCGATACGCGGTGATTGGCTGCAGCAAAGGAGGTCAGATCCGGGGACGAGTATGGCTATAAGCATCCTTTCGCCAATGTTTATTACGTTTATTTTAATCACCGTGTTCCCCGACATTCCAGTGCAAATGACAGAGTACCGTAAGATCCAAAATCCGGACGGTACCTTCCAAGACTGTCCCTACTGCCCACGCATGTTGAGCGTACCCAGTGGGACATTCAACATGGGCACTACGAACGAAGAAACCGCTTGGGCTACAAAATTGGGCGCGCCAAAGGAATGGTTGGATCGCGAAAATCCTCGGCATGAAGTTCGCCTTCGGTCGTTTTCCATGTCAGCCACAGAAGTTACTAGAGAACAGTTCTCCGAATTTGTGCAACAGTCACGCCATCCCGCCGAAGGCTTTTGCTACGCCATCGAAGAAAATACCGTCAAAATGGGTGGCGTCAGAACATGGCGTGATCCTGGCTTTCCACAAGCTCCCGATCATCCGGTTGTATGCGTCACGCACTGGGATGCTACCGAGTATGTTCGGTGGTTGAGCCGCATTACCAAGCACAAATATCGGCTGCCCAGTGAAGCCGAATGGGAATATGTTGCCAGAGCAGGCACGGCCACGGGCCGATATTGGGGTTGGGATGATGCGACGGCATGCGAGTTTGAAAACGTCGCGGATAATCAGTTTTTCGCGACTTTGAAAATACCGAGACCTCGGAAATTTGCTTCCTTTAGCTGCTCGGACGGCTTCGCTTACACCGCGCCGGTTGGAAGGTTCAAGCCAAATGCCTTTGGCTTTTACGACATGCTTGGAAATGTTGCCGAGTGGACCGGAGACTGGTGGAATGTAAACTACATTGGCGCACCTGAGGATGGCTCTATTTGGCAAGCAGGGGACCGAAATCTCCGCGTCTTTCGCGGCGGCGCCTGGATCTACTATCCGAGGCTCGTCCGCTCGGCGAGCCGCGGCAGGATCACTGCAACAGACCGGGGCGACAATGTAGGTTTCCGCGTGGTGAGAACCGATTAATTCCTGCATCCTGAACTCTTTACATCTTGATACAGCGGCGAAGCCGCTGGTTTTTTTTACGGTGGAGCAGTCAAATGTCGAAAGACAAGAACCCAGATGACAGAGGAATGAAAGGCGAAGCACGGCAGGAAAGTGGCGCAACAAGACGAGGCGGGCCATCCTTGGAAGCCGCCTATCAACTCGTACTTTGGCTGACACAAGCCATTGAAAAGCACCCGCGGGGATTCAAGTTTACCCTTGGCGACAAGACGCAGGTTGCGGCACTTGAAGTTCTTGAGAACTTGATCACGGCGACTTTTGCAAGAGACCGCATGCACAATTTATCCTCCGCAAACTTGGGATTGGAACGACTGCGTTTTCTTATTCGGCTTGCCAACGATTTGCAGGTGCTGGATCATCGTCGCTATGAACATGCCTCTCGGCTGATCGACGACTCGGGGCGTTTGGTCGGCGGGTGGATAAAGGCAGATCGTGCCGCGAAGACATGATGACCTCTTTCCTCAAATAGCGTCGTTTCAGGCGCTGCGCAGCGCTGCGCGAAAAGCGATGTTGGGCAAACGGCGCAAGCCCGGAGCAACTGCATTTCGAGCCGGTCTTGAGCGTGAATTACTGCGACTGGAGCGCGAACTCTTGGGTACCAGCTATTGTCCAGGACGGTATCTGGAAATCCAAATACATGCGCCAAAACCAAGGCTGGTTTCCGCAGCACCATTTCGTGACCGCGTAGTCCATCATGCCGTCCATGAAATAGTGGCCCCAATTTTTGAGCGAGGGTTCATCGCCAACAGCTTCGCCAACCAAACTGGTAAGGGTACGCATGCTGCCGTGCGGGCGTTTGAAAAATACCGCGACCGTCACCGCTTTGTCCTGCGTTGTGACATTTTCCGTTACTTTCCAGCTATCGATCACCTGGTGTTAAAGTCTGACCTACGCAAGCGGGTCGCATGATTCACTTCGGACAACGGTGAATCGCGAAGACTGTTACTTTTCAATGGCCGATGTGAATATAGACCCTAGAACGGTGGCGGACCGGGCGGCGGCAATCTGGAGCGATCGCATGGGTAATATTTCTGATCAGTTGCAACTGCGTGACCATACCACACTAACATGCATGATACGTCGCCCCCCGCAGCATTGAAGCAAATACCAACTGGTCGCTTGTGAGCTTTATCGATCGCAACGATATTGCAACGAGCATTCTGACCCAACATCCGTGCGCGCAAAAATTGCTTGGCCTCGACCCCTTTTGGGGAGTTGTATTCTTGAGCATTTATTCCGAAGAGCCGAACCTGCAATAAGGTTTTAGGATTGCCGTCTCCGTCGTCAAACCAAAGCCCATCTCCGTCGTACACCTGCAAAACTTGACCCGCCACGACTTGACCTGGCAAAGGCATTGGGCCAGCGGCCGCTACACTCGAACCCAGCAGTGCAGCGATCGCCGCTAATGCGAACTTTCCGTCAAAACTCTTTTTCATGTTTGCTCTCAACTCAGACTTCCCACATTCGCGATGAAATGTGGCGACATTGTGATCTGCTTGTCGATACTGATGATTAGGGAAACTTTTTTAATGCGAGTCAGAATGCATTCACTTGAGTTGTGCGCCGCAACACTCTCACTCCATGTTAGCGTCGAGGCGTAACTTCGATTTCACTGCTATCTGCTCGGGCGCTGTTTTGTCGAGGACCGGGCGCTGCATAAGATCCGGCGCGGGAATGAAGGCCAATCTGCAGCACGACAATCAGGATGAGAATGGTTTCCGGGATTGGGGAAGTGGCGCAAGAGTGTCGCGTCGGGGGTACGTTTGCTGCAAGATGACGGGGTGAGGCCGTTCACGGCGATGGGTGTGCAGAATGTTTCCGTGTCCCTAAGGGACACTCGAATTGCGGGGTCCGATGACTTTTGACCGTGTCCGGCCAGGCGGTCTTGACACCGCGCTAAAGTTCACTATATGTTCTATAACAACTAATTGCTGATTTTATAGCGTCAATTTCGCCTGCGGGTTTAGCCTCAAGGCGTTGCGACTTGAAAAGTGTGAATCGATTTGAGGGTAAATTCGGGCCCTCTCGTGAGCTTGCGCGGGAAGTAATCGCGAGTGAGTGCCCGGAATTGCGTCTTGAATTTGGCGGGCGGGGACACATAGGACAGTGTTCGAGCGGACGGCGGGCGGCGTCCTATTCTGCGAGGTCGAAAACGGGCGGGGGCCTGCGGGTTTCCCGGCGAACAGGACACAATAAGACACTGTTCTGAGACACTGTTCTGTGTCCTACCGTCCTACTGTTCAATGGCGCGTTTCTGCCCCTTTTTAGGCAAAAGCAGGACAGCCACTTCGGCAAAAGTTGGCGAAAGTCGGCGAAAGCACGAATTTCTAGCCGAATACCTTCACAAGCAGTCAAAGAAGCCCCTTCATTCCCCCGCCGCCACCACCGCCGCAGGTTGCGCCCGGGCGATCTCGGGATTGACGGCAGGGTCGGCTTCGACTTCCGCCAGCTTCTCGCGCGCCGCTGCCGCTTCGCGTTGCCGGTTCCACATTGCAGCGTAAGCCCCATTTTTGGCCAGCAACTCGCCGTGCTTGCCGCGCTCGATGATGCGGCCCTGATCCAGCACCAAAATCTCATCGGCGTCGACCACCGTCGAAAGCCGGTGCGCGATCACCAGCGTCGTGCGATTGCGCGACACTTCTTTCAGAGCCGACTGAATCTCGCGCTCCGTATGCGTATCGAGCGCCGACGTCGCCTCGTCCAAAAGTAAAATGGGCGGGTTCTTCAGAATCGTCCGCGCGATCGCAACGCGCTGCTTCTCGCCACCGGAAAGCTTTAACCCCCGCTCGCCGACCATCGACTGAAACCCATCCGGCAACTGGCGGATGAAGGGTTCAATCTGCGCCAGCCGCGCCGCCTGCTCGATGTCTTCATCGCTGGCGCCGATGCGGCCATACTTGATGTTGTAGCGGATCGTGTCGTTGAACAGCACAGTGTCCTGGGGCACGATCCCAATCGCCGCGCGCACGGAATCCTGTGCCACGTCGCGAATGTCTTGTCCGTCGATCATGACCCGCCCCGACTTGATTTCATAGAACCGGTACAAAATACGCGATATCGTCGACTTGCCCGCCCCCGATGGCCCAACGACCGCAACGGTCTTTCCGGCAGGCACTGTAAAGCTCACGCCCTTCAGGATCGTGCGCTCAGGCTCATAGGCAAACACCACATCTTCGAAGCGGATCTCACCGCCTGAGATTTTTACATCCGGCGCGCCGGGCTTGTCCTTCACTTCCGGCGGCACATTCAACACGTCGAACATCTTCTCCATGTCGATGAGCGCCTGATTGATCTCGCGGTAAACCGTACCCAACAAATTCAGCGGCACGTACAACTGTGTGAGAAATCCATTGACGACAACAAGATCGCCCAACGTCATCATGCTCAGCGAAATGTGATACGCCGCCAGACACATCACAGCGACCAAACCGACTGTAATAATCGCTGCTTGCCCGGCATTCAGCACCGACAATGACATCTGCGACTTTTCCGACGCATCCGCATAACGCACCATCGCACTGTCATAGCGATTGGCCTCGTGGCCTTCGTTGTTGAAGTACTTCACCGTTTCATAGTTCAGCAAACTGTCAACGGCCTTGGTATTGGCCTCGGTGTCGCTGTCGTTCATCTGACGGCGAATTTCCGTCCGCCACGACGTCACGCGTATTGTGAACACGCCATACACAACTACGGTGACGATGGTAATCGCCACATAGCCCCAGTGATAGACCCATAGCAGATAGCCGCAAACGAGCACCAGTTCGAGAATGGTCGGCGCAATTGAAAACAAAACATAAAAGAGCAGAACGTCGATGCCCTTGGTGCCGCGCTCAATCACCCGCGTCAGCCCCCCGGTCTTGCGCTCAAGGTGGAAGCGCAACGACAAGGCGTGGATGTGCCGGAACGTCCGCCCGGCAACGGTACGCACCGCGTTGTACACGGCTTTGGCGGCAATCGCATCGCGCAGCTGCGCAAAGCCCTGCATCAAGATACGCGCGACGCCATAGGCAACGATAAAGGCAATTGCCACGCCAACAGCCTGCACGGCCTCGCCGCTGCCGCCCAGCGCATCGACCGCCGCGCCGTAGAACAATGGAAAAGAAAGCGTGGCGACCTTTGCCAACACCAACGCCACCATCGCGATAACGATGCGCACTTTCAGATCAGTGCGGCCATCCGGCCAAAGATACGGAACAATTGCCTTGATGGGGCCGAAGCGGCTCATGCCCTTTTGAGCATCGCCCGCACTCACTGTTGATCGTCCTGGAGAAGGTGCCATGGCGATCCCTTACGCCATACACAATGCAAGTTCCAGAAAAACTGTCTGCCTAACCCTATCCCGGAAGCACCAAATTATGACCCGCATAAATCATGTCGGGGTCGCTGATCTTGCCTTTGTTGGCGGCATAGATTGCCCGCCACTTCGTGCCGCTGCCGTAATGGCGCTTTGCGATCCGCCACAGACTATCACCGCCGCGAATGGTAATCACCGCGCCGCTCGCCTGTTGGGAGTCATCCGCCGCAAGTTTCGCTGCCGGCAGCTTAAAGGGCACGTGCGCTTCATCGAGGGCAACGCCCGCAGCACTTATCAGCTTGAGCGTGACTTTCGATGAATCTTTGCCGGTGGCGTTTTGAACATCCATCGACCACTGGCCACGCGCGTCAACAATCGTTTCACCTGCGCGTGCATTGTTGAGCGCAGCCTTGATCGTTGCGCCGGGATCTGCTCTGCCGGTGAACACGGCATGCCCATCGGGTCCGGATGACACGTTTCCGACGATAAGCCCGATCACGGGGTCGCCGCTCTTTGTCTGATCAGGTGCCGGCGCATTGTTCGCAACCGCCAACAATGTGATGCGAGCCAATCCGCTACTGCTGGTGGCAGGACTGACCAGGGCGCGCTTTGGCCCCGCAACAATTTTCCCCGTTTTACCCTTGGCGGAAATGTTGAGATCGAATTCCTGGTGCACCGGAGGAATTTTGAGTTCAATCGACCAATTGCCTCTGCCGTCCGCAACGGCATTTCCAAGCGCCTTACCATCACGGGCGATCACCACATCATCGCCAGGCGTTGCGGTTCCGGTAAACGACGCACGCCCCTTGTAATCCATGCCCGCTGTTTCAAATGACGGCGCTGCCCCACCGACGGCGCCGCTCAGGACCTCCTGCGTGCTCGAAGCTTCAGCCGGCTCGTCGCCATTCAGGATCGAGGTGACAACCGTGTCCTTCATGTCTGCTGGCAAATCACCCAGCGGAACCGTCGTACGTGCCTCTGCATCCGATTTCGCGGAGTGATTTCGCGTGACCGCAAATATCAACGTGGAGATCAAAAACATGAGTGCCAGAATTACAATGACGCGCGCCATATCAGCCAAATATTCCTATCAAAGCCGGATCACCATTTTAGTCGCACACACCGCTGCCGCAATTGCGGCATGACCGGCTGTCAACAAGTTCGTTAGTGTTGATTTAGCGACTTCAGATAGAGCGCAATTGCCCGCCGGTCTTCGCTTGTGAGG
>JAWXBO010000218.1:0-8929 GCA_034440175.1 Alphaproteobacteria bacterium
TAACGAGTGGCAAGAGCGGTCAGTGCATCAATGTAGCTCGCGTCGAGCTTTCCGACCGACCTGTCAAAGGCGACGACGGCATCCTCGAAGTAAGGGGTCGTTTGCTCGTCTTTGCATCCCAATGTATAGCCCGCGTCGTACAAGTATTTGCCGCGACCGGCGTCATTACCGAGATAGGTCAATCTTGCGGCGGCTCTGTCCCACCACAATAGCGCGCGGACCAAGAACGGTTGCTGGTTGACCCGATCCCAATCGCAGGCCTGCTCGGTCGCGAGTCCTGAACTGGCGAAGAAATACGCGCTGATGAAGAGGACGCACAACAAACCAAGCGCGAAGATCCGTGGGTGCATTGGCGAACTCAAATCTTTCTAAACAGCGCATCCGCAGAGTTGCGTTGGGATTCTTTGGCTTTGATGGTTTCGCACATGCGGGCGATTTCGGTTTCGTGTTCGGCGATGCGCAGGTTCAGGTCTTCGATCGACATCAGACTGAGGTCCACAGGCGGTGGCTTTTTCGTTTTTGGTTCCAGATCGTCCCAGGCCATGGTGCCAAATCCCCTGTCGTGCTGTAGGAATGTCCATCCTAACTGATAGAGGCTTTGCATGACCACCCTGCCCGCCCGCATGAAAGCTGCCGTTGCTGGAGAAATTGAGGGCAAGAAAATTCCTGTGATCCAGGAAATCGACGTGCCCCTGCCCGGTGCGGAGGAAATTTTGATCAAGGTCGCGGCGGCGGGGCTCAATCGCGGCGACCTGATGCAGGTGATGGGGCTTTATCCGCCGCCGGCCGGGGCGTCACAGACTTTGGGGCTGGAGGTTTCCGGCACTGTCGTCGCCGTTGGTGCGGGTGTGAAGCGGTATCGCATCGGTGACGCGGTTTGCGCCTTGGTCGTGGGTGGTGGCTATGCCGAGTATTGCATCGCGCATGAAGGCAGTGCCTTGCCGGTGCCGCGCGGGGTTTCGCTGGTTGATGCGGCGGCGTTGCCGGAGGCGCATTTTACGGTGTGGACGAATGTGGTTGACCGGGCGCGATTGAGGCCAAGCGAGACGTTGCTGGTGCATGGCGGGTCGAGCGGAATTGGAACGGCTGCCATTCAGCTCTTTGCGGCGCGGGGCCATCGCGTGTTCACGACGGCGGGGTCGGCGGACAAGTGTGCTGCCTGCATGAATTTGGGTGCTACGCGGGCCATCAACTATCGCGATGAGGACTTTGTCGAGGTGGTGCGGGCCGAGACGGGTGGCGCGGGGGTCGATGTTATTCTGGACATGGTTGGCGGCGACTATATCAAGAAGAATATCGGGTTGCTGAAACTCGAAGGGCGGCTGGTCAACATTGCGTTCCAGCAGGGGGCGGAGGCGACGCTCAACTTGCTCATGATCATGCTCAAACGGCTGACAATTACCGGGTCCACGTTGCGGGCGCGGACGCATGGCGAGAAATTCGAGATCGCGCGCGCGGTCGAGCGTGAAGTTTGGCCGCTGATTGAGGCAGGCCGGGTGAAGCCCATTGTCGACAGCGTGTTTCCCTTGGCTGCGGCGGCTGAGGCGCAGGCTAAAATGGCGGGATCGAGCCATATCGGGAAAATTCTGCTGACACCGTGATCTGGCGCCATTCTGGTCTTTCCTCAGGCGCGGCAACCGACTATATAGCGGCCTCGAAACTCCCTTAAACCCAAGGTGAATTTCCTGGCCTAGCGGTCATAACGCTGGCGCCGAACGGAGAGGTATTGACTCAATGAATAAGCCCTTGATGCCCAAGGCGACCGCTATGTGGCTGATCAATCAGACGACGCTGACCTTTGACCAGATCGCAGAATTTTGCGGCCTGCATGCGCTTGAAATCAAAGCGATGGCCGACGACATGCATCCAGAAAAAATCGTGCCGCTTGACCCGGTGATGATGGGCCAGCTGACGCGCGAAGAAATCACGGCGGCAGAGAAAGATGGGCGCAAGCGTCTGGTGATGACGAAGTCTGCTGTTGAAATGCCGGCGTCGACCGCCAAGGGACGCCCGCGCTATACGCCGGTGTCGCGCCGCCAGGACCGGCCCGATGCGATTGCGTGGATCGTGCGCAATCATCCTGAGTTGACCGATGTCGAAATTGGCAAGCTTGTCGGCACCACCAAGTCGACAATACAGTCCATTCGCACGCGCTCGCATTGGAATATCACCAACATCAAGCCGGTCGATCCGGTGTCGCTGAGCCTGTGTTCGCAGCTTGAGCTCGATATGGCGGTTGAAAAGGCCGCAGGCCGTAGGCCAAAGAACATGCCCGACCCCAAGGGCGCGACACTGAAGCCCGCGAGCGACGCGGTGAAGCATGAGGCGGAAGAGGAAGCGCCGCAGATGAAATACGATCCGGCGTCGGTGTTCGCCTCGTTCCAACGCACGCGGGATAAGCCGTAAGCGTTTGCGCACTGCACTGTCACCGTAATTCCGCAGGAGAACCGCCATGAAGATCGATAAAACCACTGCCGCCGTTGTGACAGGCGGGGCGTCAGGGCTTGGCAAGGCGAGCGCGCAGGCGCTGGCTGCGGCGGGGGCGCGGGTGGCGATATTCGACGTCAATGTGGACGGGGGCGAGGCGGTCGCCAAGGAAATCGGTGGCGTGTTCTGCAAGGTCGACATCACGAGCGAAGAAAGCGCGGTCGCCGGCTTCGAGAAAGCGCGCGCGGCCCACGGCCAGGAGCGCGTGCTCGTCCATTGCGCGATGACGGCGCGGCGGGGCAAGACCCTGTCCTTCGACAAGGAGGCGCACGCCTATAAAAGGACGTCCACGGAGGATTACGCCTACGGCGTTGGCGGCATTCTGGTCGCGAGCTACCGGATGGCGTCGCTGTCGGCGCTGGGGATGGCTGCGTCCCAGGCACTTGAAGACGGCGAACGCGGCGTCATCACGCTGACCGCTTCGGTCGCAGCCCAGGATGCGCAGATCGGGCAGGTGATTTACGGCTCAGCCAAGGCCGGGGTGAACGGTCTCGTTTTGCCGATGGCGCGCGATCTGATGGACCTTGGCATCCGCGTCAATTCGATCATGCCGGGCATTTTTGCGACGCCTTTGATGTTGGGCGCGACGCAAAAGGTTTTGGATAGTCTCGCGGCGTCGGTGCCGTTTCCAAAGCGTCTGGGCAAGCCGGAAGAGTTCGGCAGCCTGGTGCTGGAGTTGACGCGCAACACCTATTTCAACGGCCAATGCCTGCGACTCGACGGCGGCATCCGCATGGCGCCGCGGTAGCTATCAAACCCCCATCCCCTGCAGCCCACCTTCGCCAAGTGGCTTCGGTGGGCGCAGGGACTTCCCCCGCACGCGGAGGAAGATAACCGACTTTCTGTCTGCCCCCGCTTGCGGGGGAAGTGGCGGCGCCGCGATAGCGGCTGCAGACGATGGGGAGCTTTTCCTCCCTCAATGGCGCGTCAGCTCCGCTCTGCCTACCACCATGTGATGCACTTCGTCCGGGCCGTCGGCGAAGCGGAGGTGGCGTTGGTGGGCGTACATTTCGGCTAGGGGGCTCCATTGCGAGACGCCGGTGGCACCGTGGATTTGCATCGCCTGGTCGATGATCTGGCAGACGCGTTCAGGCACCATGGCCTTGACCATCGAGACCCAGACGCGGGCTTCGCGGTTGCCGAGCACGTCCATGGCGCGCGCTGCTTTCAGTACCATCAGGCGCATCGCTTCGATGTCGATGCGGGCGCGCGATACGGTTTCGAGGTTCTTGCCGAGGTGGACGAGTTGCTTGCCGAAGGCTTCGCGCGAGAGGCCGCGCTTGACCATCAAGTCGAGGGCGCGTTCGGCCTGGCCGATCGAGCGCATGCAATGATGGATGCGGCCCGGCCCCAGCCGCAGCTGCGAGATCTCGAAGCCGCGGCCTTCGCCGAGCAGCATGTTGTCCTTCGGCACGCGCACGTTGTCGAGCTTGATGTGCATGTGGCCGCGCGGCGCGTGATCTTCGCCGAAGACATGCATGGCGCCGACGATCTTCACACCGGGCGTGTCCATGGGGATGAGGATTTGCGAGTGCTGGAATTGTTTGGCTGCGTCCGGGCTCGACCTGACCATGCAGATCATGATCTTGCAGCGCGGGTCGCCGGCGCCGGAGATGTAGTATTTCTCGCCGTTTATGGCCCATTCGTCGCCGACGAGCTCGGCGCGTGTTGCGATGTTTTTTGCGTCCGACGAGGCGACGTGGGGTTCGGTCATCGCATAGCACGAGCGGATTTCGCCGTTGAGCAGCGGCTTCAGCCAGCGTTCCTTTTGCGCCGGGGTGCCGACGCGCTCGATCACTTCCATGTTGCCGGTGTCGGGGGCCGAGCAGTTCAGCGACTCCGAGGCCAGCGGATGCTTGCCGAGTTCGACGGCGATGTAGGCGTAGTCGAGGTTCGTCAGGCCGCGGCCGATCTCGGCGTGCGGCAGGAAGAAGTTCCAAAGGCCCGAGGCCTTGGCTTTGTTCTTGGCCTTCTCCAACAGTTCGAGCTGACCCGGCGCCCAGCTCCAGCGATCCTTGCGGCCTTCACCGAGGCGGTGGAATTCCTCTTCGATCGGCGCGACGTTGTCGGCGATGTGTTTCTTGACCGCGTCGAACAGAGGCTGGGCGGCCTCGGACATGGCGAGATTGTTCATGCGGGCGTCGAGATCCTGCGCGGTTGGCGCGCGTGTTTGGGCCTGGCTCATGGGTTTGAAACTCCTCTTTTCCGTCTGGCGGGAATAGCGATGCTTCTGCATGCCCCTATCGGCGGGCAGAGTCCAGCCTGCGGCGGAAAAGGGGCGCTGGTATTGCGCGCCTTAGCCGCGCACCCAGCGTACTGCCAAGTCGTTGAAGTTTACCACTTCGCCCAGTTCGTAGACGTTGCGATAGCCGTAGCCGTAGAGGTTGATGAAGGTTTGGATGTTGAGGGAAAGCGGCGCGCTCTTGAGCATCACGGGGGCGACGTCGTTTTCGAAATTGTTGTTGCAGTAGATGAGGATGCGCGTCCTGGGGTCTTTGATTGCTACGGCAAGTGCGGGGGCGGTGAAGTCGGTCAGGCTGAGATTGAGCGCGCCTGCGATGTGGCCTTGTTTGAAGGCTGAGGCGGAGCGCGCGTCGAGGATGATCGTGTTTGGCTCGCGCGCCATCGCCTGAAATTTCGCGAGGCTGACGAGGCGGGCGGCGCGATAGGCGTGCACTTCACGCGTGAGCACCTGGAAGGCCTGGAAGTCGATTTGCTCTTGCGTGCTTGCGCGCGGGCCGGGATTTGGCGCGGCGGCGTGGACGATGAAGGCCGCGCTCAAGAGCGCTACGGATAGAACGAGAATGCGTGTCATGGGCCGGTCTCCAAGGGTTGCCTCATGAAGCGCGATTTGCATGGCGGGAATGAGGCGAGGGTGCGGCGGAAGTTGGGGGGCGTGGCGCGACGGCGGCGGTGAAATCCAGGTTCATGGACTGCCCGCTTTCTGAATCTGCGAGGCTGTCAAATCGCGACGTGATCTCGGCCCGTAGCAGTTAAGTGCGCTCCGACCCCGTGACATCAAATCGTGTCAAATCATTTTGGCATAACAGCAACCGCACCTGTACGGCGCGCCCGTCAATTAAGTATTGCGTCCCCTTTATTCCATCGAAGGACCCTCCAGTTCGAAGAACGCGAGGCTCTTTTACTCCGCCGCGAACGACACGCCGCCGCCGCTTCAGTGATGTAGTCTTCCACCGCCGCGTACAGCGGCGATTGCAGCGATGGGTTTAGCGCTTGGATTTTTTCAGGAACTGGTTGATCGAATCGCTCAAGTTTTTCGTCTCGTAGGCCGACTCGTCGGCGGACGCCATGACGATTTGCGCTTCTTGGCCCGTGTCCGTCGTCGCCAAGGTCACATCCGTGATGACGCGGTTGAGGTTAGAGGTTCTGGAGGCGGCGTGCTGGACGGTTTGGGCGATCTCTCCCGTCGCCGCGCTTTGCTGTTCCACGGAATTGGAGACCGAGGATGTGATGTTGTTGATGCGTTTGATCGTCTCGCCGATATTTTTGACCGCCAGGACGGTTTCGGCGGTGCCTTCGCGAATGCCTCGGATTTGTGCGGCTATTTCTTCGGTTGCTTTCGCGGTTTGGGTCGACAGGTTTTTGACCTCGGACGCGACCACGGCAAAGCCCTTGCCCGCTTCGCCGGCGCGCGCGGCCTCGATCGTGGCGTTGAGCGCCAGCAGATTGGTTTGGGCGGAGATTACGCGGATGAGATCGGCGGCGCTGCCGATCTTTACAGAAGATTCGGTCAGTTGGGCGATCTTCTTGTTCGCCGTCTCCATTTGGCTGACGGCCTCGTCCGTGCTTTTGACGGTTTCGGACACTTGCCGCTTTATTTCCGAAATCGAGGCGTTGAGTTGTTCAGCCGCCGCGGCGACCGTTCCGACATCCGAATGCAACTCCGTCGCGGTGACGGCCGCCTTCTGCGACAGGTCCATCGCCTTGGAAGAACTGGCGTACATGCGATTGGCGATATCGCCCATCTGAGTGGATATGCTGGTCACCACCGACATGTTCGACACGACGCCCGATTCGAATTCGGAGATGCTGCTTACGTCCTCGGCCGCCGAGCTCCAGACGCATATCACGGCGAGGCATTGGCCGTCCGAGGCGGTGACTGCGCCCATCGCGAGTGAAATGCCTTCCGCACCGAACTCGACGCGCATCGCGGGCGGGGCGTAGCCCGGCTCGCGGCAAGCAAGCACTTGAGCCGCCAATTCCCGGTGAAGGGAGGAAGCCGGCGCACCGATCAGATCTTTTACTTTGACCGCCAAATGCGGCTCGAACGCCGCGAGGGCGTTCAGCGCGCTCTTGTTCGCATGCGTTACGGTCGAGGTCGCGGGATCGACGATCACGACGTTTGCGGGCATGGCATCGACGATCGCATCAAACCTGCCCGCGTCCGCCAGACGCTTTTCCAGTTTGAGCAGATCGTCCCAGGGAGCCACATTTTTACCCGAACCGGTGCTTGGGAACGCGACGGTGCCACCTTGCGCCAACCCGCGGATGACCAGGGCGACTTTGCGCGCGCGCAGCCAAAACAGCAAAATGCCCGCCGCCTCAAGAAGGGCGACGAGTATCAGAAACGAAACCGAATGAGACATTAGCGCGCCACTTTGCCGGGGTTTGGGAGTTCCATGTCGAGAATGCTAAAGCGGGAGGCTCGCCAATTTCGTTTTGAATTCTTCCTTTTTTCCGGCGTCGGGAATGTACAGCGCCGCGGCGGCCACGATAAACGCCGCCATTTTTTGCAAGTCGGCCGCCGAGAACGTGTCCGGCGTCGCCGGCGCGCAATGCTTCATCTGGCGTTCCACAATCCCGGGTCCCTTTGCTTCTCCGACATAGGAGTTCACAAACTTCACCAGGTTGTCATATTGCGCCTTAGCCATTTTGAAATTCCTCTTCGACAACGGTTGCCGGGCGTGTAGCCATAGCAGGGATGCCTATGCGCGCTGCTTTAGCTCTGCTTGATGGCATGGCCGAAGACCAGGATTTCCAAATTTTGCGCGGTGTTTCTCATATCGTCGGCGTGAGCGGTCAGTTCCTCGCAGATGATGGCGGTGGTGGCCGCGTCGTGTGCGCCCTTTTTGCTGGCCTCGCTGATCTGCTGCACGCTGCCGGCCAGCAAGGTCGCGCCCGGTTTCAGCGTTAGCGTGAGCTTGTTGAGCGGGACGATCATGCTGCGGGTGACGAGGTAGGCGATGAAGCCGGAGAACAGCAGCGCGATCGCGGCCATGAGTAGCGAGAAGTTGCGACGGTTGTTGTAGAAGTCGACGCGCATTTGAAACAGGTTGTCGTTTTCGCGCGCGGCCGTATCCCAGAACTTGAACGCGCTCTGCTGGGCCTTGACCGCGGTGTCGATGTACTCATCCAGCGTTACCGCAGGCGTTGCGGCGGTGGCCAAGTCCTTGGTCATGGCGACGAGCTTGACGTTGGCGTCGGTCCATTCCTTGGCGCCGGCGGGCAGCTTTTCTTGGAAGGACGCGACCGCGTCGTGGAAGTCGTTTTTGTTTTCGTTCAGCGCGGTTTGCACGTCGGCATTGACGCGATCGATATCCGACGTCTGCAACAGTGCGGCGTTGGCGGCAAACGTCATACGGTCTTCTGCGGTGAACGCTTCGTGCGAAAAGGCGGTGATCGCATCCGCGATCATGCGCGAAATGCGGTTTTGGTTCTGCGGCAATGCCAGGAGCGTGATGTCCATCGTGTAGTAGGTGTCGAGCACGGGATCGAGAATGAGCGTCGAGGTGTCGCCCAGATGCGTGATCATGGTGTTGATGATGCCGTTGACGTCGGCGTACTTCGCATCGATATCGGGGGTCGATTGACCTTGCGATTTGTCGAGCGCGTCGACGATGTCGTGCCAGGTTTTCGCCAGATTATCGCCGGTCGCGAGCTGGCGGTTTCTCTTGGCGAGCCCTTCCGTGGTGAATTCGAGTTGCGTTCCGAATTTCGCATCGACGGCCGCGAGCGCTACAAGCCCCTTGCTCACGCCGTCTTGCAATTGGACCATTTGCGCCTTGCAATCGGTGTTCGCGGGACAATGGCGCGCCAGGCGCTGATGTTCGAGCGTATCGCGCAGCAGCCATTCCAAAGGTGTCTGGTAGGCGTTGCCCGAGGCTTCAAGCGCGGCGATCCGGCTGTTCTCGTCGATGTTCGAGACGACGAGATAGCCCAATACGGCGATTGGAAGCGAAAAGGTTAGCGACACCAGAAGGATCTTTTTGCTAATGCTGATTCTGCTCGTGATTTCTGTGGCCATGTCCGGGCGCCTCTCGTGAAATTCCATTGCGAACTGCGTGCAAGGCTTCCGGCGAAGTCCTCAGACGAGTTCAGGGGTAACTATACCCAGTTCACGCCATAACCCGAAAATCCTTTGGCGAGATGACGCGGAAATTATCGGTGACGGTGTCGCGGAAGGTGGCCCAGTTTTCCGGAA
>JAWXBO010000219.1:0-37121 GCA_034440175.1 Alphaproteobacteria bacterium
ATCCAACGCCACCGGATTGCCGCCCGCCGTCGGATCGACAATCGCCATTTCCGCGATCAATCCCGCTTTTTCATCGCCGACTTTCAAACCGGCCAGCGTGTGCGGAATGCCAATCTCTTTGCGTAAATCCAGAACAAACGTCTGGAACGCATCGAACGAAGAAGCCAATCCCAGATAGGCCGCAAGCCGCACAATCTTTACTTCAATCCCCACCCGGTTGAACGCCAGCACATAAGGCATGAATACAGCATTGGTCAGTCCATGATGCGTATCATAAAGCGCGCCGATCGGATGCGACAACGCATGAATGGCACCAAGCCCCTTCTGAAATGCCGTCGCCCCCATCGCGGCTGCTGCCATCATGTTCCCACGCGCTTCAAGATCGCCACCGGTTTTCACCGCGCGAACAAGATTCTCTTTCACGAGCCTCATGCCCTCAACCGCAACGCCGTCGGCAAGCGGATGAAATCCCGGCGCGCAATAGGCCTCAAGGCAATGCGCAAACGCATCCATGCCCGTCGCCGCCGTCAGATGCGCCGGCAACCCGACGGTCAAAGCCGGGTCGCAAATCGTCACCACCGGCATCATTTTCGGATGAAAGATCACCTTCTTCGTGTGCGTCGCCTCTTGCGTGATCACACCGGCGCGCCCGACCTCAGACCCTGTCCCCGAAGTCGTCGGCACCGCAATCACCGGCGCGATCCCCTTCGGGTCGGCGCGCGTGTACCAGTCGCCAATATCTTCAAAATCCCACATTGGCCGCGTCTGACCGGCCATGAAGGCAATCACCTTGCCAACGTCCAGCGCCGATCCGCCACCCAGCGCCACCACCCCGTCATGCTTGCCCGCCCGCAACACCGCGACCCCATCGGCCACATTGGTTTCAACCGGGTTCGACTTGATCTTTGAAAATAGCGCAGCGCCCAACCCCGCTGCCTTCAGGGACTCAAGGGCCTGGATAACCATCGGCATCAAAGCCAGTCCCGGATCGGTCACCAGCAACGGCCGCGCGATGCCGGTTATCCTGCACGCATCGGCAAGCTCGCTGATCCGCCCCGCGCCAAACCGCACGCTGGTCGGATAATTCCAATTTGCCCGCTGAGTCATCCGCTACACCGCATGCCGCAAATGATAAGACTTCGGCCGCGTCAGCATCTCAAAGCCGATCACTGACAACGATGCCCCACGCCCGGTATCCTTCACCCCGGTCCACGCCAGCGCCGGATCAAGATAATCACAGCGATTCATGAAAACCGTGCCGGTCTCAACGTGATCGCCGATCCGCTCCGCAGCCTCCAGGTCACTGGTCCAGATGCCCGCCGTCAAACCGTAAGGCGAATCGTTCATCAGGCGCACCGCCTCTTCATCGGATGTCACTTTCATGATTCCGACGACCGGACCGAAACTCTCGTCCTTCATCACGCTCATCGAATGATCGACATGGGTCAACACTTGCGGCGCCAGATAAGGTGTCCCCTCACGATTGGCCGCGAACGCTTTCACATCGATATGCGCCTTCGCGCCCTTGGCCAGCGCCTCCGCCGTCTGCCTGCGCACGACATCCGCAAAACGTGTATGCGCCATCGGCCCCAGCGTCGTCGCCTCATCCATCGGATTACCCAGCACATATTTCCGGGTGAGATTGACAAACCCATCCAGGAACTTGTCGTAAACGGCCTCGTGCACATAAATGCGCTCAATTCCGCAACAGCACTGCCCCGAATTGTAAAACGCGCCATCCACCAAATTCTCTATGGCATGGTCAAGCTTCACATCGGCGCGCACATAGGCCGGGTCTTTTCCGCCAAGCTCCAGCCCCATTGTCGTAAATGTCCCTGCCGCGGCACGCTCGATGGCTTTGCCGCCTGCAACCGAACCCGTAAAATTCACATGATTGACGCCCCCTGATGCCAACAAACGCGAAGTCTGCTCGTGGCTGAGAACGACATTCGCAAACAGACCCTCCGGAATCCCTGCAGCCTTCATCGCCTGCTCAAAACGTTCCCCCACCAGAAGCGTTTGCGATGCATGCTTCAGGATCACGGAATTGCCCGCAATCAACGCCGGCGCAATAGTGTTGACCGCCGTCAAATAGGGATAATTCCATGGTGCCACCACCAACACCACGCCCACAGGCGTGCGTTTTATCATGCGCTTGAACCCGGGCTTGGGATCGGCTGGCAAGACCGGCTTCAACGCGTCCTCGGCAATCATCGTCATGTAACGCACGCGTTCCTCAAAGCCGCGAAACTCGCCGCCAAACCGCACCGGCCGTCCCATCTGCAAGGCCAACTCCGGCACAATCTCCTGGTTCATGGCAAGCATCGCATCCATGAACTTCAATACCAGGGTGCAGCGTTCTGCGATCGAAACATGAGCCCAGGCACGCTGTGCCACGTGCGCCGCCCGCAGCGTAAAGGCAATGTGCGCCGGGCTCGCCAACGGTCTGCGCGCCACTTCTTGTCCGTCGATAGGTGAAATGCAAACGATGTCTGTCATACCCAACCTCATATAATCTCAAAATACCGCGCCAGTTCCCAATCGGTGATCGTCTTGCGGAACTCGCGCTCTTCCCATTTGCGAGAGGCCGCATAATGCTCGACAAACGCGTCGCCGAACAGGGCCCGCGCGGGCTTCGATGCCTCCAACCGCTCCGCCGCTTCATACAGTGTCCGCGGCAACGCACGGCTCTTGGGAAATTTTTTCTCGTAGGCACTGCCTTCGATCGCTGCATCCGGTTCGATCTTGTTTTCAATCCCCCACAACCCCGAACCCAGCGCACACGCCATCGCGATGTAGGGATTGATGTCGGCCGCCGCAATCCTGTATTCGACGCGCTGGCTCTTGGGCGAACCCGGAATAACGCGCAACGCGCAAGTCCGGTTTTCAACCCCCCACGTCGCATCCGTCGGTGCCCAGAATCCCGGTATCAGCCGCGTGTAGGAATTGACCGTGCACGCAATCATCGCCAACAACTCTGGCATCAGCTTCTGTTGCCCGCCGACGAACCAGCGCATGGTGTCGGACATCGTGTGTGGCGCCTTCTCGTCATAGAAGGCCGACTTGCCCTTTTTATCGGCAAGCGAAATGTGCAAGTGACCCGACTGCCCAGGTAACTGCCCCGACCACTTTGCCATGAATGTCGCCATCCAGCCGCGCCGCTGAGCAAGCACCTTGCAAAATGTCTTGAACAACGCCGCACGGTCTGCGGCCGCCAGCGCCTCGCAGTACACGAGCGCGGCTTCCAGCACTCCCGGCCCCGTTTCCGTGTGCAAGCCCTCGATCGGAAAATCCATCTCGTTCCCAAGCTTGATCAGGTCCTGATAGAAATCCGAATGCACGGACGATCTCAGCATCGAATAACCGAAATACCCCGGCGTGATATTTTTCAGATTTCGATAATTTTTCTCGCGCACCGAATGCGGTGTTTCATCAAAGACGAAGAACTCAAACTCCGCCGACGCCTGAACCGCAAAACCCATATCCGAAGCGCGTTCAACAATCCGCCGCATCACCCCGCGCGGACAACACGCTTCAGCCGCTCCCTCAAACTCGCCCAGAAACAACAGCATGTCGCCTTCGAACGGCACAGAACGGCAAGTGGCTGGCAGCACCCGCACGTTGGCGTCGGGATATGCGGTGTGCCAACCCGTCAACTTCACGTTGTCATAAAGCTGGTCGTTGGAATCCCACCCCAGCACGACGTCGCAAAAGCCAAATCCTTTGTCGAGCGCCGAGAAAAACTTGTCACGCGCCATATACTTGCCGCGCAAGATGCCGTCCGTGTCGAAAACACCGACCTTCACATGCGAAAGTTTGCGCGCATCCACAATTGCACGGGCGTCAGCAGCGGTTTTAACCTGGCGGGGATCCATGGGCGGCGCGCTCAATTGTTGAGCCCCGAAATAGAAAGGAGGCCGCGCCGAAGCGCAACCTCCCAAATTCATCCGTCCCCCAGTGGATTTAGTGCGTTTTGTAGTCGGACTTGCCTTTGGACATCGCGAACTCTTCCTCAGGCGAAAGCACAAGTTGCGTTCGCCCGAAAACCGCGAAATACACGATCATCAACCCATAATAGGCAGCCGTCAAAAGCACCGGATCCCTGAAGGCCGGATCAGTCACCTGGAACCAGATCGTCACGAGGGCAATCGCCAGCGTCACCAGTGCGCCAGGCACCCCAAGCGGACTTCGATAGGGCCGCTCGATATTTGGCATCTCACTGCGCAGCAGAATGAACGATATCGCCTGCATCACATACGAAATCATCGCGCCAAAAACCGCCATATTAAGCAGCGCCGCCCCGATGAAGGCGCCGCCTTTTTCCTGCCCCCAGATGAACCAGATCACCAGCATCACACCAAGACCCACGATCGTGCCCGCAATCAACGCCACTTGCGGCGTCTGATGCGACCCATGTGTGATCGAAAGGAACCGTGGAAAATATCCAGCCCGTGACAGGGAATAGATCTGGCGTCCATAAGCAAAAATGATGGCGTGAAAACTTGCAACCAGTCCGGCGATGGCAATGAGCGCCAGGATCTTGGCAAGATCATTGCCAAACAGAGTCCGGAACCCCTCCAGCAGCGGCTCGCCCGAGGCCTTGAGACCCCACGAACCTGGCGCTAAACTGGAATTGAGTGTCAGCATTGCAAACGCACTGATAGTCAACGTGAGCATGCCAAACAAAATTCCCTTTGGCATGTCCTTGCGCGGGTCGCGCGATTCTTCCGATGCCAGTGGCAATTGCTCAATTGCCAGATAAAGCCACACGGCAAAAGGCAGCGCCGCCAGCACCCCATGCACCCCGTCCGGGAACCACGGCCCACCGCCTTCCGGCAAATGAATAAGTGCGCCATCCGGCCCGACACCGACATTCATCGCATTGCGCGTAAAATCAATGTTGGGCAGCGCGCTGATATAAAAGAACGCAAGGCAAGCCAGCGCCAGCAGCGTCACAAACATTGTCACCCGGAACGACAGCTCGACTCCGAAAAGATTTGCGCCGACAAATATCGCATAACCCAATATCCAATAGAGTGGCTGCAGCTCAGGTCCGGTTTCCAGGATCGCGCCCATATACGAGCCGATAAAATAGACGACAACCGCCGGCGTCAGCACATACTCAATGTTTTCCGCCACGCCCGTCACAAATCCGCCCCACGGCCCCATCGCCGAACGCGCGAAGGAATAGGCGCCACCCGTATGCGGTAAGGCCGGTGACATTTCCGCCAGCGAATAGGTCAACCCCACATACATAATCGTGATGATCACGGTCGCGGCAAACATCGAGCCCCAGCCAAAGGCAAGTCCGAAATTCCACCCTGAAAAATGCCCCGAAATGACCGCCCCGACCCCTAAGGCCCACAGAGAGAACACGCCCGCATAGCGGCGAAGTTTACGCTGCTCGAAATACTCGGCGCCAACTTTCTCGTATTTAACGCCTTGCGCTGCTGGTTCGGCCATGACGCTTAACTCCCCTCAAGCGATAGTGATTCGCCAAGAATCCCACTGATTGCATGCGAGCGCAACGTGAGCCTTGTTAAGGATTGAACTGATTCGCATGCACTAACCTTCAGAAACCGTATACTGAGCAAACGCAGCATAGAATATAGTGGGGCTCCAGATGACAGACGTAAGCCAACTCGCCGATCTTGCGCTTCGATTGACCGCCGCAACCGTCATCGGTGGCGCGATTGGCCTTAATCGTGACATGCACGGCAAACCAGCAGGCTTGCGCATGCTGGGCTTGGTCGCTTTGGGCGCTGCCATCGCTACTGTTTCAGTCCTCGGAGTCGGTGGCAGCGCGCAATTTCCGGCGGACGCGATCAGCCGGGTCATTCAAGGCGTGTTGGCGGGAGTAGGATTCCTGGGCGCAGGTGTCATCATGCGCGATGAAACAGGCAATGTTCACCGCCTCAACACTGCGGCGTCTGTTTGGGTGACAGCCGCGATCGGCGTAGTCTGTGGGCTCGGTGAATGGTTCGTCGCCATCATCGGCACCGTGCTGGTTCTGCTATTGCTCAGCGTCGGCGCGCGCGTCGACCATCGCTTTTTCGGCAAGCTCGAAAAGGAAACAGATAAAGACGACTGACGCCTATGCCGCCGCAATCGCCCGCGCCGGGATGCCGTAGTATCCGGTCAATTCTTCCGCATCGTGGCCATAGTCGTAGACCAGCTCGTCCCCCGCCTTGATGTCCGTATAGGCGTAGAATTCCATGGTCTGGTCTTTGTAGTTCGATACCAACGACACGTTCTCCGGCAGACCGTGATTGATCAGGCTGCCCAAGCCAAGCACGACGCACAAATCATCGTCTTCATTCCACTGGAACACATACCGACCTACCGACGTTTGGTCGGTGTGGTCCGAGTCGCCTCCGGGTACAAAAATGATGGGATCGGCCATCACCAATTGCCCTTTGGCGATATCGCGTGCGGCGAAAACGCACCGCCCTTTACCCGGTATAACGCGTACTTCAAGATTGGAATGCACGTGTTGCACGAACCCTCACTAAGAATTTCGCTGTTTTTAGCGCACGGAACCTACCCAACTCAACGCGCCGATCAAGGGTCTTGTTGCACTCTCCGCAGATGAATTCACGCGAGCGTGACAAGCACCGTGGCAGAAACCCCCATACACTGGTTAAACTGGCTCAAAGCCTGCAGCGTGCGGGCAGCAATTGGGGAACTCCGTTTCATGAAGAGAAGATCATTCCTAAGAGGGGCCGCCGCATCGGCCGCTCTCACCATCTCCACGACAGGACTTTCCATGACCGCATCGGCAAAAGCCACATCACTGGGGCCGCTACTCGACACATGGACCGGGCCGAACGGAGGCATCCCCCGCTTCGACAAAGTCAAAACCGCGGACTTCAAGCCCGCACTGATGAAAGGCATGGACCTCGCCCGCGCCGAGTTTCGCGCTATTACAGACCAAAAATCGGCGGCGACATTCGAGAACACAATTCTGCCCTTCGAAGACTCGGCCCGCCCCTTAAGCCGTGCCGGAAATTTCTTCGGCGTTTACACGTCGAACATGAACGGCAAGGAAATGCAAAAGATCGAAGCCGACATGTCGCCGATCCTTTCGGCGTTCGGCGATGAAGTCATCCAGAACGACGCGCTCTTTCAACGGGTCAAAGCTGTCTACAGCGCTCGCGCCTCGTCGAACCTCAACACTGAGCAGCAGCGCTTGGTCGAGGTCCATTACAACCGCTTCGCCCGCCAAGGTGCGGCCCTCAACAAAGAGCAGAAGGCGCGCCTCAAGGACATCAACACACGGCTCGCGACCTTGTTCACGACCTTCCGTCAGAACCAATTGGCTGATGAAGAAAACTACACCATGACCCTCGACAGCGAGGCCGATCTCGCAGGCCTGCCGGAATCGATCCGCGAAGGCGCCGCCCAAGCCGCCAAGGACCGCAAGCTTCCAGGCAAATGGGTTTTCACCAACACCCGCTCGTCGATGGAACCCTTCCTCGTCTTCTCTGAGCGCCGCGACTTACGCGAGAAGGGCTGGCGCATGTGGATCAATCGCGGCGACAATGAAGGCGCCCATAACAACCGTGCAGGCATCGGCGAAATTCTGAAACTGCGTGCCGAACGCGCGGTGTTGCTGGGCTATCCAACCCATGCCCATTGGATCGTTGACGACAACATGGCCAAAACGCCGGACAACGCGACGAACCTGATGCTGAAAGTGTGGAAAGCAGCCGTTGGCCGCGTCAAGGAAGAAGTCGTCGACATGCAAGCCGTCGCCAACAAGGAAGGCGCAAAGATCACGATCGAACCCTGGGACTATCGCCACTACGCCGAGAAAGTGCGCAAAGCGAAATACGAGATCGATCAAAACGAAGTGAAGCAATACTTCCAGCTCGAAAAAATCCGCGAAGGCATGTTCTGGGCCGCAACCCAGGTCTACGGCCTGGAGTTCGTGAAACTTTCAGGTGTGCCGGTTTTCAACCCGGACATGTCGGTCTACGAAGTTCGCCGCGGCGGTAAGCGCGTCGGACTTTGGTACTTCGATCCCTATGCACGTGCCGGCAAAAGCTCGGGCGCCTGGATGAGCGAATACCGCACCCAGGAACGCTTCAAAGGTGACACAACGCCGATCGTCTCGAACAATTCGAACATGATCAAGGGCAAACCCGGCGAGCCGGTGCTGATTTCGTGGGACGACGCCTCGACCATGTTCCACGAATTCGGGCACGCGCTTCACGGCCTCGTCTCCAACGTCAACTACCCGACGCTTGCCGGCACCAGCGTGAAACGCGACTTCGTCGAGTTCCCAAGCCAAGTGAATGAATACTGGCTCGAGACCCCGGAGGTGTTGAACAAGTTCGCCATCCATTACCAGACCGGCAAACCGATTCCAAAAGAACTGGTCGAAAAAATTACCAGGGCGAACAACTTCAACCAAGGCTTCGAAACGGTTGAATACTTGGCCTCAGCTCTCTACGACATGAAAATCCATCAGGCAGCGACCGTCGATAAAACTATCGACCCTGTCGAATTCGAAAAAGCGACGATGGCCGAAATCGGCTGCCCGAAAGAAATCGTCATGCGTCACCGCCCCACCGCCTTCGGCCACATCTTCTCAGGCGACGGCTACTCGGCGGGCTACTACGTCTACATCTGGGCCGACGCGATGACCGCAGACGTCTATGAAGGCTTCATGGAAAAGGGCGGCCTCTACAACAAAGACGCTTGCAAACTGCTTGAATCCTCGATCATGAGCGTTGGCAACTCCATCCCGCCCGACGAAGCCTTCCGCCGTTTCCGCGGCCGCGACGTCGACACCAACGCCCTCATGCGCGACCGGGGTTTTCCGGTGAGCTGAAGCTACTCCGGCGTCGCGTTGCTAAACAGCGCGACGCCGCCGGCCACGAACCCAAGCCCAAACAAAATCCCGCCGGCAAAAAATCCGAATTCACTTTCGCCTGCATACATGCCGCCAACTCCCACGATCGTCGATGCAACCCAGCACATGCCAGCCAGCGAGGAACCCGCGCGCTGAATGAGCATCCACAGTCCAAGCAAGCAAAGCCCAAGCGAAATAGCCGCGACCCCGACTTGATAGGTGTCGATGCCAAACACCTTCGTGTCGGGCCCAACAATCGAGGCGATACCGGTTGCAGCGATTACGAACGTAAAGAACCCAAAAAATCCCAACCGCTCGCTTGCCGCAAAATAAATGCCCATCAGCCCAAACAACAACGCCACGTCGATTCCGAAATAGAAGACCTCGAGTTTCAACGCCCCCAGACCCCACGTCCCGAACGCCGAAGCGATACGCGCCGCGCCGCCGATAATCGCCGACGCCCCTAACAACCGCACAAGAATACTATCGTTCACGCCCGCTCACCGATCCCATAAAGCTCAGCCACATTATCGTGGCATATCCAGTTGCGTTCCTGCGTGGTCAACGATTTCGCATGCTCGTCCAGCATCGACTGCGACCACGGCCAAGTCGAATCGGAATGCGGAAAATCATTCGCCCACATCAAGCGCCGCACATTGCACAGATCCTTGGTCTTGAACGCCACCCAATCGTCTTGAAATGTCACATAGATGTGGTCGTGAAAATACTCGCTCGGCAAGCGCTTCAACGGTGGCGCCTTCATCCAATAACGATGGCGCTTGTAGGCATGGTCCATGCGGTACATGTAGTGTGGAACCCAGCCCGCATCGGCCTCCACACAAACTATTTTCAATGCCGGATGCCGGTCAAACACGCCCCCGAAAATCAGCGTCCCCATAATGTCCTGGCAACCACGGATAATCGCCAGAAACCCATTAATGCGCGGGCCGCGGGGGTTTTGCGCAAAAGCGCCTGACTTGCTTGTCAGAATGTGAAACGACAACGGCAGTTTCAGCTCAACCGCCGTCTCCCAAACCTTGTCGTAAACCTTGCTGTCATAGTCTTCGACTGCTGGATCACCTGGCATCATGATCCCCCTGAAACCCATCGCATGCGCCGCTTTGAGTTCGCCAACCCCGTCCTCTGGCGTGCGCATGGAAACCTGGGCCATGCCATAGAGCCGCGCCGGTGCCACCGAACAATACTCCAGCAGCCAGCGATTATAGGCTTCAAAACACGCCTTCTTGTAGTCAAAGTCCGGATGATTGCAGATCAGCATGCCGACGGTCGGATAGATGATCTCAGCGCCAATGCCGTCCTTATCCTGGTCGGCGACCCGATACTTCGCATCCCAGCCGCTGCGCCACAAATCCTTGAACAGCACGCCATCGGTTGTAATCGTCGACGGATCCTTTCCCGCCGCCGCAACCAGGCCCATCGGCACCGGCTGATCCAGACCGTCAATAACAAAAATATCTCCCAGACGATCATGCCGCGTCATCTTCGGCGCCCGCTCGCGATACTTCGGATCGATGAAGTCCACATAACAATTGGGCGGTTCGGTGATGTGCGAGTCAGCAGAAATTGGTGTCTTGAACATTGAAAAGTCCTAACGAGGTTTATCGCCAACAATTGTCACCCGTTCCATTCGCCGCACCGCCGGCCAATAGTCCGACACCGCGTAATGCTGTGACGCCCGGTTGTCCCAGAAGGCGATCGAATTCACCTCCCAGCGAAACCGGCACTGGTACTCAGGAATCGCGGCCTGCGCATAAAGATGCGTCAGCAGCGTATCCGACGCCGCCCGCTCCATCCCCACGATGTACTGGGTAAAGGCGGCGTTGACGTAAAGCCCTTTGCGCCCCGTTTCCGGATGCGCGCGCACAACCGGATGCTCGGCCGGTGGATATTTCTTATTGTACTCTTCGATCTCGGATTCACTCTTGCCCTTCTTGCGCAGACCACGGCGAAAATTTTCAAAGTCGTGGATCGCAGACTTCCCCTCGATTTTGGTCTTGACCTCGTCACTCAATCCTTCATACGCGGCGTACATATCGGCGAACAATGTGTCCCCGCCCACTTCGGGCACTTCGAGTGCGCGCAAGATCGAACCCAGTGATGGCTCAAGCCGCCACGTCACGTCGCTGTGCCAAGTGTTTTCTTTGCCCGGTCGCTCGCGATCATGCGTAATGGCAAGCACCTCGGGATATCCGGGCTTTTCCGGGGCAAACGGATGCACCTCGAGTTCGCCAAAATTCCGCGCAAAGGCCAGATGCTGCCCGGTCGTGATATCTTGATCGCGAAAGAACAGGACCTTCCAATCCAGCAATGCAGCTCGAACCTCGCTCAACGTCACTGCATCGAGGGGTTGACGCAAATCAATCCCGTGAATCTCAGCGCCAATGGTGGGCGTCAGCGGCCTCACCTCAAGAACCGCCATTTCGGCCTTTCGTTGGGTCTGTGGAGTCATATCTGCGCCTCTCCTCTTGCGCCGCCAAGTTGGTCCCTGTTACCTCGCCTGTCAACGCTGCCCGGAAATGCCCAAGAAATGTCAGGACGCCAAATGACAGATTCCTTCATCGAAGTAGCCCGTGATGGCGCCATAGCCACCCTCACCATTAACCGCCCCGAAAAGCGCAATGCCATCACCAACGAAATGATGGAAGAGGTTGAGCGCACCGCCAAAAACTTCGCCAAGGACGAGAAAACCCGCGCCATCATCGTTCGCGCCGAAGGCCGGGACTTCTCCGTCGGCGCCGACCTCAGCCAGTCGCGCTTTCAAGGTGACCCGCAATCCATACTCATGCGCCGCCGCGAACTTGAACTGGGCGGCCAAATGATGCGAGCCCTTCAGGAAATCCACCAGCCGGTGATCTGCGCCGTTCAAGGCATCGCCACTGGCGGCGGTGCCTGCATCCCCACCGCCTGCGACTTTCGCATCGGCGGCAACGACGCGCGCGTCGGCTACGGCGAAGTAAAAATGGGCATCAACCTGATGTGGAACGCCGTCCCGGTCTGCGTCCATCTCATCGGCCCTGCCCGCGCCAAACGCATGATCATGTCGGGCAAACTTTTCGATGCGCCCACATTGCTCAACTGGGGTTTCTTCGACGAAGTCGTGCCGCGCGAAAGTCTGGACGACACCGCGCACGCCTGGGCCGAAGAATATGCAGCCCTGCCACCCATCGCCGTGCAAATGATCAAACGCTCCATCAACCGCGTCTCCGGCGCCCTCGATCAAGCCATCATGCACATGGATGCCGACCAATGGCTCCTCACCGCCCATTCGGAAGATTTCCGCGAAGCCATCTCCGCATTCTTCGAAAAGCGAACACCCACGTTCAAGGGAAATTGAATGTCAAAGCGGCTCATGGATTTCAAAGTCCTCTCCTTCGACTGCTACGGAACTCTGATCGACTGGGAAACTGGCATTTGGAACGAACTCCAACCGTTTTTGAGGGGCGATGGTGAAGCTCCAAGTCCAGGAATTTCGCGCGACGAGGCGTTATCAGATTTCAGCGCCTTCGAGCCCATCGTTCAGGAACAACACCCAAGCCTGCTCTATCGTGACCTGTTGGCGCGAGTGCACAACACCCTCGCGGCCAAATGGAGACTACCAACCTCAAAATTGAACGATGAGTGCTTCGGCGGGTCGATCGGCACATGGCCCGCCTTCGCCGATACCCAGGATGCACTCGTCTATCTCCAACGTCACTTCAAACTGGTGATCTTGTCGAACGTGGACCGGCAAAGCTTTGCCGCCACAAATCAAAGGCTGGGCGTGACGTTCGACGCGATCTGTACAGCCGAAGACATCGGCAGTTACAAACCCGATCCGAGGAACTTCAACTATCTCATCGACCAGGTGGCAGCGATGGGTTACGCCAAATCGGAGATCCTTCACACCGCACAAAGTCTGTACCACGATCACATTCCAGCCGGACGCCTGGGCCTCGCCCGCTGCTGGATCAACCGCCGGGGCGGCCAAGGTGGCGCTACAAAGCCCGTCAAGGACATGCCCATTCCCGAATTCGAATTCGCTAGCCTCGGAGCAATGGCTGAAGCCCACCGGCGCGAAGTCGAAGCGGGTCTTTAGAAAAATCCACTCATCATAATAACGCCCGCGCTCTGGCCGATACGCTCGCCAAAGGGAGCCACTTTTCGACCAACACGATCATCGCCAGCACGGCAACCCAGGCGAGATTCATCACCCCACCCGCGAACAGCAGCACCATGATCATCCTGCAACAACCCAGACAGTACAGTCCGTGCGCAAATCCCAGCCGCACTCAGCAATCCGCCGGCCACACGCGCATCGCCGGGTACCATGGCGGCGCCCGAGATTAGTCCGGACTCGGAAAGTCCCCACTGCAACAAGGCCGCCACCGCCGAGAACCCCGCCCACAGCAACAGATACGCCCCCGCCATTACAGAGGCTGGCGCAAGAACGCTTTCGCTGCCATGCGGCTGCGAAGTGACTTTCGCATAGAGCAAAGTCATCGGTGCCGCCGGTGGCAGCATCATCGCCACCATCATGATCGCCCACATGACGAACACCATCGTGGCGTAACCCAAACTCCAGTGGATGGCACAACCACCATCCATATCCATCGACAGCAAAGACAGCCACGCGACCCCAGCCGCCCACTCAATGAACCGGCCCGCGCGGCGTCATGTCCATAAGCGTCAGGTGCGCATGTCACGACGACCAATCGCGCGGAATGGGCTTCCCGCTGACGACCCCACCCAACCCTGCCCCGACATCTCGGCCTTGCTGAAACAAGGCACGCACGCGGCACTTAAATCGTTGAACAAAAACTAACGGTCGCTCTACGCGAGAGCCACGCCACAAAAAAGCCACCAGCCTCGGACGTAAATGGGCAACGCAGCAAACTTAGAGGTAGACTTACCATGACACGTGTCTCCAGGCGAAACGGCGCATCGGTAACTGCTTGCGCCGCAGCGATTGCATGTATGGCGGCGTTCGCGAACCCGTCCGTGGCCGAAACCGCCGCGCAAGCCCGCAATGCACCACACAAGACCCTCGTGCCCTTCCGTTCGGACCAGGAATTTCGCGACTTTGTCAAACGCGCCCGCCCACCCCAGCAAAAGCGCGCCTACGAATCAGACGGTGGACCTGTGCCCTCACCGGCACCGCCCCCTGCAGCCGCAGCACCCGCCGATGCCTCAGCCTCCAGCGCCAGCGAAAGCATCACCAACACCCAGGAAGCCGGCGTAGACGAAGGCGGCATCGTCAAAACCTATGGCGACATGCTGGTGATCTTGCGGCGCGGGCGCTTGTTCACAGTCTCGACAGCGCGGGGATCGCTTGCACCCATCTCGTCCATCAACGCCTTCCCGCCCGGGGTTTACCCGCAAGGCGACTGGTATGACGAGATGCTGATCGCAGGCAATCGCGTCATTGTCATCGGCTACAGCTATACGCGCGGCGGTACCGAGATCAACCGCTTCCGCATCGATGGCAGCGGGAGGCTTTCATTCGAAGATGCCTATCACTTGCGTTCCAACGATTACTATTCCTCGCGCAACTACGCCTCGCGCCTGATCGGCCAGCGGCTCATTGTTTACTCACCGCTCTATTTGCCTTACGCGATCTCTGATTCATTCGACTGGATGCCAGCCGTGCGACGCTGGCAGGGCAACAATGACCGCTCGGCATTTCAACCGATTGTCAGCGGGCGTCAAATATATATGCCGCCAAACTGGGATGACCCAACGCGCGCCGACATCAGCGCCCTTCACACGGTCACCGATTGCGACCTCGCGGCACCCGTTTTGCGCTGCAAGGCCATCAGTGTCCTGGGTCCGCGCAGCCGCAATTTCTATGTCTCTTCTCAGGCAGTATATGTTTGGGTGACAGGGTTGCCGCGCGACGGTGACGGTGCACCTTCGGGGCTGGTTTATCGTTTACCTTTGGACGGCAGTGCACCGTCGGCCGTTGGCGTACACGGCGCGCCAGTCGATCAGTTCTCGTTCCGCGAAGACTGGAATGAGGGCCGCTTGAATGTGCTGGTCCGCAGTGAAAGCGGTGGCGATGCCATGTGGCGGCCGGAGTTCACACGCGGCGCCGTCAAGTTGCTGCAACTGCCCTTGAACCGCTTCGGCGACGGCAGCGAAGATGCGTCCGGCGGTTTTTACCGCTCCCTGCCCTCACCCGGCACTGACAGCTATCACTTCCAGAATCGTTTCGTCGGCAACTATGTGCTCTACGGCACCGGCAACAGCTGGGGACGCCCTCAAGACCAACGCTCGGTGGTTGTCGCAGCAGCCGTACGCGGAAGTGCCGTCACCCAACTTTCGCTGGCTCACGGCATCGACCGGATCGAGGCGATGGGCAACGACGCCGTCGTGATCGGCGCCGGCGCGCGCGACTTGCATTTTCAAGCCGTGGAGCTGACCTCCGGCTGGCGTCCGCAACTCGGCGACCGCTATTCGCTGACCAGCGCTTCGCAAGGCGAAACCCGAAGCCACGCGTTCTTCTTCAAGCCTGACCCGCGCCGTGAAGACGAGACCGCGGGCCTGCTGGGCTTGCCGGTCGCGCGTGCCGGACGGCCAGGCCACCGGCAATTGGCCGAAAATTCCGCAGCCATCATTTTCCTGTCGCGCTCACAACGCAAGTTCCAGCCCCTGGGCGAACTCGGCGCCAACGAAGAAGGCGTCGTTGACGATCATTGCCAGGCCTCATGCGCCGATTGGTACGGCAACGCCAGGCCCATCTTCCTGCGCGGCCGCGTCTTTGCGCTGATGGGCTACGAACTGGTCGAAGGCGCGTTAGAGAGAGGCGCGATCAGCGAAGTCAGGCGCGTAAACTTTGCGCCGGCAGGAAGGTAGGGGCGCAGAGGCAAAAACCTTGACTGCGCTTGCAAAATGTGTGAAGAAATGTGTGGAGGTACACACATGGCAACCAATCTTGCGATCGACCCAAAGTTGATCGAGCTCGCTCTTGAGGTCAGTGGCGAACGCTCGAAGAAGGCCGCCGTCACAATGGCGTTGCAGGAGTTCGTGGCACGACGGCGTCAGAAACGCTTGCTCGAACTCATGGGCAAACTCGAGTGGGACCGGTCATACGATTACAAAGCCGAGCGCACGCGCGACCACAAAACCGGGCGCACGCGCTCTTGACCGTTTTCGTCGATACGAGCGTCTGGTCCCTTGCTTTGCGTCGCGACGCGCCCAGTCGAGCGGACGAGGTTAAAGAACTGAGCCGCAGCCTTGAGGCCGGTGACACCATCGTCACCACCGGCCTCGTCCTTCAAGAATTGCTTCAGGGGTTTTCGGGTCCCAAAGCACGTCAGCAAATTATCGAACGATTTACCGCACTGCCGCTTCTCGTTCCCGATCGACGCGACCATGTGGATGCGGCGGAATTGCGCAACAATTGCCGTCGCGCCGGAATTCAGATTGGAACGATTGATGCCCTCTTTGCGCAGCTGTGTGTTCGCCACGATTTGACGATGCTGACCACCGACAAAGATTTCAGCAACATCGCCACCCGGACCGGTTTGAAGATTTGGGGCAGACCGAACTAGCGGGCCCGCCGCCCCCGCGACTTCGTGGGCATTTCTCTGTTATCACCCCCCATAGTCTTCAACCAACCCGGGCTTCGATCATGGTTCAAACAATCGGCGTTCTTGGTGCCAATGGCGTGTACGCACGCCATCTCATTCCCAGACTCCTAAACGCCGGCAACAAGGTGCGCGCCCTTGCGCGGCGCCCGGAAGCAGCCTCGCTCGCCCGCGCCTGTGGCGCGGAAATTGTTCAAGCAGACATTTTCGACGAAAGCTCCATGGCAAAAGCCCTTCAGGGCTGCGCGATCGGAATCAATCTGGCAACCGCACTTCCCGGACCCAGCGGGCGCGGCAACTTCGAAGCAAACGACGAACTGCGCCGCCACGGAACTGCCAACTGGCTTGCGGCCTGCAAGCAGGCAGGCGTCACGCGTATCATCCAGCAAAGCATCGCAATGGTGAATGCATCGGCAAGCGCACAGTGGTCGGATGAAGACCACATCTATCAAAGCACCGCAGACACCGTCGCCTCGCGTGCCATCGCCGCAAGCCTGGCGATGGAAACCAGCGTCAGCGAAAGCACGCTCGATTGGCTCATCCTTCGCGGCGGCCTTTTCTATGGTCCGGGCACGGGATTTGACGATGCTTGGTATTCAATGGCCGCTGCGGGAAAACTCAAACTTCCCGGTGACGGCACCGACTACGTCTCGCTCGTGCACATTGCAGATATGGCAAGCGCCACGCTGGCAGCACTCTCTCGCTGGCCGCATCGCTCTAAACTGATTGTATGCGACAACCAGCCGGTGCAATGGCGCGATATCTTCGCCTTCATTGCCGAAGCGTCCGGTCATGGCGCACCGAAGACCGGAGGTCAGTTGGGCTTTCCGTCATTCCGGCTGCACAATACCAAGGCGCGCGAGATGCTGGCCTGGACACCGTTCTACGCAACATACCGGGAAGGGTTGGCCCGGTGAACGGCGCCACCCTTGCTCCCATACCGCCAACCCTCTAGGACTGGCCCACAACATTAAAAATGTGGGGCGCGCATTCTATGAGATTTTTGACATCGGCTTTTGCAATCGCAGCACTCGCAACACTTGGCACCTTGTCCGCGCGGGGCGACGCAACCGATGCGTCACTGCAAAGCGCGGTGGCGGGGACATGGCGCACACCGGCCAATGTGCAGCGCGACCCCTGGCGCAAGCCCGCCGACGCGCTGACCTTCTGGGGCCTGAAGCCCGGCATGACGGTGCTGGAACTTTCGCCGTCGGGCGGCTGGTGGACCGAGATCCTGGCACCCTATGCACGCATGACCAAAGGCCGCTACATCGCGACCGCCGCCGATCTGAGCAATCCCGAACTCTCCCAGGCCGCGCGCGATGCCCGCACGAAGTACGAGCAACGCTTCGCCGATCAGGCAATTTACGGCAAAGTCGAACTGGTCAATTTCGGTCCGAAATCAAACGGGCTTGGCCAGCCAAACTCCGTCGATCTTGTTTTGAACGGTCGCAACATTCACAATTGGATGGCGGCAGGCATTCTTGACAAGGTGATGGGCGAAAGTTTCGCGGTACTGAAACCGGGCGGCATTCTCGCGATCGAAGAGCACCGCAATGCGCCGGATGCACAGCAAGACCCAAAGGCGCCAACCGGCTATGTCACCGAAACCTATGTGATTGCGGCGGCCGTTCGCGCGGGCTTCAAACTGGGCGCGCGCTCGGACCTCTACGCCAACCCGAAAGACACCCGCAACCATCCCTTCGGCGTCTGGACGCTGCCACCCACGCTCCGCAGCGCCCCGCAAGGTCAACCTGCCGATCCAAAATTCGACAGCACCCCCTACGACGCCATCGGCGAAAGCGACCGCATGATCCTGCGCTTTGTGAAGCCGGAGTGATGCGGAACTGAAGTCGCTCGAACTTCGACGGCGGGGCTTCAGCCCTGCTATTCCGCTGCAGGCGGGGATTGCGCTACAAGACTGAGCGCGTAGGCAATGGCCGCCTCAACCTGTTCGTTGGAAAGGTCGGGATACTCTTCCACGATCTCCACGACGGATCGGCCTTCGCCGAGCCGGGTCAGTAACAAGCAAACCCAGTCGCCGAATCGATCATGTTGGCATTTTCGAACCATCTATAGTTGATCTGTCCCCGATTGGTTGGACAGACTGGAAACGAAGTTGAGGTATATTCCGGTTGCGAATCACACTGCCAATGCAGAATGGTCTCAGTAGGATTTTGTTCCAGACGAAAGGGTATTAAAAATGGCTCCTATTTCAACGCAGGGATGGAAGGTGCAATTGGACACATCCGACGCTGACATCCAAGAATTGATCGAATTGGCCAAAGTGTCGCCGCTTGTACGACCGCGAGATCAAATAAGCTCAGAGACCGAGCGGGAAACAATAGCTGTGGTTGCGGCAACGTTCTTTGGATATTTGATTGTAGAGCAAGCGCTGTTGCCTGCCATGTGGTCTGGTATTTTTCTGACGCTAATCATCGCAAGAGTGTATGAAGTCCGACGCAAGCGACTGGAGCATTGGGGTAAGGTTCAAGTTGTTGCGTGTCGACTGAAGGCGCAAGGTCACGATATTGAACCGCTTTTTAGAATTGGAATCATATAGTTAGTACCCAACTCGCAAGCTCTGCTTCGACACCCCTCCAAAGAGAAGTGTAGGATCAGAGCCCATTTCACCTCATAGTGACAGCGATACGAGTCTGAAAAGCTTCGATACAATGGTGGGTTGCCCGCAGTGAGCTCGACGTTGGACTCAACGCTATTTTTGCAAACAATATTTCAACGGCGTGCTTGAATCTTCCGAGGCTCGCTTCAACGAGCGGCAGCGCGATCAAACGCCGATTTAGCTCGCCTTAGATTGGAACGCCGATTGAAAAATGGTGATGGCGGAATATTCGGCGCAATAGCGGACAATTTTCGACAAGGCCGACATAGATCGTAACGGAGTCATCGATCTGCGGGAGTTGGTAGGTTAGGTTTTGGGAGGGCGATTTTAGACCGAAAGGCGTTTGCCGGGAAGCCGATGCCGCAGTCTTTCTTGCCGTTTCGCGAGGGGCGCGATTAGGAAGCGAATTTTCTGGTCTCAACGGCCGACACGTTCTTTGCATAGAGGCCGCGCGCGCCGTCGACGGGAGCGAAGGCGTTTGTCACGCCGACGACCGTCTCCGCCGCGCCGAGCACGAGATAACCGTCATCCGGGAGCAGCTGGGCGATTCGTTCGAGAACGCTCTTCTTTGTCTGCTCGTCGAAGTAGATCAGGACGTTGCGGCAGAATACGATGTCATACGTTCCCAGACCCGTGAAAGGATCGAGCAGATTGAACACGCGATAGCAAACCATCGAGCGGATCTCTTCCTTTATCCGCCACTGTTCGCTTTCCTTTGCGAAGTTTTTGACGAGCATCTGGATGGGAAGCCCGCGCTGGACTTCGAATTGCGAATAGATGCCTGCTTGCGCGCGCGACAGCACGTCCGGTGAAAGATCGGTGCCGAGAATTTCAATCTTCCAGTCGTTGATTTGCTTAGACCGCTCTTTGAGCAGCATGGCGAGCGAATACGGCTCTTGCCCCGTTGACGCCGCCGCGCACCAGATGCGCAGCTTGCGTTGGGACAAGCGTACCTTCGTCAGCGCCGGCAGCATGATTTTTTCAAAATGGTCGAACGGCGTCCTGTCACGGAAGAAGAACGACTCGTTCGTCGTCATGGCTTCAGTCACGCTGCGCGCGAGAGGTTCATCGCCAGCCCTCAGCTTCGCGACGATTGCATCAAGATTGGTAAGTCCATGCTTGCGCGCGACGGGGCCAAGCCGGCTTTCCAGCAAATAGGTCTTGTCGGCGGTCACTATGAGACCGGAGCGCCGTTTCAACATTTGCGCGATAAAGGCTAAATCAGCGGGCGTCATTTCGTTTTCAGTCCCAGATATTTGCGAACTTCACCGGCGATTGCGTTCAGCGGCAGGACGGCTGACGCCAAGCCCGCCTGGGCCACCGCGCCGGGCATTCCCCAAACAACGCTCGTTGCTTCATCTTGCGCCAAGACAGTGCCTCCGCCGCTGGCGATCGCCCGGCCGCCCTCGCGTCCGTCGGCGCCCATACCGGTCAGCACGAGGGCGAGGACGCTGGACCCATAGGCCGCAGCGATGCTGCGGAACATCGGATCAACCGCAGGACGGCAGAAATTCTCCGGCGGCGCCTGGCTGAGCATCAGCGGCCCACCGCGTCCAGAAACTTCCATGTGGTAGTTGCCCGGCGCGATGTAGACGCAGCCGGGCGCGAGCATCGTCCCGGACTTGCCTTCCTGGCAATTCAGATGCGACGCGCGCGCCAGGTTTTCAGCCAGGATCGCCGTGAACGTCGCCGGCATATGCTGCGTGATCACAACGGGCACGTCGAGACCAGGCGCGAGCGCTGCGATAATCTGCAACAGGGCCGGAGGACCGCCGGTCGACGATCCGATGGCGATGATCTGGGGTCGCACGCTCGCTGCCTGACGCAGCTTGATTGGGTCGGAAATCAGCCCGGCCTGCCCAGGGCCCGTCTTCCGGATGCGACCGCCAAGCGCATAGATCCTGCCGATGAGGTCACGTCGAAAAGTCTCTCCAACCTCGCCAGTGCCTACGGAGGTCGGCTTGGCTAAGTAATCGGCGGCGCCCAAGGAAAGCGCCTTCATCGAGATTTCGGCGTTGCGACGGGTCAGCGTGGACGCCATCACAATCTTCGCCTGCGGCGCGGCATTGATCAAAAGCGGCAGGGCGGTCAGCCCGTCCATCTCGGGCATTTCGATATCGAGCACAATGACATCCGGTCGCGCCACCTTGACCGAATCCACCGCAACCTTGCCGTTGCACGCCGTTGCGACGATCGCCAGGCCCGGATCGGCTTCGATCCAACGCGTCAAAAATCCGCGGATGACCGCCGAATCGTCGACGATCATGACGCGAATTTTCTCCGCCTGACGGGCGGCACCCTGGCTGGCGTGCGCCGTGACACTCATACTGTCACCAGCCCGATTTCGGCGAACTTCGATTCGATGATCTCTTTGTCAAACGGCTTCATGATGTACTCGTTGGCTCCCGCCTCGATCGCGTGGGTGATGAACTGCATGTCGCTTTCCGTAGTGTTGAACACCACGACAGGTTCTCCACCGCGGTCTTCCTTGCGCAGGGCGCGCAGGAACTCGATGCCGTTCATGTTCGGCATATTCCAGTCAAGCAGAATAGCGTCCGGCATTGCAGCGCGGCATGCCTCGAGTGCGATGCAGCCGCCTTCAGCCTCAGAAACCTCGAAGCGCAGTTCTTCGAGAATCTTGCGAGCTACCTTGCGGATTACACGACTGTCGTCGACGACGAGGCAACGCTTCATCTCAGCTCCCCAACGCTCGGAGACGTTCTCACAAATTTGAGAAGGTCCAGCTTTCGCTTGAATGTCGGCGAATGTAACGTCCCAGCCGTAAACATCGCTTTAAGCCGCTCGTTTCGCAATACTTGCGCCCGCAGACCGACAAATCACAATGAAAATCGCTTAAGAGCGGCTTAACACATCGCTAAGCAGAAGCTTGATCGCCCGTCATTTCACGCGGCGTCTCGCTTCGCGATGTCGAGTAGAGCAGTCATGTCCAACACGACGAGCAGCTTTCCCTCCAGCCGATAGATGCCCTTTGATATTTTTTGCCACCGCGGATCGAGATTTACCGGGTTGGGTTCAAACGAATCCGCCGATAGGCTCAACACTTCGCCGACGCTGTCGATCAAAAGACCGTAGAGTTCGTTGCCGTGCTCGACGCCGACGGCCAACGGCGCGGCGCCCTCCGCGCGAGGCGGGATTCCCAGCCGCGCGCGACAATCGATCGTCGTCGCGATGCGGCCGCGCAGATTCAATACCCCTGCGATGTCGGGACGCGAAAGAGGCACCCGGGTCATACGCTCCAAGCGGAAAACGTCGTGGACCTCGAGAATGGGAATACCGAAGAGCTGCCCACCAATCTGCACCGTGATGAAATCATCGGCATTCGCATCGACAGACTTGCTCACGCTGCACGCTCCTTGGATTCGATTCGATCTCTGATGGTGGCCATCAGTCCGTCGCGGTCGTATTTCTCCACCAGCGCATCGAAAGGGTTCCGCGATCCGCGCGTCGCGCCATCGATCTTCTGAACAAGGCCGATCACGGGGGTCGAGGCCCAAGACGGATCGTTCCTAACCATTTCGGCCATAACGTTCCCGCCAACGCCCGGCCTCTCAATGTCGCTGAGGATGAGGTCGAATGAGACGCCTTCCTCTTTCAATTTGAGCGCCGCGTCGGCGTTCGGCGCCTCGGTCACTTCATAGCCCGCCGCCGAAATCAACGGCACGATCAGAGCGCTGAAGAAGATGCTGTCGTTTACCACCAACACACGGCGTCGCTCCGAGACCCCGCCGCTCGACTCGCTCTTGGCCGGCGCAAACCAGGAACGAAAGACTTCGCTCACATAATACGAGACGTCCACGATCTCGGTTACTTTGCCGCGGATCACGGCCGAACCGAGCACGCCGCCCTTGGCCGCTGATAGTTCAACGTTGAGCTCCTCTTCGACGATGTCGATGATTTCATCGACCGCCAGCCCGACGTTTCTGTCTTCGTCGGTAAAGACGAGTACCGCCTGGCGGCCCTCGGTTTTGATCGCCCCGCCATCGTCAAAGACGACAAGTGGCAACAATGCGCCGCGATATTGCAGCACAAACCGGCCGTTCGATTGTTCGATGCGTGGGGCGTCGACCATTTCCAGACGCGTGATTAGCGCCAGCGGCACCGATTTCGGCTCTGGCGATCCGGCGCGGAAGATGAGCTGCGCCTGCGCGCGCGGCTTTTCCGCAGTCACCCTGCCCGCGCGCCAATCCTCAGACCCGCTGCGTGCCGTGGTCTCGCTGCTCACCGCGCTCGAGACCCCAATTGGGTCGAGGATCATGATGACGCTGCCGTCGCCCAGGATGGTGTTGCCCGAGAACATCGCAACGTCCTTGATCAGCGGACTTACCGGCTTCACCACAATTTCACCGGTGTCGAAAACGCTGTCGACGATCATGCCGAACGATCGCCCGGCCGCCTGCGCAACAACGATGAACGCCTCGGACGGAACGGCCGCATCCGGCGGACCTTGGACCTTCAGCACTTCCGAAAGGTGGACAAGGGGCAACAGCCGATTGCGCAGCCGCAGCACAGGAGTTTGGTTGATGCGCTCAATCTGAGCCTCGGTGCCGGCGGCGACCCGCACAAGTTCGACGACGCAAATTTGCGGGATCGCAAAGCGCATGCCTTGAACGCCGACGATCAGGGCGGAAACAATCGCTAACGTCAGCGGAATCTTGATCGTGAAGGTCGAGCCCGCGCCCTGTTTCGACTTGAGGTCGACGGACCCGCCGATGAGTTCGATGTTCGAACGCACCACGTCCATGCCG
The DNA here is from genome assembly GCA_034440175.1 of Alphaproteobacteria bacterium. Classification (GTDB taxonomy): domain Bacteria; phylum Pseudomonadota; class Alphaproteobacteria; order Micropepsales; family Micropepsaceae; genus SZUA-430. The sequence continues at coordinate 23,833 of JAWXBO010000219.1, forward strand.
ACGCCGCGGCCGGAGACATTGGTGACCTTGGTGGCGGTCGAGAGCCCTGCGTGGAAGACAAAACGATGGATCTGCGCTTCGCTCATCAGCGCCAGATCGGCTTGCGTAACAATGCCGTTCGCCAGCGCCTTGGCCTTTATCTTGTCGGTCGGCAGGCCCCGGCCATCGTCGGCGATCTCAATGATGATATGGCCGCCCTCGTGGAAGGCCCGCAGCGAGATAATGCCGGTTTCGGGTTTGCCGACAGCCTTGCGTTCGGCAGTGGTTTCAAGTCCGTGATCCGCCGAGTTGCGGATCATGTGCGTCAGAGGATCCTTGATAAGCTCCAAGACCTGGCGATCGAGTTCGGTCTCGGCCCCATGCATCTGCAGATCGATTTTCTTGCCAAGCTCATTCGCAAGATCACGCACGATACGCGGCAGCTTCGCCCAAGCGTTGCCGATCGGCTGCATGCGCGTCTTCACGACGCCTTCTTGCAGCTCCCCGGTGACATTCGAGAGCCGCTGCAACGGGACCTTGAATTCGCTGTCGTCCTTGTGCCGCACCATCTCGAGCAATTGATTGCGGGTGAGCACCAGTTCGCTCACCATCACCATCAGATTCTCGATGACATCGACATTGACGCGGATCGATTGGCTGGCGACGGACGACTCAACGCCTTGAGGATCGTTCGCCCTGGGCTGTGCGTTCGCCTGCACAGGAGGCGCTAGCGGCGACGCTTCTTGCGCCGCGAGATGCTCCACCAGCGGAAGGTCTTGCGGAGTTTCTTCGTCCGCCGAGGCGTGCGGTTCGCTTGCCGGCTCTTCGGACAAGTTCCCGGCGGCCGCCTTTGTCAGCCGGGCGATCAGATCGCTATCGTCGCCTTGCGGTTCGGCCTCGGTTCTCTCGATGCCGCCGAGTATTTCCTTGATGCGGTCGAGCGATTGGAAAATCAAGGTCACTGCTTCGGGCGTGACCTGCAACACGCCGTCGCGGAATTTACCCAGCATGTTCTCGCTGGCGTGAGCGACGCTCTCGAGCCGCGGCAATCCGATGAATCCGCAGGTGCCTTTGATCGTATGGACCAAACGGAAAATCTTCGACAGTACGTCCGCGTTGTTCGGGTCGCGCTCGAGCTTGACGAGTTCGGCGTCGACGACCGTGAGGCTCTCGGCCGTCTCGGTCAGAAATTCGGTCATTAAATCATCCATGGCCTTCGATCCGTTGTTGTGCCGCTGGTGGATGACACCAAGCGACGGCAGTCCCAGTCCTGAAGCCTGCCGGCACCGCCGAGTTGAGGTTCAAACGAGTTTGCCTATGCCGCTTTCACTTTATGCAAGAAGTCGTCGATTTGCGTCTTCAGCGTCGCCGACGACTGCGTCAGCTGATGCGAAGCGTCGAGCACCTCCTTGGCCGAGCGGCCGGTCTGTGAGGCCGCCTGACTGACGCCGTCGATGTTTGACGAGACCTCGCGCGTGCCGGCGGCGGCCTGCTGCACATTCCGGGCGATCTCGTTCGTGGCTGCGCCTTGCTGCTCGACGGCGCTTGCGATCGCCGTCGAGATCTCGCTGATTCGCGCAATCGTCGAACCGATGTTGCGGATGGCCGTAACGGCGGCGTTGGTCACCGACTGCATGGCGTTGATCTGTCCGCCAATCTCCTCGGTGGCCTTGGAGGTTTGGTTGGCCAGATTCTTGACTTCGGACGCGACCACCGCAAAGCCCTTGCCCGCCTCGCCGGCCCGCGCCGCCTCGATCGTGGCGTTGAGCGCCAGAAGATTTGTCTGTCCGGCGATGTCGTTGATGAGCTCGACCACCTTGCCGATCTTCAGAGCGCCTTCTGCAAGGCTCTGCACGGTTGCGTCGGTGTTCCTGGCATCGTCAACGGCTTGGCCCGCCACCTCCGCAGCCTCTGCGACCTGGCGAGAGATCTCGCGGACTGAGGCCGTGAGCTCTTCTGCCGCCGACGCAACGGTCTGCACGTTTGTCGAAGCCTCCTCCGAGGCGGCGGCCACCGCCGTCGATTGGCGGCTCGCCTCTTCGGCCGTCACCGTCATGCTTTGCGCCGTCGCCGAAAGCTGCGTGGCGGCGCTTGTCGCGATGGTCAAGGAAGCGGCCGCCGCCTTGTCAAACTCTGCGATGTAGCCTTCGATCAACCCTTGACGGCGCAACTTTGCCTCTTGCTCTTTCGCTTGCTCCGCCGCCATTTCCTCGGCCTTTATCGCTGTGTCCTTAAATACCTGAAGCGCCGCCACCATGCCGCCGAATTCGTCCTTGCGGCCGAGGCCGGCCACCTCGATCGTGCGGTCGCCGGCACCAAGCTTTGTCATCGCAAGCGTCATCGCAGAGATGGGGACCGACACACCGCGAACGATCGTCCAAGCGACCGCTGCGCAGGTCACCAATGCGAACACGATGATACCTATGACAATATTGCTGGCTGCGGCGTAGATTTGGTCGCCTGCATCGCTCGCCGCGTTGCCGCCCTTGACGTTAAGATCAGCAATTTTTGTGAGTAAGTCCGATGCGGAGGCGAAGTGTGCAATCGATTCACCCTTGAATAGGGCGGCCGCTTGATCGTTTAGGTTTTGACGCGACAGTGCCAGGAGTTTTTCGTGCACACTCATGTAGCCAGCCCATTCCTTCGCGAATTCGTCATACAAAGCGCGTTCTTGGCTTGACGAAATTAGCTTCTCATACGCGGCCCTGTTTTTCGAGATAGTGTCTTCGAGACTCTTCATCGCAGTTTCGGCTTTCGACATCTCGGCTTCGGTCGTGGACGTAACATGAGTGCCTTCGGCGATACGAAAATCCGAAGTGTTCGTGTTCAAATCGCTTGAGATTCGTATACTCGGCATCCAGTTTTGAACGATTTCCGTCGACGCCGCGTTGACGACGTTGAGCTCATAAATTGAGACCGCTCCCAGCGCCGCCAATATCGCCAATACCAAGCCGAAGGCCCCGTAGATCTTGGTCTTGATCGAAAGATTTTGCACGTCGCGCTCCTTGAGAATTTCGAACCGTTGCTCGACCGATCTCGCCGATCCCTCAGATACCGATATTCGGCAGGAATGCTTAAGCAAGTACTAATCGCGGTTTCAAACCGTGCGATCGTGGCAAAAACGACACGCAGTTCGCCAACGCCGTTCGGCGTCTTGACGCTTCGCGCCGCGCGAGGCGGATGTCGCTTGCGGTCCTGCGGCTCGCATACCGCGCTCGCAAAGAGCGCGGCGCCGCTTAACGATTTGTTGGTGCTCAGGCCGCTCGGTCGAAGCCTTGAGCCAAGCCAGGCGCTCGGTATTCGTGGTGTCACCCAACGCCTCCCCATAATCCTTTCCGAGCGCTTCGACCATTTCGCGCGCCTTCGGCACGAGATTTTCGTCGCCGGTCAGCGCATATTCGCGGGCATAGCGCCTCACTTGGACGAAGTCGTAATCAAGCTTGTTCGCCAGTTCGGCCACCTCGACGCGCTGCTCGTAGGTGTGGAACTGGTCCCCGGTGGCGCCGGCGCTGAAGTAACTCGCGCCGCCGGAGATCATAAGGATCACGAGGATGACGCCAAAGCCGCCGAAGATCTTCGTCTTCACCGACCAGTTTGCGAACATGCCCAAAAGGCCGCCCGGCATACGCTCGATATTCTGTGTCATGACTTATATCCGCTCCCGACGAATGACGCCCAGCAAGGATGGCAGAGGCGAAACTCGTCACGCTGGGTGAAGGACAGCGCGGATTCGTGTATTCCTTGGCTGCGCCCGGTGTTGCGTTGTTCGGATTGATTATCGCTCTCGTACTGCTGAAGCGTCGATTTCTGCAACCTCTTGAGATCCTTGAAAGTTCTGCGGGTCGATTGGCGTCGGGAGATTTGAGTCACCGCATCGATCTTCGGACCAATGATGAATTCGGTCGCCTAGCGAAGGCCTTGAATCAAATGGCGATGCGCCTCGCGCAGGCACAGCAAGATATCCGCAATACGAACGATCATCTTGAGCAACAAGTGGCGGCGCGAACGCAAGAGCTGAGGAGCGCCGTAACGACCGCGGAGGCTGCCAGCCGCGCAAAGACGATCTTTCTGGCGAACATGAGCCACGAGCTGCGGATGCCGCTGAACGGGATCATCGGCTTCGCCGGGCTGCTCGGCGGCGACGGGGGCGCGGATCTTCCCGATGAGAAAGTTTCGGAGTACGCCCGGCACATCGGCGGCAGCGGCGAACATCTGCTGAAGGTGATCAACGATATTCTCGCCGTTGCGAGAATCGACGCCGGCGCCTTGAAATTAAACGAGGCGGTGGTCGACCTGAACGAGCTCGCTGCGGATTGCCTGCGCCTGGTCAACGATCGAGCCGCCGGTAAGGGCGTTAGTCCTAGGGGCGCCGGCCTTCCGCGCTGCCGTCACTTTGCGGCGATCCCGTGTGCATCAAGCAAACGCTCATCCACTTGTTGGACAACGCCATCAAATTAACGTCGCAAGTCGGCGACGTCCGGCTTGTGGGGCGGTTCAGCGCTCAGGGCGACGTAGTCCTCAATGTCTCTTCAAACGCGGCCTAGACGCCGCGATTGTCCCGATGCGCTGCAGGACCGGTTAAATCAGCGAATTTGGCCGTGTAGCGCCACACGCCGATCGACAAGGCACGAAACTCTGATCAATCCATGCCTCCTGGAGGCGCAACGCCTCGATGCCGGTATCGATGTTGGATACGCCCTGCAGATCGCTGGTCAGATCACCCGCCAGCACGTGACCGTTTTTGTAGAGGCGGTAGACCCAAGCCTTGGCACCGGTCCAGCCGATCAACTGTTCAAGGTCGGCCGAGATCTGGATGTTTAGGATATCGAGGAAACGCGAGGCCTGATCTATGCCGCCGGAAGTGGTCCAAGCCTCGCCGGTGTGCGTCGCACCAGCCTCAAGACCGGGCGCTCCTTCGGCCGCCTGCTCGCCTACCACGACAACCGTCCAGAACATCGCATACGATCGCAGCGCTGCGTGCATTCTCACAATCTCTCACAGGTCTTCACGCGGGCGCGGTTGAGCAAGCGCCGAGAGAGGGAGGGGTTTCGACAATAACGGCCAATTAACCCTTCCCATGATAGGTTGCCTCATGTCGATTGAAGCAAAGCATGGCGCGGAGCCACATAGCGGTCTTAGCCTGAACGCCGCAGACGTTGACATGCTTCTTGCCCATCCTGCGGCAGCACGCCGCGCAGACCTCGTCAAGAAAGTCGCGGCCGAATTCGATGCCCAGCGGATCAGCGAGGCGGAATCGAAGATCGCACTCGACATTCTGCGCGCAATGGCGGCCGACGCGGAGGTCATTGTGCGCTTGGCGATTGCGCAGTCCCTTCGTCAATCGGGCAACCTCCCTCATGACATCGCGCTAAATCTGGCGCGCGACGAATTTTCGGTCGCTCAGCCGCTCCTCGAGTCGTCGCCGGTTTTGACCGATAGCGACTTGATCGCGATCCTGGCCGATGGCTGCGAGCCCAAGCAAGTTGCGATCGCAAGACGCAAGGACGTTAGCGAGCGGGTCGCCGCCGCCGTCATCGACACCGGGAACGCAGCTGCGGTTGCGACTTTGATCGACAACGATAGCGCTCACCTGACAGAAGACCTGTACGATCGGACATTGAACTGGTACTCGAAGTTCGAAGCCGTCAACAGCGCATTGGTTCACCGCGCTGCGTTGCCGATAACGGTCGCCGAGCGCCTGGTCGCGCTTGTCTCCGACAAGCTCAAAGTGGAGCTCGTCACGCGCCATGCGCTGCCTGAGGAGATGGCGGCGGATGTCATTCTCGAAGCGCGCGAGCGCGTGACGCTGGGCTTGCTCGGGGATGATGCCCCAACCCCCTGCACCTCTGCTCTTGTACGGCAGCTGAGCGCGCGCGGGCGCCTTACGCCATCGTTGACACTTCGCGCCCTCTGTATGGGCGATATCCAGTTCGTCGAAGCCGCGCTTGCAGACGCCGCCGGCGTCACGGCGGAGACCGCCTCGTCGCTCGTGCACGACGATGGACCATTGGGGCTTCAGGCGATCTACAAGAAGAGCGGTTTCGCCGAAGCCTTCTTTCCCGCGTTTCGCGTGGCAGTCGACGTCTATCATGAGACACAGCTTGACGGCGAGCCCCGTGATCGTGAGCGGTTCGCGCGCCGCATGCTCGAGCGCATCCTCACGCAGTACCAAGATATGACGGCGACGGACCTCGACTATCTTCTGACTAGGCTTGCTAAGTTCGAAGCGGCCTAAAGAATAGTTGCAAAGGAAGGACGCTTCCTCCGGCGGGGCGCACCGCGAGCAACTCAGCCTCGCGAAGCCCATCGGCTCGACTGAGGAAAGTGACGCGCGAGAAAGCCATAAGTCGACCTGACGAGGCGTTCGAACTTTTCCGGCGCAAAGTCGGGAGCGCTCCACGCTGGAATGACGTCCTCCCACATGTAAAATCGTGTCCAACTTCGACCCCACCATCGTTGGGTACCAAGCCATTGATAGGATGATCGGATCGAGTATTTAAGAGGGTCACGGTTGGACGCGAAACGCGATACCACCGAATTCAATTATTCCGCAATGAATGCAACACGTTAGATCGCTTGACGGGTGGGTCACCATCGGACGCGATTTTACAGTTCGACTGAAAGCCAAGCAAGCCGGTTGGCGCTTGGTCGTCGTTTGGGAATGCGCATTGCGGAAACCAGGGAACGCCAAGCGGATTGCGAAACGCTTGGCGAGATGGCTGCAATCTGACGCACAGCAACTCGAGATTGATGCGACATAAGATCGGCAATATCAACTGACGAGCTAACTGAGTTGCTATCAATCTCGTCGTGATGCTCGAATTTCTCAGTGTGTCGTGAGACGACTCTGCGCCAACCGCCTGCACCAATGCCTAGGGACAACCCACCCAAATTCCCTCAGTTGGCCAGACATGCCGCACTGGCGTTCCGATGGTGGAGTTCCCCATTCAAACGTCGGATAGGCTCTCCGGCCATTTGGATTAACTGCAACCAAGATGTGCGGTCAATCGGCCAAGCTTAGTCCAGAACCCTGAACAGCTTTCCTGATCCAGCATCGAGCAAGCCGGAGCAACCTGATGCCCACAAAACTGAACTGATACACCGCCAAAAATCATCGAGCCGTAGTCGTGGCGTCCGCATCGTTCGAGGGCCTGACACACGGCATTGAAGTACGGTCTTTGCCTTGCTGCGTGGTACCCAGGTGGTACCTGCAGGATTCCGGATGCATCTCGGAAGTGGCCTAAGCCATTGAAAAAAATGGTACACCCGGAGCGATTCGAACGCCCGACCCCCAGATTCGTAGTCTGGTGCTCTATCCAGCTGAGCTACGGGTGCCTTGCACCAACAGCGCCGCCAATCTGTGGCGCCGGGCGAAAAGAGGCGCGGAACTTATGCCGCGAAGGCCAACGGCGCAAGGCCAGAAAAGTTGACCGGAAAAGCCCGGCCCAAAGCCCGGCCCCGAGCCATTTTGGGCCGCCAGAGGCACTTGCCCGCATTGCAACCGCGCCGGACGGGCTTATTGTCGCCGTGATCGTCGTGGAGTCTGCCGCGGCCTCTGGGGTAAAAATCATGTCACGTCGCAATTTCGTGCGCGTTTTTCCAAGCCTTGTGCTGTGCGCCGCACTCAGTGCCTGCTCGACGATGAGCGGCAACTTGTTTCCCGATAAGCCTGCCAACCCGGCCGCGCCCACCAACGCGATGCCGCAAGCAGGCACCTCGATCTTCACCCCCGTCGGTGTTGTGCCCGGCGTCAATACCGGCAGCCCGCAGTCCGCCCAGATCGTAAGCCTGCGCAGCCGCCTCGTCGCCTTGATCGGCGAAGTCTCGGCCCGCAACGCCACCCTCTCCGAAATCCGGCAACGCGCTGCTGGCGAAGGCGCACTCTATCGCATCGCCAAAAGTGATTTAACTTCGACCGCAACCCCGAGCCCGCAATCGCTGCAAAAGGCGCAGACCGCCCTCGAACGATTGTCGGCCGCCACAAATTCGCTCGACGGCGAAATGCGCATCATCGCCCGCGGCTCCGCCGAGTCGAACAAGCTGATGACGGAATCGCTCACCATCCGCGACGGCAATGAAGCAGACCAAAGCCAGCTCAACACCCTGCGCGGTGAAATCGGCCAAACCGCAAACCAGCTCGACCGCATGGTCAACGAAATCTCGAATGAATGGGCAGCGCAATCAGCCTTCCTCGCCAAGGAACGCGCCACATTGGCAACATTGGGCGTATCACCTTCGACAGCCGCACCCGCAGCGGGTCAGGCCTCAACGGCCCCGCCGCCCTCTCTCTCAAGCCCCGCTTTCGTCACCATCAAATTCGACCGGCCCAACGTCACCTATCGCGATGCCTTGGCCCAAGCGGTATCGACCGCCAGAAAGCGCAAGCCCGATGCAACCTTCGATGTGGTAGGCGTCGCCGCCGGCCGCGCAGTTGTTCCCGACGCGACCGCAAATGCCACCAATGTCGTCAACACGTTGACGAGCCTTGGCGTCGATCCGGTAAAAATCCGGGTCTTCAACGCCTCAAGCCCAGCTATCCAGTCGCACGAGGTGCGCATCTATGCCCGCTGAGTAAAACCCTTCGCATGCACCGTTCGATAAGCCTCCCACGGCCCCAGCGCCTTGGCCTCATAAACCCCGCGGCCAACCGCGCGCGCCAGACAGTCAGCTGCCAGCGACCCCAGCATCGAGATCTGAAACGGCAACGGTTCAGGCAAACTACGCTCACCTGTCGCAATCACGAACACCACGTCGCCATCAACGGCCGTATGCACCGGGCGCAGCGACCGCGCCAGCCCATCCTGCGCCATGATCGCAATCCGCTTGGCCTGCGAAGGGCTGAGCATCGCGTTCACTGCCACGACTGCGATCGTCGTGTTCTGCATCGGCAGCGGCGGCCGCTTGATGTCGTCAGGAAAGTTTAATGAGGGGACACCGTGTTTGGGTGGAACCTGGCCGCCCATCTCGCCATTCTGCTCAAACGGCCACGCCCACAACGTCGAGGTCCCTGGCATGACCGGCGAACCGAACGCGTTCACCGCCACAACGGCACCGATCTCAAACCCGTCATCGGTCACAATCGACGCCGACCCCAGGCCGCCTTTATACGCACCCGCGCGCGCCCCATATCCGGCACCCGCATTGCCCAAAGAAAAATCTTCCGCCGCCGCTTCGCAAGCCGCCACCCCAAGCTTGCGGTACGGCGGTTCTTTTCCCCAGTTCTTGTCGCCGCCATTTGTCAGATCGAACAAGATCGCCGACGGCACGATCGGCGCCACCATCGGCGCCCCGGCCAGCCGGTATCCGCGCCCCGAATGCGCCAGCCAATTGGTCACTGCCCCTGCCGCATCCAGCCCAAACACCGAACCTCCCGACAGCACAATGGCGTCGATCCCGACATTCAGCCCCTCCGGTAACAGCGCCTCAGTCTCGCGCGTGCCCGGCGCGCCGCCACGCACATCGACCGCGCCAACCGCGCGGCCTTCGGCTAGGATCACGGTGACACCGGTCATGGCCGAGGCGTCTTCGCCATTGCCGACTTTAATGCCACGAACATCAGTAATGAGATTGCGGGAGCCGGGACCTGTCATGCGCACAACGCTAACGCTGCACGCGGCACTTCGCAAATCGCTAGTGATCGCCTTAACACTTTTCACCTGGACAGCCGCGAGCGCAGACCTGCCACGCGGTTCGGTCATCGTTGCCTCGCACCCCCTTGCCACCGGTGCCGGCCTTGAAATGATGCGCAAAGGCGGCAGCGCCGTCGATGCCGCCATCGCCGCCCAATTGGTCATGAGCCTGGTCGAGCCGCAATCATCAGGCATCGGCGGCGGACTGTTCCTGGTCTCCTGGCAAGCCAGGACGAAGAAGCTGGAAACCTATGATGGCCGTGAAACGGCGCCAAAGTCAGTCACGCCAAACCTGTTCATCGGCGCCGATGGCAAGCCACTAGGTTTTGTCGATGCCGTCGTCGGCGGAAGATCGGCCGGCGTACCCGGCGTCATCGCAACATTGTGGCTCGCCCACAAAGAGCACGGAATCCTTCCTTGGGCAGATCTCTTTCAACCGGCAATCGCGCTCGCTGATGCCGGATTTCCCGTGTCGCCGCGCCTGGTGAAAGTCATCGCGATGGTGCCTTCGCTGACGTTGATCCCGGATACCGCCGCCTATTTTCGACCGGGCGGCAAAGCACTGGCAGCGGGCGATATCCTCAAGAACCCGGCCTACGCGCAAACCCTTCGCATCATCGCCGCCAAAGGTCCCGACGGTTTCTACAAAGGTGCGGTAGGCCAGGCAATCGTGGATGCAATTATCAAAGCCCCGCGCGGCGCAGTCGCTCTGACACTGAACGACTTGGCGTCATACAAACCCAAAAAACGCCAACCCGTCTGCGGCACCTACCGCAGCTACAGACTCTGCGGCATGGGTCCACCAAGCTCCGGTGGCGTGACCTCGCTCCAGATTCTCAAAATGTTGGAGCGCTTTGATATCGCCGGCATGACACCGATGTCGGCACAAGCCATCCACGTTTTTGCGCAGGCCCAACGCCTGGCCTTCGCCGACCGCGCGGCCTATCTGGCCGACCCTGACTTTGTCAGCGTTCCGCTCAAAGGCTTGCTCAACCCCGGCTATCTCGCGCGGCGCTCGCGCCTCATCTCGTTGACATCGGTGTTGGCACAAGTTCAGCCCGGCAACCCAAAAGGCGCTGATCGAACCTTGCGCCGCCTGCGCATCCCCGACAACTCAAAGCCTTCAACCGCCCACATCAGCATCATGGATCGAAACGGCAATGTGGTGTCCATGACCACCACCGTAGAAGGCCCCTTCGGCAGCCACCTGATGGCGGGTGGTTTTATCCTGAACAACCAGCTCACCGATTTTGCCTTCGAGCCTCACAAAGACAATCGCCGCAATGCCAACGCTCCCGAAGCGGGCAAACGCCCTCTCTCGTCGATGTCCCCCACAATCGTATTTGACGGCAAAGGCAGACTTTTCGCCGTCATGGGCTCACCCGGCGGCTGGCGCATTATTCCCTATGTCACCAAGACACTCATCGGGCTGATCGATTGGAAGATGGACACCGCGCAGGCAATCGCGTTGCCAAATGTCTCCAGCCGCACCGGATCGATCGAACTTGAAGTCGGCCGCTCACTCGAAGGCGTGGCCGACGAACTAAGAGTCATGGGGCATGAGGTCAAACTCATCGAGCAGACGAGCGGCCTCAACGGCTTTCGCATCACGAAGGATGGCATCGACGCCGCCGCCGACAAACGCCGAGAAGGAACAGTTGGCGCAAACTAATCGATCATCGCGGCCAGCCCACGAAACGCAAGATCCTTCGCCGTCACCAGATAACACGGAATTGGTGCCAGGTAATGCTGCATCCGCCCCTTGGCCTCAAAGCGATGACGAAACAATTTGGCATCAAACAGATCGCCCCATTGGGCAACTATGCCACCAGCAATATAAACCCCGCCACGTGCGCCCAACGTCAGCGCCACATTACCCGCAACACTGCCAAGCCATGCCGTGAACTGCGATACCGCCTCAACCGCCACCGGATCACTCAGGGTTTTAGCCGCCCGCGCGATGTCATGGGCGATGGGCTTTTGCTTGAGGTTCACACCATCCAGTGCCGCAATCGCCAGATACAAAGTCTCAAGTCCCGGTCCCGACAGCACCCGCTCGACCGACACGTGCCCATACTCGCGCATCAACTGATAGACTATCGCGAGTTCGCGCGCATTCGTCGGCGCCAGGTCGGCATGCCCGCCTTCACCTGCTGCCACCAGCCAACGGCCGGCGCTGTCAAGGACAGCACTAGCCACACCCAGCCCAGTGCCAGGCCCAAGGGCCACTTTGGGCGCGCCGGCCAAGGGCTCAACTCCGCCGATCTGAATGAGATCACCGCCACCCAGTCCCGGAACCGCGCGCGCAACGGCCTCAAAGTCATTGACCAGCACCACGCGCGAAGCGCCCGTCGCCAGTGCAATGTCGCCCGGCGCAATCTTCCAGGTGCAATTCGTAAGTTCGATCCCGCCATCAATCAGCGGACCCGCCGCACAAATGCCCGCCGCCGCAATGGGAAACGACAGCCCCGCGACGCCGGCATAGTCGCGTACTGCAGACTCAAAGTCGGGATAAAGGGCTGTCAGCCAGGCTTCGACAGCCGTAATTTTCCCCTCAGCCGTCAGCGTCGCGAAGCGCACATTTGTGCCCCCGATATCCGCAAGCACGGCCTTCATAGGCGTCATGTCCCATCACCCGGCAGCACTGTGGCGTCTGGAATGGTAATCCGGAAAGTCGTACCGCCAGCGCCGCTCTGTGTCACCACGACATCGCCGCCATGGCCGCGCGCCAATTCCCGTGCAATGGCCAGTCCAAGCCCACTCCCACCAGCCCGCCCGGTGCGCGAGAAGGGTTCGAACAGGTGGTCGCGAACAGCATCAGTTATGCCCGGACCGTTGTCCGAGAGGTCGATAGCAACAATGCCGTTGGACCGCTGTGCCGAAAGCGTCACCGCGCCACCGGCTTTGCCCTCTAACGCTTGGACAGCGTTTCGCCCGATATTGACCAACGCGCGCAGCAACTGCTCGCCGTCCGCATCGACCCGCAAAGCCGGATCAAACGAATTCGACCACGAAATTTGCCCCCCGCCCGCAGCGAGCGCCGCATGCATCGCTTCCTCTGCCAGTGGAAATAGATCCTGCCGCAGACGCCGCGGTGGTGCTTCCTCCGCCCGGCCATACTTCAGAGTTGTCGTCGCCAACGCGATCGCCCTGTCAATCGACTGCATCAAGCGCGGCGCCAAGGCCTTCACCGCCGGATCTTGGCTATTGGCCAACCTGTCTGATGCCAGCTGCGCCGTCGCCAGAATATTGCGCAGATCATGCTGAATTTTGGCAACCGCCATTCCCAGTGCCACCAGATGCTCCCGTTGCTGCAAGGCCTGCCGCAATTCGCTCTGCATCGTCGCCAGCACACGCTCCGCCTGTCCGATTTCGTCGGTCCGCTTGCCTGGAACAATGATGCGTTGCACATCATCCGGCCGCTCCTGGAATCGCACCATGGATTGCGTAACCATTTTCATGGGCCGGACAAACAGAAAATACAAAGATGTAAAGACCAGTCCGGACGTAAACAATGCGATCATCAGCGACAACGCAAATAGGCGCCCGGTAAAAGTAATCAATTCATCCCTGATCGGCGCCTCATCAATCAAAATGTCGATGTAGTCACCGCCGCCAAGCCTGGGAAAGCTCTGCACCCGCAGCACCCGGTTACTTTGAGCAAACATGCAATCAAAGCTG
>JAWXBO010000220.1:0-24254 GCA_034440175.1 Alphaproteobacteria bacterium
AACCCGATACCAATCGAGATCCGGCAGATCGGCTGAAGCGCCGTTTCGGTCGGCATCAATGAAACCGTCGCCGCCGAAGTGGAACGTCACACCAGCATTGACGGTGTGTTCGTCAAGGTCGCCGTTGAAATCACCGACGGTGAGGTCGACGGTGCGGCCGCGATATTCCACGAAGCCGGAAACCGGGATCGTGACGCCAAACCAATAATGTGCACCGAGGGTCCAGGCCCATTGTTCGACATCGAAGTCCGAGCTATAGATTCCGAGTTCGCCGTCGATATAGGCTAGTTCGCCGGTGAACTTCAGCTTCTTGCTGGAGTAGTAAGTTGCGCCGGCGCGAAGGTAGCCTGCGTTGCTCATGAGAAAGCTAAGGTCGGAGTCCATGTAACCGGCTTGGGCGCTCAGCGTCCATTGCTCGCAGAAATATTGACCTTCGAAGCCAGCCATGAATACCGGCGCGCCAAAGAAATCGTGGAGGCGGCCGACGCCGGCGAAGACGCCGAGAAGTCCTTGATCGTCGCGATAGTTGATATGACCGCCCAGCGCAAAGTGAGAGGTATCCGTGACCTCTTCATTTTTACCGCCGAAAATGCTGTCGTCGAGCGACGCGCGGCCGACGGCATCGAGTTGGATGTTGACGGTGTTGCTGTAGGGTAGGTTGACGCGGCCTGCGCCCAGAATCGACGGGTATTCGTTGTCGATGTCGTAGCTGCTTTCGCCGCCTTCCGAACCTTCCTGATTTAGCCAGCTGTGGCCGTAGCCCAGGCTTACTTCGCCCATCATTCCCGCGCTGGCCGGCGACACCGCCAATCCAAGCGCCACTAGCGATGTCGTCGCCAATGCTAAAGATCTCATGCTCATTCTTCCCTCCTGAATCGCGTGGTGCGTCTTGGCTTCCCTGCGTACAGCCAAAAACAATGTTTGTGGTTAACGAGAGGTTAATTTGGAGGGCAAACGCAACGATGGCGCATCATTGGTGCGCATTGGCAACATTGTTTTACGGGGACAGCGTGAAAATGGACGCAGCGGTTAGATGGACGCGGCGTTGTGTAATGGGGGTTGGGGACCTGTCTCCACCGCGCCACTTCCCCCCATCGTCTGCAGCCGCTAACGCGGCGCAGCCACTTCCCCCGCAAGCGGGGGAAGACAGAAAATCTTGTGTCTTCCCCCGCTTGCGGGGGAAGTCCCTGCGCAGCTCTTGCTGCTGCAGGGGATGGGGGGCTTTAGTCTATGTATTGCGCGGTCTTGACGCCGTTGGCTTCTAGGGCGTCGCGCAATGGCGTTAGGTGCTTTTCGTAGGCTTTCCAGCGGCCGGCTGAGCGTTTGTGGACGGGTTGGCGGACTTGCCAGACGCTGGCGGTGAGAACGGTGCGTTTGACCTCTTGTGGGCGCAGGCAGGCGTCGTCCCAGGTGAGGCCCGCGAAGCCGATCAATTTGCGGGAAACTTCTTCCTGATTTTCGACAAGTTCCTCGTAATCGATTTCCAGCATACGGCCTTTCAAGGTCTCGCGCCAATGCTGCATGAGATCGAGGTATTGCGCGTAGTGGTGGCCCAGGTCGGCGAGGTTGCGCGCATAGGAATGGGCGTCGTTGAAGTTCTGTTGCCAGATCGACAGGCAGGTGTCGAAGGGATTGCGGCGGGTGTGAATGATGCGCGCCTTTGGGAACAGCATGGCGATGAAGCCGACGGCCTGAAAATTGTGGGGCATCTTGTCGGTGACGCGGATTGCATTGGCGTTCTTGGCTTTGGTGTCGACGGCGTCGAGATAGCGTTGCGCCAGAATTTCCGAGCCGACCCAGGTGAGCTGGCGCGCATTCTTTTGCACGCCGTCGTCGCGGAAAACCAAGTCGGCCATTTGCCGCTCGCAGCGCTTGACCGTTTCAAGTTCACCTGCGGCGAATACTTGCGGATGGGCGCCGATAATCGTTTCGGTGAGTGTGGTGCCGGAGCGTGGCATGCCGACGATAAAGACCGGACGCTCGCTGTCGAGGCCGAATGATTTGTTTTCGTCGTAGAATTTACGGGTGTAGGTTTTCTTGAGTTCGGCGTAGCTTTGTTCCAGGCCCTTGGCGTCGTATTTGCCGGCGGCCATGGTGTTGCCAGTGTCGTAGTATTTGAAGGCTTCGTCGTAGCGGCCAACGTCGTCGTACATTTTGGCTGCAGCAAACGATAGTCCCCGCATTTCCTTGGCGCCGGTGTCTTTGCTCGCGATCAGTTCTTCGATGCGGGTGATTTCGGGGTCTTCCGGCTTGAACTTTCGCGCGTTCGACAGATTGACGTAACCCATCGAAACCGTTGGCGCTGCTTCGATGATCTCGCGCGCGGTGGCTTCTGCTTCATCGGTGCGGCCAAGGCTCATCAGCGAGCGGCTGATGCCGGATTTCGCGGAGAGGTGGTCCGGTTTAATTTTGAGAAGCTGGCGGAAGCATTTCAGCGCGCGCTCGCCCTGGCCCGCAAAGTTCAGCGTGCGGCCGAGGTTGAGCCAAGAGTCGGCCATGTCGGGCTTGATCGCCAGCGCGCGTTCGAGGTGGTCGATGGCGTCTTCGAAGCGGCGCACGAGCGACAGCGCGTTGCCGTAATTGTTCAGGATCGCGGGGTCCTTGGGGCGGGCGGAAACGGCGCGTTCGAGCAAATCGAAGGCTGCTTCGTGGTTGCCTGCTTCCATCGCCAGGACGCCCAGAAGGTTCAGCGCGTCGGGTTGGTTGGGGACTTTGCCAAGCACGGCGCGGTAGACCTTTTCCGCCTCTTCGCCGCGGCCGGCCTTGTGATGTTCGATGCCCTGCTCGAGTTGGCGCTGGAGGTCGAAGGGGTTGACGGGATAGTTCCAGGCCGAGCCGCCGCCCTTTTGCATGGGAACGCCAAGGCCTGGCAAACGGGGCTGCGGTGCGGAGGGGGGATGTGCCATGGGGTCACTCGTTACTTGATGGTTAAAGAATCGCTGATTGGGAGGTTAGCACAAGACGCTTGGCCGGAAGATCCGACTCGACGTTCCCCCATCCCCTGCGAGCCACAAGTGCTGCCCAGGGTCTTCCCCCGCAAGCGGAGGAAGATGAAAGACTCTGCTGTCTTCCTCCGCTTGCGGGGGAAGACCCTGGGGACTGTGCCTTGACGGGTGGATGGGCAATCCCCATGTCAGTCAGGCTCAAGGGGATGCCAATCGCTGGGTTCCCGTGATGAGCAACTGGACCGAAAATCCGGCCTTTTGGCGGGTTTTCAACATCATCGCTTGAAAGGATGACTGACCATGCGTGGATTTGATTTTAGCCCTTTATATCGCTCAACCGTCGGCTTCGACCGACTGGCCAATCTGCTTGAGACCGTGACCCAGTACGACGCGGCAACCCATAGCTATCCGCCCTACAATATCGAGCAAGTTTCGGAGAACGATTATCGCATCTCGATGGCGGTGGCTGGCTTTGGCGAGAGCGAGTTGTCGATCGAGGTCAAGGAAGGCGTTTTGACCATTACGGGCAAGCGGGCCGGCGAAGAGCCGAAGTCGCAATTCCTGTACCAGGGCATTGCCGGACGCAGCTTTGAGCGGCGTTTTCAGCTAGCCGACCAGATGGAAGTGCGTGGGGCGCGGCTTGAGCACGGATTGCTGCATGTCGATGTCGTACGGGTGATCCCGGAAGCCAAGCGGGCGCGCAAGATCGCGATTACGGCGGTCAAAGGTGCCGACGCCAAGATCGTCGATGCCAGGTCCGAGGCTGCGTAAGCGTCTTATCTTAAAGTCATTGTGGCACCGGGAGTTCCGGTGCCATTTTTGTTTGCGCGCAGGGCTGGGGTGTAAACATCTGTTGGGGGAAACGTGTGCGTCGATTTTTTGGTTATGCAGTTAATCGTGTGGAACTATTTCTGTATTCACCTGAAAAAATGATTCTCAAAAGTGTTTGGGTGTTGTAGTGTGCCGGGATTGCAAGCCGTCGTTTGTGGGGATGGTGGTTTGTATCCGGGGGGGCGTTTCGTATCGCTGTCGGGGCAGCTCCAGTATGATGAATTGGTCGCGTACAAATAACAGACGTCCTGCGCTAGTCCGGCGTCAGGCGTCATTTGACCCGTCTGCTACCATCGAAGAGTTGCGCGATTACGTAAAGCAATTCTGGGTTGGTTTTGGACCGCAAATCAAAGGGGTTGAGGCTCAACCCGTGCTGATCAGCGCCATCCGCGGTGAGTGGGTGGTTCCTGAATCTGCGACCGGGCGCCGGGTTATCCTCTATTTCCATGGCGGCGGCTATATTGCCGGATCGCCTGAATCGCATCGCTCACTGGTCGCGCGCCTGGCGCATGCCGCGAGTGCGCGGGCCCTGGTGCCTCAGTATCGCCTTGCACCAGAGTTTCCCTATCCTGCCGCTTTGCGTGACGCCGCGGATGCGTACCGATGGTTGCTGACGCAGGGTGTTACACCAAATAATATCATATTCGCTGGTGACGGATCGGGCGGCGGGCTCGCATTATCGACGCTTCTGGCGTTGCGTAATGCGGGGCTGCCGCTTCCCGCCGCAGCTGTTTGTTTTTCGCCGTGGGCCGACATGACGATGGCTGGCTGGTCGATGCTGAAGAACAAAGTCAACGACGACACGATGAGCTGGGAGTTGCTGGCGACTTGTGCACGGCATTATCTGAAGGGTGCGTCGCCTGCCGATCCATTCGCCTCGCCGATCTATGGCGATTTTCGCGGGCTGCCGCCGTTGATGATCCATGCGGGCAGTTTTGAAGTGCTCAAAGACGATGCAAGCCGTATCGGCGAACGGGCGGCTGCTGCCAATGTGAACGTGAATGTGGAAGTCTATGAGAACATGCCGCATTTGTTCCAGGGCATGCCGGATATTCCAGAGTCCAAGGTGTCGATCACGCGGGCTGCGGCCTTTATCAAGGCGCGGACACCGGAAGTGATGCTGAGGCGAGCGGCGCAGTAGAGGCCCGCTCACCGTTTTTTGCGAAGGGCAAAAAAGGGTGAGGGCTATTTCTTCTTCTTTGCCTTGGCGACCTTTGGCTTTGGGCCGGGTCTTTGGCGCGCGAGGGTGCGGCCGAGTTTCTTTTCCAGCGATTTCATAAAGGCTGGAGCGCCGAAGGGACGTCCGGTGTGTTCGCTGGCCGAGATCGCCTTGAGTTCGGCGGCAGTGAAAGGTGCGGCCAGCGCTGCTTTCCAGTCTTTAACTTCGTCAAGCAGCGGCTTGACCTCAACAAATCCGTCGTTCTTGCCCTTTAAGTGGGCCGCAGCGCTCGACCATTTCCAGTCCTTGGCCTTCGACGCGGCCTTGGCGCGCACGGGCGCAGTTTCGACGTAGCGGGCGCACATTGGCAGCGAGGCCGTGTCCATCGGGAACGAGGCAAAGCGGCCCCGGAACAGACCACCGTCACGTGAACGGCGCAGATTGACGGCGCGGGTAAAGCGGCGATGCGCCTCGCCCAATGCCTGGCGCAAGGCCTTGGGCGAATTGGGAACGAGGATCAGCTGGACCTGCTTTGGCAGCAGACAATAGGCCAAAACCTTGACCTTTGCCGCCGCGCAGCCTTCGGCCACGAGCGCCAAATAGTCTTTGTAATCCTGGTCGCCTGCAAAAATGCGTTGACCGGGGTTGCCGCGTTGCAGCACGTGATGGGGTGCGCCAGGCACCACTGCTCTTGCTAATCTTGCCATGATGGGGGGAACCTAGCCGCGAAATCCGCTTTCGTCAATTGGTCTGTGTCCCCATATTTTTGACCGGCTGGGGGTAAAATCAACCAGATGATGTGGGTGCGTATCACCCGGTGACATAATGTCTGGGTTAACAAGGGACATAGCCATACGGCCTCTGCGTCCCCGTGGTTACTCTTCTACAAGTTGCAGCTGCGTCAGGCAACGGCTTTGGCCAGTTTTATGAACGCATCGACTTCTTCTGCGCTTGTGGCGAAGGAACACACAAGGCGGATCAGGGGGCGGCCATCGGTGATGGGCTCCCAGAGGTAGAATTTGGCGCCCTTGTCTTCGAGAGATTTCATGGCGGTTTCGGATGGCACCTTGACGAACACTTCGTTGGACTGGACGGATTGAACGATTGTGTAACCTGGAATGGCTTTGAGTCCCTCGCTCAAGCGGGTCGCCATTGAATTGGCGTTGCTTGCCAGCCTTAGCCACAGGCCATTGTCCAGCATGGCTTCAATCTGGGCCGAGAGAAAGCGCATCTTTGAGAGCAAGTGGCCCGCTTTCTTGCGGCGATAGGCCATGTCAGCGGCGCGGGCGGGGTCGAAGAAGATCACAGCCTCGGCAGCCAAGGCGCCGTTCTTGGTGGCGCCGAATGACAGAGCCTCGACGCCCGCCTTCCAAGTGATTTCCGCGGGCGAGCATTTGAGGTGAGCCAAGGCATTGGCAAAGCGGGCGCCGTCCATGTGGAGGGCCAGTTTTTCCTGGACCGCGAACTGGCTCAATGCGCTGACTTCGGCTGGTGTGTAGACGGTGCCAAACTCTGTTGCCTGGGTGATGGATATCGTTGCCGGCTGGACGTGATGGACATATCCGCGGATGAATTGGGCCAGTGAGGATTTCAGACCTGCGATGGTGATTTTGCCTTGCGCTCCGGCCAGGGGGACGAGCTTGGCGCCGGAGTAGAATTCCGGTGCGCCGCATTCATCGACGTGGATGTGCGAGCCTTCGTGACAGAAGACGGCGCCGTATTGAGGGGTCAGGGTCGCGAGAGCGAGGGCGTTGGCCGCCGTGCCTGTCGCAACGGGAAAGACCGCGACTTCTTTTTCGAAGAAGGCCGATAGCTTTTCGGTGAGGCGGGCCGTGACCGTGTCACCGCCGTAGCTTGCCGCCATGCCGTCATTGGCGCGCGCGAGGGCTGCAATAATTTCAGGCGGTGCACCGGCGGCGTTGTCGCTCATAAAGTTCATCGAAGGTGCCCCGTTTTGCGGGGCACACTAGCGATGAACCCTGAGAAAGAAAGCGCTTAATGCGACGCTGCTGCGCGGCCCGTTGGGCGGCGGAAGATCAGCCACAGTATTCCAAAGACGATGATGAATGGCGCCAGGGCGAATGCCAATTGAATGGCCAAGCCCAACACCGTGAAGGCCAGCGTCAACGCCAGTCCAACGCCCGCCAGTGCGAGGCCGAACAGTACTGCCAGCAAAATAATTGGAAGGATAAGTATCCAAACAAGAATGGCGATCAAAGCGCCGATCAATTCGCCCATTTGTGGCCTCCAAAAGCCGCTTTCTGCAGCTAGTGTGAACTAGATAGTACTTAATGATTGATAATTCAAGAGCAAAATTGGGCTCACCTGTCTTTTTCAGTTCGCCACCTGCAACGCGTTATGGTTGCGCCCGGTTTTGGTGATTCGTCGTGAGCGTTTTGTCAGTCATTCATGCACCACTTCGCGACGACGCGGGTTTCCCGCCTCACACTTCCGTGTCACAAAATGCGCCGATGACAGCAGGGCGTGTGATCGATCTCAGCGTGGTTATTCCGGCGTTCAACGCTGCGGCGCGGCTACACGAAACGCTGGGCGCGCTTGAGGAAGCGTGCGAGACGATGGCGGTGGAGATCATTGTTGTCGACGGCGGGTCCGATGACGATACCGTTGCACGCGCGGCGGCGCTGGGCGCGAAGGTCATTGTGGCACCGCGCGGGCGAGGGTCGCAATTGTCGGCCGGGGCCAAAGAAGCGCGCGGCCGATGGCTGTTGTTCCTGCATGCAGACACAACGCTGGAGCCGTTTTGGAGTACGACGGTCACCTCGTTCATGAGGTCCAAAAGCATGGCGCTGAAGGCTGCGCATTTTACGTTTGCGCTGGACGATGCCTCCAACGCGGCACGACGTGTTGAACTGATGGCCAATTGGCGGGCACGACGGCTTGGGCTGCCGTATGGCGACCAAGGGCTATTGATGTCGCGCAAACACTACCATGCGCTTGTCGGTTATCTCGACATTCCGATAATGGAAGACGTCGATATGGCTCGGCGAATCGGACGGCAAAACCTGGTGGAGCTTCCGGCAACGGCAACGACTTCAGCGGACCGGTACCAGCGCGACGGCTATTGGTTGCGGCCTCTGCGGAACCTTGCATTGCTGGCGCTGTATTTCCTGGGCGTCTCGCCACAACGTCTTGCCAAACTTTATGGCTAAGCAATTGGTCTTCGTGTTTGCCCGCGCGCCGCGATACGGCGCGGTCAAGACACGACTGGCGCGAGACATAGGCGCGTTGGCAACGCTGAGATTTTACCGTTTTGTGCTGGCCAGGCTCGTGCGACGCCTGAAAAATGATAGGCGATTTGAGATTGTATTGGCGGTGACGCCCGACAGTGCCGTGCGCGAGCAGGGCCTTTGGCCAAGCGGGGTTCGTGTTGTTGGCCAAGGTCCCGGTGAATTGGGGCTGCGCATGATGCGGGTGTTGCGTTCCGCCGGCGTTGGGCCTGCCGTCATTGTTGGAAGCGATATTCCCGGTGTGACGGCTTCCCACATCGCACGCGCGTTTACTGAACTGGGCCGGAAACAATATGTCCTGGGCCCCGCACGCGATGGCGGCTATTGGCTGATTGGCGCACGGCACCCGCCTCAGATCAGGGAGCATTCACTTTCCGGTGTCAGATGGTCGAGCGCCTTTGCCCTGTCGGATACCGCCGCGAGGCTGGGTGATGTTGCCGTGCTTGCCGACGTGCTTGATGATGTTGACGATGGCACGGCCTATGTAAGGATGCGACGGCATGCATCGACAAGCCGCGTGACATCCCCTTCGTTCTGGTAGATGCCAAAGCCAATCCGCAGGCGGTCATCGCGGTGGTCGACGACAATGCTTTGTTTGGACAATTCTTCGTCAATGTGCGCCGCGTCAGGGGTTCTAAAAGTCAGGAAGCGCCCTAGAGTCGTCAAATCCCGCGAGACTAGCTTTTGGCCGTTCAGACTAAGGCGAGACGCATCGAGTTGTTCGATGAAGGCGCGCTGCAAAGCTTTGCAATACGCATGCATGAATTCCACATCGAGCTTTGTCCCGCGCAGCCAATTCATGACGGCGTTGAAGCGGTAAAGTCCGGACGGATCGAAGGTCGCGCCGGCGAAGCGGCTGGCGTCGGTGGCGTAGCCCACCTGTTTGCCGCGTGCTTTTTCGAGAGATCCAAATTCGGCGAACCAGCCGGTGTCGCGCGGGCGTTCGCCGTATCCCTTCGGGCAATGCATGAAGCAGACGCCCTCGCCCGCCATCGCATACTTGTAACCGCCGGCAATGTAGAATATTCGAGAACCAAGGTTTGACAGATCGACCGGGATGGCCATGAAAGCGTGATAACCGTCGATGACGGCAAAAGTACTTTTGTCTTCAATGGCAGCGACGATGTCATCCAAGTCGCTTGCGGCGACAATTTGGCCCGAATTGAAAAGAACGTGGCTCAGCCAAACGATGTCCCAGTCGTCGCGCGCCTTGAGCTCAGCCATGAAGCGCTGCTTGAATGAGGCGAAGGGTTCGACCGGGACGCGCACCACATTGACGAGTTCGTCTTCTTCAAGACGCGCCATTTGACGGGTGAAAGAGTGGAACTCGCTGTCCGTCGTCAGGATGTTGTGCTTGGGCAATCCATGCGTGGCCGACAACAACCGCTGGAGCAGTATGTGCGTATTGGGGGCGAACGCGATTGTGTTGGGATCGGCGAGCGACAGCTGCCTTGCGATATGAGCCTGGGCCTGGGGAATCGTTTCGGCGAAAATCTTGCTCCATTTCCTGTCGAGCAGGTTTGCGGAATCGTGCCAGTACTCCTGTTGCGCCTCATGGGTGACATCAGGCCATGGATGATGGCTGTGCGCCGCAAAGTGCAGTGGCGCACCCTGGCGCCCGGTTGATCGCGAAAAATGCTGCTTGTAGGTCACCGGCTCATTTCTCGTAACGATAGCGCATGGATTTGCGCACCTCGTCGGGCAAAGGCGGCAAGACCGAACGCGGGATCAAAAAGGTCGCGATGGCAAACAGATCATTATAGGCGCGATGCTTGTCGGCGGTAGCGCGCAGATATTCGTGGCCGGAAGAACCACCAGTTCCCACTTTCCGGCCCAGCATTCGCGATACCATAAGGGCATGGCGCATGCGCCAGAGCGCCAACGTCTCGTCGATGTCCATCAGGGCCTTCAGCATACGAAAGCCCGCGTGCGCCGCGGGTTCATCGTGATAGAGGAACAGGAATAAAGCCGCCTGCAAGGCGTGACGCGACAATGTCCAGTCTCCTTGACGGTGCAGCTCGGCATAGCGCGCATCGTCGAGCAGCCCGTCGAACATGGCGCGTGATTTCTGCAGTGAGGCGATTTGTACGTCTTTCTCGGCTTGCGAGAGGTGCGGATGCGAACGGATTTGGCCCATGTCGTGGGACAGCATGGTGTCAAGCGCCTTGGCGTAGGCGTCGCGGAAACGGAAACCTGCAATATCGACAAACGGCGTGCGTGACAGCCACGCGTCGATCTGATCACGCAGCGTTGGTTTTGATTCGAGTGCCGTTACCCGGGCTCGCGCGTCACCCGGAAGATTGGCGTCATAGCTCTGGTCGTTGAAGGCGAGCCTGGCCTCGCGCTTCAAGCCCAGGCGAATTTCAAGGGTCCGGAACTGTTCACTCTGGAAGCCGGAGCCCGGAATCAGCAGATTCCGAAACTCGAGGAAATCCATCGGTGTCATGGTTTCGAGAATGTCGATCTGGGAGACGAGAAGCTGCTCGATCCTGACGATGCGTTCCGCGGCATTGACGGCGCGGCTGAGTTCCGCGTCATCGACCATCGGACCGCCAAATATTTCCTGGATCAGATCGAGCTCAAACAGGATTTGCTTGAACCAAAGCTCGTACGTTTGGTGGATGACGATAAAGAGCATTTCGTCGTGCGCGGGCTTACCATGCTTGACGCTTTCCATATGCTGACTGGAGAGCAGCTGGTCGAGCCGCAAGTAACTGCCGTAGTCCATTGGCGGGCGCCTTGTTCAGACTGCTCAGACTTTCAGTGTTTAGCGCGATTGGGATGGTGCCGTCGAGGTGCATGAGCATTCAATCGGTCGAGGGCGCAAATACCGTTAGTAAGCCGCGGGTGACGGCGCCTGGAAATACGCTGTTGTGGCGCTCTTTTTCGAAGATTTGCTGGCTCATTTGCAGCCTTGCCGGATCTCTGCGGCGCAGTTTTCTCACGAGTTCGTTCAAATCGTCGATCATGTTTGAATTTTCGAGTGCGCCCACGGCAAAGAAGGCGCGAGTGCCCGGTTTGATCATGGTATCGGCGGTGTCGTCTGCCATCGTGAGGGCGATGCGGTTGGCGTACCAGAGCGAGGGGCTGACGGCGATGTAGCGCCTGAAGAGTTCAGGCTCGGTCAGTAAGACATAAGTTGCAAACAGGCCACCGTAGGAGTGGCCGATGATCGTGCGGTCTGAAGGCGATGCGCGGTAGCGTCGTTCGATGTAGGGTGTGAGTTCACGGGCAAAGAAGGCGCGGAACCTGGCCGCACCGCCAGAGACTTTTTGATACTCCGCGCCATAGCCACCATCGGGAGCGTAGACAGGCGTGTAGTCGCGCGTGCGGTTCATACGATAGACCTCGCGGCTCGAGGCGGCGCCGGGATAGGCAATCGCCACGAGGATCAGCGGCGGCAGATCCTGGCGCTCGACGAAGTGCTGGACGACGTTGCGCACGAGGGCAAATGAGTAGTCGGCGTCGAGCATGTAGACGACGGGATAGGATTTACCGGACGTAGAGTAGCCGTCGGGCAGACTGATGAACAGCCGATAGCCGGCGCCGGTGAATTTCGAGCGGATGTGCTGCTCCTGGGTGTTGGGGATCGCGTACGGTTTGGCCGCCGCCAGCGGCGCCCGGACTACGATGGACACGATGACGGTGAGCACCAGGAGAATAATGCGACGCATGATGACCCTTGAAAGAGCAGCTCAACATAGCATCCGGCGGGGCAGCAGGCTAGGATTCGGGCGGCGGAAAAACGGCGAGCAATCCGCCGGTGATGGCGCTAGGAAAAATGCTGGAGTGGTTCTCATCAAGATACACACGCAGCGACATCTCAAGCCCGGGTTCGGGACGCGCCGCAAGCTTACGGTAAAATTGCTTCAACTCATCGACCATCGGGGCGCCAACTTCTGCGCGCGTTTCCAACGAACCTATCGCGAAAAATACGCGACGTTCGACCCGGCGGTCGACCTGGCGTCGCGCGGCGGTCTGCTTCTCGACGCGCAAGATCATGCGGTTGTTGAACCATAGCGACGGGCTGACAATGACGTAACGCTTAAACAGCTCGGGCTCGGTGAGTAGAACATAGGTTCCGAAAAGTCCGCCAAAGGAGTGACCAACGAATGTCCGGTCGGCGGAGGCCGGAAACTTCGACGCGACGTAGGGAATTACATTGTCGGCGATGAAATTGCGGAAGCGCACAGCGCCGCCTTGCTCCTGTTCTTCATCTGCATCCTCCGCGGTTGAAACCGGCTGGAAGCTGGGCGTGTAGTCGCGTTTGCGATTGCGCTTATACGTTTCCATGTCATCGCCGCCGCCGGGATAGGCAATGGCGACGAGAATCATCTCGGGGAGCTTGTTGCGGTCAACAAAGTGCTTCACAACATTGCGCGTTAGGGCAAAGGAATATTCCGCGTCCAGCAAGTAGACGACGGGGTATTTTTTTCCGGCCGTCTGATAGTCTTGCGGCGTTGCTATGAGGAGTTGGTAATCGGCGCCTGTTTCAGTGGAGTGCATGGTGTGCACTTGCGTGTTGCTCAGGGCATAGGGCTCGGGCGTAGCACTTGCGAACGGACCGTCTGCCCAGCACGGCGCCGCAGCAATGAGGTTAACGACTGCGGCCGCAACCATAAAGACGCGCATCCGGTGCAAACTCCCTGTGCCCCTTTGATGCAAACGCAAAAGAGGCCCCGGCGTTCCCTCCGGGGCCTCTCGTATTTTTCCTGACGATGGTCAGTGCCCGCTTGTGCGGAGCAAAGGCATTGCGAGGCGCGTGGAGGCCCCTCGCAAGCGCCTTACATGTCCATGTCCATTCCGCCCATGCCGCCCATGCCGCCGCCCATGCCGCCGCCCTTTTTGTTGTCGGGCTTTTCGGCGATCATTGCTTCGGTGGTGATCAGGAGGCCTGCGACCGAGGCTGCGTCTTGAAGCGCCGTGCGCACGACCTTGGTCGGGTCGATTATGCCGGCGTCGATCATGTCGACATACTCTTCGCGTTGCGCGTCGAAACCTGCCGTTGACGACTTGCCTTCGAGAAGCTTGTTGACGACCGGAGAGGCCTCAACGCCAGCGTTCTCGAGGATTTGACGGATCGGAGACTGGATCGCCTTGCGGACGATATTGACGCCCGCCGTCTGATCGTCGTTGTCACCCTTCAGGTTTGCCAGGCACTTCGAAGCATAGAGCAACGCAACACCGCCGCCCGGGACGATGCCTTCTTCAACGGCTGCACGCGTCGCGTTCAGCGCGTCGTCGACGCGGTCCTTCTTTTCCTTCACTTCGATTTCCGTCGCGCCGCCGACGCGGATAACCGCAACGCCGCCCGCGAGTTTCGCGAGACGTTCTTGCAGCTTTTCCTTGTCGTAGTCGGAGGTCGTGTCTTCGATCTGCGCCTTGATCTGGGCAACGCGGTCCTGGATGTCTTTCTTCTTGCCCGAACCGTCGATGACCGTGGTGTCGTCCTTCGTGATGCGGACTTTCTTGGCCTGGCCAAGCTGACCGATCTTGACGTTCTCAAGCTTGATGCCGAGTTCTTCGGAGATCAGTTCACCGTTGGTGACGATGGCGATGTCTTCGAGCATCGCCTTGCGGCGATCTCCGAAGCCAGGCGCCTTGACGGCTGCGACCTTCAAGCCGCCGCGCAGCTTGTTGACCACGAGGGTCGCCAAGGCTTCGCCTTCGACTTCTTCGGCGATGATGAGGAGCGGGCGGCCGGTTTGGACGATCGTTTCAAGGATCGGTAACATCGGCTGCAAGCTCGACAACTTCTTCTCGTGGATGAGAATGTACGGTTCGTCGAGATCGGCCACCATCTTTTCAGCGTTGGTGACGAAATACGGCGAGATATAGCCGCGATCAAACTGCATGCCTTCAACGACTTCTAGCTCGGTGTCGAGGCTTTTGGCTTCTTCAACCGTGATCACGCCTTCGTTGCCGACTTTGGCCATCGCTTCGGCGATCATTTTGCCGACGGCGACGTCGCCGTTCGCCGAAATCGTGCCGACTTGGGCGATTTCGTCGTTCGACTTGACCTTCTTTGAGCGCTTCTTGAGGTCGGCGACAACCGCTTCGACCGCCAACGCGACGCCGCGCTTGAGGTCCATCGGGTTCATGCCGGCGGCCACCGACTTCATGCCTTCGCGAACGATCGCCTGGGCCAGAACGGTTGCCGTTGTCGTGCCGTCGCCGGCAGTGTCGTTGGTCTTCTGGGCTACTTCGCGCACCATTTGCGCGCCCATGTTTTCGAACTTATCGGAAAGTTCGATTTCCTTGGCGACGGTGACGCCGTCTTTCGTCGAGCGCGGGGCGCCGAACGATTTGTCGATGACGACGTTACGGCCTTTCGGACCAAGCGTTACCTTGACCGCATCGGCCAGGATGTCAACGCCACGGAGTAACCGGTTGCGCGCATCCGAATGAAATTTTACTTCCTTCGCTGCCATGTGAATTCAATTCCTTTTTTGTCGGGGTGCTGAGAGTTCAGAGCAATAAAAAAACCGGCTTACGCCGCTTTCTTCGACAGGCTCTTCGCGCCTTCGAGCACGCCCATGATGTCGGATTCTTTCATGATCAACAGGTCTTGCCCGTCAACCTTCACTTCGGTACCGGACCACTTGCCGAACAGGATGCGGTCGCCGGTCTTCACTTCTGGAGCGATACGCTCGCCCCGTTCGTCGCGGCCACCTGGGCCAACGGCGACGATTTCACCTTCTTGCGGCTTTTCCTGCGCGGTATCGGGAATGATGATTCCACCGGAGGTCTTGGTTTCTTCTTGCACGCGCTTCACAACCACACGGTCGCCGAGCGGACGGAACTTCATGAGGTTCTCTCCTGTTATTGGTCAAACGGTTTGAAAATTGACGGCTGTTAGCACTCACCACAGACGAGTGCTAATGCGCGGGTTAGGATTTAGGGACTGGCGCTGTTAAGGTCAAGGGGGCGCGAAAGAAAATGGCGTGGGTAATTTATTGTCGTTATTTCAACAGGTTACGTGACTTTTCCTGATCCGGAACTCAATATTTCACGCTGCACCCATAAGCATCTGTGGCCTTCTCTTTGACTACATGACCCACTCTGACGGCGGCAAAGGCTTCGCGGACGTAGTTGCGCGCTGTGGCAATTGTAGCTGTATCGGTCGAGGGTTGATCATCAATTGCGCCCATGTAGCGAAGCTTTCCCGTTTTATCGATGACGAACATATGTGGGGTCGTTTGGGCGTCGTAAGCACGGCCGATCATGCCGGTGGGATCGAGCAGCACGGCAGTTGGATTGGCGCTGCGTGAGGCACTTAATTGGTTGGCCCCAGCGCCATTGACGTGACCCTGCTTTCCAGGTGCGGACGAAATGATGGAGAGCCAAACGGCACCCTTCGATGTCAGCTCCTGCTGCAGTTTCTGCATGTTGCCGGAATTGTAGTGTTTCTTCACGTAGGGGCAGCCGTCGTTCGTCCATTCCAGGATGACTGTTTTTCCGGCGAAGTCGCTGAGGGAGCGCGACTTGCCGTTTGAGTCGATCGCCGTGAACGCCGGCGCCAGTTGACCGATGCTTGGCTCGGCCCTCGCGCTTTGCAGCGAAAGGCCCAACAGTGCGATGATTGCGAAAATCGTGCGTGTCATTTGCTGGTTCCCAGTGTTTTAAGCATAAGCGATTCCGTCAGAATTTGCGGCAAGATCTCCGGCTCAAGCCCGCCTGCAGGATAATACAAATAGAGCGGGACGCCGTCGCGGGCGTGCTGCCTGAGCAGGCTGCTGATTTCGGGGTTTTGATTTGTCCAGTCGCCAACCAGGTAGGTGGTGTTTGCCGACTTGAAGGCGGCGAGCACTTTGGGAGAGGCGAGCGCTACTTTTTCATTATACAAACAGCTGACGCACCATGCCGCTGTCAGATTTACGAACACCGGCTTTCCCTGCGCACGGAAGCCGGCCAGGCGCGCGGCTGTGTAGGGTTGTGCCAGTCCGCCCACGGCCGCCGGTTCGAATTCGGTTTTCTTTCCTTCAAGCGGCACCGTGACGAGCGCAATTGCGGCTGCGAAGGCAATGACAAAGAGGATGCCACTGGCCGCTGATCGCCTGGTTTGCGCCATGCCAAAGGCCCACGCCGCAAGCGCCAAGCAAACGATACCGATCATCACGCGGAACAAGCCTTCCGGTGAGACTTGTTGCGAGAGAACCCACACAAGCCAAACTGCAGCGCCATACATCGGGAACGCGAGGAACTGCTTGAAGCGTTCCATCCAGGCGCCGGGTTTTGGCAACAGGCGAATGAGGGCCGGGCTAAAACTGAACACCACCCAGGGCAAGGCCAATCCGAAACCCAAGGCGAGAAAAATTGCGATGGTGATCGCCGCCGGTTGGGTGAAGGCGTAGCTCATGGCAGCGCCCATGAAGGGTGCCGTGCAAGGGGCCGCGACGACGACGGCGAGCACGCCGGTGAAGAACGTGCCGATCAGTCCGCCCTGACGCGAAAGCCCTTCGCCTGCACCTTGAAGCGAGGAGCCGAACTGAAACAGGCCGGATAGATTGAAACCGATCAGGGCCAAGACATAGGCGAGGACCGCGACCGAAAGCGGCGATTGCAACTGGAAGCCCCAACCGGCGTCTTCACCGGTACTGCGCAGCCATAACAATGCGCCTGCGAGCCCCGCAAAAGTCGTCATGACGCCCAGCAGATAAGCAATGCCGTCAATCCATGGGCGTTCGGTGTGACCCGACTTTACGAGTGCGAGAGCCTTCATCGACAGGATGGGAAACACACAGGGCATCAAATTCAGAATGAGACCGCCCAGAATTGCAAACAGGATCGCTTGCACCAGCGGCATCTGGGATGCAGCGGCTGTGGGCGATGCCGGTACGCCGCCGCGTTGCAGGGAGACTTCGTATGACTTCCCACCGGCGAGCACCAAGACGCCGTCGATCTTGTCGATCTCGCCACGGCGTTCGACGTCGCGCAGCCGCCAGCCTGGCGGCACAGCAATGGCGAAGCCGGCGCCACGTGGTTCTGAGACTTGCAGCGCGGAGGCTTTGATCAGTCCTTTGGTGTAGGGAAAAAACTGAGCGCGAAGCCCACGCTCCATTAGGTCCTGTGTGGGAACAAAATACAGAGTTACCGCTTCACCACCCAGAGAGAAGCGCGTCTCAAACGGTGCGGACGACGACGGTTCACGGGCGCGGGATGCTGCGAAGGCCTGGCGCCATTCGGGGTTGGGCGCCGGATCAGTCGCGACTACAGGAAGCGTGAGGTCGAGGGAGGCTTGCTCGGGTACGCAAATGTCCTTGCATACCAGCCAAGCGGCATCGACCTTGACCGTGACGATGTCGCCGGGGCGCAATCCGGCGGGTACAGTCACTTCCGAGCGCAGGAGGATTTGCTCCGAAAAGCCATAGTTGGCGAGCTCACCGAACGGGATGCGTTCGGGATGCGGCCACTTGATATCCGAGGCGACAAATCCGGGTGGAAGGGTCCACGACAAGGTTGTCGGCTCGCCGGACTCGCCGGGATTGCGCCAATAGGTGTGCCACTGGGGCTGCATGCGCTGATGGAGTGCGAAAGAGATCGTGCCGCCTGCTGCGGGAATGCCTATGACTTCCGAGACCAGGCGCGCCTCGACGCGCGGCGTCGTGGCCACATCTGCGGCCCTCGCAACGCTCGCGCCCATTGCTGCCGCGAGGGTGAGCGCCGTCAACAATCGTGTTAAAACTGACGTCAATGCCGCTCCCCACACCGCTTTGAATTCAGGTTATATAGCGGAGTAACAATGGGACAGCGAGTGTCTCAAGAGGCTTAATGCGCGGCGCTCGCGCGAGTGTGAACAGAAGGAACTCAACGAAATGCGCAATTCGAACCGGCAGTGGCGGCTGAAACACCGGCCCGTGGGCGAGATCAAGCCTGGCGATCTGGAATTGAGCGAGGCGCCCAAGCCGGTGCCGGGACCCGGCGAAATTCTGGTGCGCAATGTCTATCTGTCGCTCGATCCGACAAACCGCATCTGGATGAGCGATATGGAGCAATACATGCCGCCGGTTGTGATCGGCGATGTGATGCGCGGCGGAACGATCGGCATTGTCGAACAGTCAAACGCGCCGGGATTTGAGGTTGGCGACATCGCCATGCCCGGCATGGGCGGCTGGCAGGATTATTCGCTGGGCGCGACGAGTGGACCCTTCGCGTCGCGCAAACTGCCCAAGCTGCCGGGCGTGCCGATGACGTCGTATATGAGTGCGCTGGGGTTTACGGGGGCTACCGCCTATTTCGGTCTGCTTGATCTTGGGCAACCCAAGGCAGGCGAGACGGTTGTGGTTTCTGCGGCGGCTGGCGCCGTGGGCCAGATCGCCGGGCAGATTGCAAAGCTCAAAGGTTGCCGGGTTGTGGGCATTGCGGGCTCGGACGACAAGTGCCGTTATGTGGTCAAGGATCTAGGTTTCGATGCCTGCATCAATTACAAGAAAGAAGATGTGGCGAGCGCCTTGAAACGTGAATGTCCACAAGGCATCGACATCGATTTTGAGAATGCGGGCGGTACGATTCTGGATGCTGTTCTCGCCAACATCAATCTGAAAGCACGCATCGTGCTGTGCGGTCTGATCTCGCAGTACAATGCGACGGGCCCGGTGCCAGGTCCCTATAATTTCACCAACATCCTGATGAAGCGCGCCCGGGTTGAGGGCTTCATTATCATCGACTATATCCACCGCTTCGACGAGTTTGCGATGCAGATGGCGCAGTGGGTGCTGGCGGGCAAGGTGAAGGACCGGGTCGATGTGGCGGAGGGGCTTGAGAACGCGGTGACGACGCTGGGCAAATTGTTTACCGGTGGAAATACCGGAAAGCTCTTGGTACGCGTGAGCAAGGAGGCATGACAAAGCTTTCCATCAGCATTGAGGCGCCGCCTGCTAAAGACACACTCAGTGTCATCGACAAGGGGCTCGACGTCTATAATGCGCAGTTTTCGCCAGCGCACTGGGAAGAGTTTGCTGTCGCACTGAAAACCGATGATGGCGAGGTTAAAGGCGGCATCTCCGCGTTGGCTTGGTCGGGGCTGTTGTTCATCAAGTGGCTGTGGATCGACGAGGCGCATCGCCGGGGCGGGCATGGACGGGCGTTGATGGCAGCGGCGGAAGCAGAGGGGCGCCGGCGCGGCTGCAGCGTGATAGCGCTCGACACCTTCGAGTTTCAGGCGCGGCCGTTCTACGAGAAACTTGGGTTCAGTGTTTTTGGAACGCTTGATTATCCGGCAGGGTTCAAGCGGTATTATTTGCAGAAGGCGCTTTAGGAAGAGTTTCACGCGATTGCGCGCGAAGGTAGAAAAGCCGCGAAGGTCAATCTCCAAACATTCTCGTCATCCCGGACGCAGTGCGGTGTGGAGCGAAGCGAAATGCCGCTCTGCAGATCCGGGACCCACCCGGGGTTCGAGCTCCAAAACAAACTGCACCTGGACAGGAACCACCGCACCTCGCTTGGGCCCCGTGTCTGCGGAGCAGCATGCTGCACCGCGCACGGGGTGACGAAGTTTTTTTGTTTCGGATGAGATTCGCGTGAGTCCTCTTTTGCGGATTACGTTCAATGAGATTCGAGGCGACGGGCCGGGTCAATGCGCCAGTAGAAATAGGATAGAGCCACGGCGGCCGTCACCGAAACAAGCACCGAGCCGATCAATACGAACAACGAAAGTTTGGCGCCGAGCACGAACCACGCAATCATTGTGACAAGCCCCGACAGCACGAACAGGCGCCCCGTTACGCGATGGGTTTTTTCCCACGCGTATTCGCTGGACAGGGTCCAAGGGGTGCGAACACCGCCGAACCAGTTGGAGCGCGTCTTGCCGAGATAATTTCCCAAACCCGCGATCAAAACGCAAAGCCCCGGGATCAGGGCGTTGGCCATATCGACAGACTGGCCCAGGGCTCCCAGCGTTATCAGGACATGGAGGTAGGCCAGAAATAGGCCGAGCAAAATCGTGGCGGCGTTCCAGAACTTGCCGCTTGCCTCCAGGTTTGCACGGCGCGGATCGAAGCGTGGAAGCGTCCACATCATTGCCGTGATCAGTAGCGTCAAGGCTGGGAAAAACACGAGAGCTTCTGATTTGGAAGCGAACCTGTCGATGTGGCCCTCGAGGTTCCAGTGAACGGGAATTTGAGCGCCGTCGGGAATTTGGTTCCAGGCCCAGGCCGATAAGCCCGCCATGCTTGCGATCAGCACTCCATTTGCGATCAGCATCGGACGATAGTTCATGCGATTAACGCTCCTTCCCTTTGGTGCCGGCCAGAGCCATGAAGGCCCCCAGCGCTTCTTCCATGACGGACATATTCAGATGGTACATGATCGTGGTGCCCTGGCGTTGCGTGGTGACCAGGCCGGCGTTTTTCAGAACAGTGAAATGGCCCGAGAGCGTGGGTTTGGCGATCGGAAAATGCTCCGCGATATCACCCGCACACATCGCGCGCTTGCGCAGCAGTTTCAAAATGTCCCTGCGTACGGGATGGGCGAGAGCTTCGAAAACCTGGTTCATATTTCGTTATTTAGGCAATTACCGAAATAAAGTCAAGAGGGGGCTCTTTAACCCCATCAGGAAATCCTCTATGGAACGGCGGACCCTGCGCCGCACCGTCGAGGAGCATTGACCCTGCATGTTTGAGATTTTCCTTGCCTCGCTTGTGACGTTCTTCGTGGTGATCGACCCGCCAGGCGTGACGCCGATGTTCGCGTCGCTGACACAGGACATGCCGCCGGCGTGGCGGCGGCGCATGGCGTGGAAAAGCATTGCGGTGGCGACTTTCATCCTGTCCGGATTTGCCTTTGGCGGTGAGTGGGTTCTGGACAAGCTGCATGTCAGCCTGGATGCATTTCGTATCGCCGGTGGCTTGCTCTTGTTCCTGATCGCGCTCGACATGCTGTTCGAGACGCGCACACGGCGACGTGAGGCGCGGAACGAGAAAGTACTGGAAGAGCGCCGCTCCCATCCCGGTGAACACGAGGATATTTCCGTGTTTCCTTTGGCCATCCCGCTGATCGCGGGGCCGGGCTCGATTGCCTCGGTGATGCTGCTGTTCGCACAGCACGTGGAGTGGGCGGCACGGGGCGCGATCCTTGCCGGGATTGCGGTCAACCTGGCGTTGACGCTGGCTGTGTTTCTGCTGGCTTCGCGCATGAGCCACCTGATGAGCGCTACGCTTGCCGCGATTGTGACGAAAGTATTCGGGATCCTCCTCGCGGCACTGGCGGCCCAGTTCACCATCGACGGGATCAAAAGCGCGTTTGGCCTGGGGTGAGGTTGGTGAGGGTAGGCCCCTTGACATACGACAACTGATTCTTTATGATACATTTGCCTCATTAAGAGGTTTCTGTTTTATGGGAGAGCGCGATGAGAACGAATCGGGGAGAGATGGACAAGGCCATCAACGATCATTTCGGTTTTGAAGCCGCTGACAATCTTGATGGCGTGATGGCAAGCCTTGCAGACGAGGTCGAGCACGAAGTGGTGCCCTCCCCGGTTGGCGTGCAGCACGAAAAGGCGCAGGTGCGCGATTATTACGCAATGCTGTTCGCGTCGGTGAAGGGGGAAGGCGTGACGCCGCTCAAGCGCTATTACGGCGAAGATTTTGTTGTCGACGAGACGATGTGGCATGGTCAGATTTCGGATGGGCGCGCGTTCCTGTGCGACGGCAAGAGTGGGAAGGTGAGCTTCCGTTTGTTGCACATCTTCGAGTTCAAAAACGGCAAGATTGCGCGAGAGCAAGCGTGGTGTGATCTTGCCGCGATTCAACGCCAGCTTGGCGTGAAGCTGAGCTGACCCGATGACCGCACCGCACGACCCTCGTGCCAACCAAAAGCAGCGCACGCGCGCGGCCATTGTCGAAGCTGCGGCGCGGTTGTTAGCTGGCGGCGTCGAGCCCACCGTCGCTACTGCAGCGGAAGCAGCGAAGGTGTCGCGCGCCACGGCCTATCGCTATTTTCCAACGCCCGAAGCCTTGCACATCGAGATCGCGGGCGTCACACCTGCCTATGCGCCGGTGGAAGTGTTGATCCAGGCGCTCGCGGGTGATGACAGCGAAGCGCGCTTGCTGGCATTCGTTGGAAAGTTCAATGCGATCACTTTCGCCGAGGAAGCGCGTATGCGTATGGCGCTGAAAGTCTACCTTGATACGTGGTTCGCATCTCGCGGCGACGAGGCGAAAGCACCTGCGATTCGCGAGGGGCGGCGCATGCGCTGGCTCGATCGCGTGCTCGAGCCTGCGCGCCGGGACATGACGAAGGCGCGATGGCGGCGCCTGCAGGCCGCGCTGGCGCTGACGGGCGGCACTGAGGTCATGGTCATCATGAAAGATGTTTGCCGGCTGGACGACGCCGAAGCGCAGGAGGTGTTGCTGTGGGCGGCGCAGACGCTTTTGCGTGCGGGACTTGAAGACGCGGCGGCCAAGAACGCGCGGCGATAGTACCCCCTATCATTGGTTAGTGACACGGAAGGCGCAAACACGAGATATTGGAAATCTTGATCGTTGGTATGCCCTCAATCCTCGATCGCCGCGTAAACGAGACTCTTCAGCTGCCCCCGGAAATTGAACGTGGCTGACGGCATCAGTTGGGTCATGAAGACAACGGCGAGGTCTTCCTTCGCGTCGACCCAGAAGATGGTCGAGTAGGCGCCGCCCCAGTACCAGTCGCTACCCACGATCGAGCCGGAGGTGACGCTGTCGAGCGTGCAAGCAAAGCCCAGCCCAAAACCTACGCCTTCGTTCGCGGTTTCGGAAAAGCCGCCGATCGCCATTTGCGTGAGGTCGCGATTGTCCTTCAAGTGATTGCGGCGCATCAGTTCGATCGTGCGCGGGCCCAGTATGCGCGCCCCTTCGAGTTCGCCGCCGCGTCGCAACATGTCGCAAAAACGCAAATAATCGGCCATTGTGCTGACCAGGCCGCCACCGCCGGAATAGAATTCGCGCGGCTTCAAATACTCGCTCTTCTCGTTGTCGCCCAACAGCTTCAGGCTCTTGTCGGCCGCGCGGCGATAATTGGCAGCGAAGCGATCAAGCTTCTCGCGCGGCAAGGTGAAGGCGGTGTCCTTCATTTTCAAGGGCTCGAAGATTTCGTCGGCCAGGAATTTGTCGAGGCTTTTGCCAGAAATGATTTCAACCAACGCGCCGCAGACATCGGTCGAATAGGAGTAGAGCCAGCGCTCGCCGGGCTGATAACGCAACGGCACGCGTGAAAGTTTCTGCAGAAAGCTGTCGCGGGTCTCACCGTCGATGCCCTTCAGCGCCTGCTGGGCATAGGCCTTGCCCACCGGGTGCTGATCGACGGGCATGCCCAAGCTTTCAAGCTGCGCGCCGTAGGTCAGCCCGCCGGTATGGCACAACATGTCGCGCATGCTGAGCGGGCGGCTGGGACGCTCGGTTACTATGCTGTCTCCTTCGCCCGAGACCCAGACACGATGATCGCGCCATGAGGGGATGAAGCGGTGGACGGGATCGTTCAATTGAAAGTGCCCGCGCTCGTACAATGTCATCAGAGCGACGGAGGTGATGGGCTTGGTCATCGAGGCGATGCGGAAGATCGTATCGTCGCGCATCGGCCTGGCGCGCTCGCGGTCCATCTGGCCCAGCGACTTGAAGTAAGCAAGGTGGCCGTGCCGCGATACTGCAATCTGGCACCCTGCGATCTTTCCGATGTCGATGTAAGCCCGACTGAGGTGATCGGCGATGCGGTCGAGGCGACCGGGCGCGAAGCCTGCACGGGCGGCGGATGAGGTCATGGTGCTGGTCTCCAATAGCGTGGGGGTGACGCGAGCTTAGTACCCACTATCATTAGTCGTTGACACGGAAGATGCAAAAGGCTTTCGCGGGCGTATTTTTTGCGCCCTGGTCACCCAGTTATGCCTCCCCAGTCTGCGACGAAATGTGCCATTCCGCAAAATAGAAATGTTCGTCTATTGTTCTAATCGGTGGCCAGGGCGGTTGACTCGACACTTGCGCACTGAGCTTCATCTGCGAGCTTCATCTGCGAAAAACCGGCGGCAGCAAATTGAGGATGTAGCAGCTTGTAGCAGATTTGTAGCAGCACATCCCCTTTGGAATCAACGATGTAGCAGATGTA
>JAWXBO010000221.1:0-9175 GCA_034440175.1 Alphaproteobacteria bacterium
GTCCTTCAGGGAAACCTCGATCCGATTGCCCTCATCTGCGGCGGCAAGCATCTGCAATCGGCAGTCGATAAAATTGTTGACCAGGCAAAAGAGACACCCCACATTTTCAATCTTGGCCACGGCATCCGCCCGGAAACTCCAATTGAGCACGTCGAGCAGCTCATGCGTCTTGTCCGGAAAAAAATATGAGAGTGGCCGTCATTTTGTTCAATCTGGGGGGCCCAAGCTCACTCCAAACGGTTGAGCCTTTTCTGTTCAACCTCTTCAACGACCCCGCAATTATCCGCGTCCCTCAACCTTTTCGCTGGTTGCTGGCGACACTAATTTCCAAGCGCCGCGCCCCTATCGCACGCGAAATCTATGCAAAATTGGGCGGCAGCTCGCCCATCCTCGGTCAAACCTACACGCAGGCGTCCGCTTTGCACGCAGCCCTGCCAGGTGGAACGACACACTACGAAGTGTTCGTGGCCATGCGCTATTCCGCACCGCGCGTCTTCGACATCATCGAACAGGTAAAGCGCTTTCGTCCCAACAAAGTCATCTTGCTGCCACTCTACCCGCAATTTTCAACCACGACTTCAAGATCGTCGATCCAGGAATGGAACGCCTACGCCACCAGCCACAAACTTCAGGCTTCGACATCCATTATTTGCTGTTATCCGGTCAACGAGGGCCTGATTGCAGCTCACGCCGATCTGATTGCCCAGACGCTCAAAGCCCTGCCGCACAACGTGAAATACAGACTGCTGTTTTCCGCCCACGGGCTTCCTCAACGCATCGTAGCGTCTGGCGACCCCTATCCAGAACAAATCGAGCAAACTGCAAAGGCCATCGTCGAGGCTCTCAATCTTCCTCAACTTGATTGGCAAATAAGCTATCAGAGCCGCGTCGGTCCGATGAAATGGATCGGCCCTGCGACCGACGAGGAAATCAAACGCGCCGGCACCCAAGGCCTTGCGCTGATCGTCGTGCCGGTCGCCTTTGTCTCAGAACACTCGGAAACATTGGTCGAGCTCGACATCGAATATGCAAAACTCGCAGCCGAAAGCGGCGTCCTGAATTACTTGCGCGTTCCCGCAGTCGGAACCCATCCGGCCTTCATCGAAGGCCTCGCCGCTCTGGTCAAAGCGGCCGTGACGCAAGCCGGAACAATACCCGGTGGCGGCATCAGAAACTGTCCAGCCGCATGCCGCCAATGTGCCTGCCAGGGCCAAGCCGCATGAGCGAAACGCTGCTTCCTTTCTATCCGTGGCTGAAAGCCTTCCACATTATCGCGGTCATCGCCTGGATGGCGGGCATGCTCTATCTGCCGCGGCTCTTCGTTTATCACTGCCAGACCACACCCGGCACCCCGGAATACGAGCGCTTCAAGACGATGGAGCGCAAACTCATGCGCGTCATCATCAACCCCTCGATGATTGCCGTTTGGCTCCTGGGTTTGCTCTTGGCGTTCGCCCTCAACGTCTGGACTGAACCATGGTTCATCACCAAACTTGTTCTGGTCACAGCCCTTTCGGGACTGCACGGCATGATGTCGGGTTGGAGACGGGCTTTCGAGCGCAGCGAAAACACCAAGTCACAGCGGTTTTTTCGAATTGTGAACGAAGTTCCTGCCGTGCTCATGGCAGCAATCGTCATTCTCGTCGTCGTGAAACCGTTTTAAAGCCGCAAGAAACAAAGTTTTTGGCGAAAACCAGCTAAAAATGCCCACTTCAAATTTCAATCTATCTGCGCTACACATCACCCGTTCTCCGAAATCGTCCGGAACGCCTGCGCAAAGCCCCCTCAAGGGCTCGCGAATAGGAATTGGCCGCAACCGCAGCCGAGACCTCCGGCCGATCTTCAAATCCCCCCTCTGACGACCACGGCCCTCGCACTGAGCAAGGGTCAGGTCACATCCCCCTGTTTCCCTCATAACTGTAATCACCAGAGAGTATATTTCGATGTCGCTTCAAGAAGCTATGAAGCTCCAGGACCTGAAGTCCAAATCACCCGCCGCCCTTCTCGAGTTTGCCGAAGAACTCAAAATCGAGAACGCGAGTGCCATGCGCAAACAGGACATGATGTTTGCCATCCTCAAGCAACTCGCGGAACAAGATGTCGAGATCACCGGCTCAGGTGTCGTCGAAGTTCTGTCCGACGGCTTCGGCTTTTTGCGCGCTCCTGAATCGAACTACCTGCCCGGCCCCGACGACATCTATGTCAGCCCAAACCAGATCCGCCGCTTCGTGCTCAGAACCGGCGACACCGTCGAAGGCCCGATCCGCGGCCCCAAAGATGGCGAACGCTATTTCGCGCTGCTCCAGGTCAACACCATCAATTTCGAAGATCCCGAAAAACAGAAACACAAGGTTCACTTCGACAATCTGACGCCGCTCTATCCCGACAAGCGCCTCAAGATGGAAATCGCCGACCCTACGATCAAGGATCGCTCGGCCCGCGTCATCGACATCGTGGCCCCATTGGGCAAAGGCCAGCGCGCCTTGATCGTGGCGCCACCACGCACGGGAAAAACCGTGCTGCTGCAAAACATTGCCAAGTCGGTTGCAGCCAACCACCCGGAATGTTTTTTGATCGTCCTTCTGATCGACGAACGTCCTGAGGAAGTCACCGACATGCAGCGCACCGTCAAGGGCGAGGTCATCGCCTCGACCTTCGACGAGCCAGCCTCGCGTCACGTTCAGGTCGCTGAAATGGTCATCGAAAAAGCCAAGCGTCTCGTCGAACACAAACGCGACGTTGTGATTTTGCTAGACTCCGTCACGCGTCTTGGCCGCGCCTACAACACCGTCGTACCCTCATCGGGCAAAGTCCTGACCGGTGGCGTCGATGCCAACGCCCTGCAACGCCCCAAGCGCTTCTTTGGCGCGGCGCGTAACATCGAAGAAGGCGGCTCGCTGACCATCATCGCCACCGCCCTGATCGACACCGGCAGCCGCATGGACGAAGTCATCTTCGAAGAGTTCAAAGGCACCGGTAACTCTGAAATCGTTCTCGATCGCAAAGTCGCCGACAAGCGCGTCTTCCCGTCGATGGACATTCTCAAGTCCGGCACCCGCAAGGAAGAACTTCTCACCGACAAATCGACCTTGCAAAAGATGTATGTCCTGCGCCGCATCCTCAACCCGATGGGCGCCACCGACGCGATCGAATTCCTGCTCGACAAGCTCAAAAGCACCAAGCAGAACTCTGACTTCTTCGATGCCATGAACACGTGATACAGCGGAGTTGCCGGTTTTCGACACCTACAAGATCGAAACCCTGGCAACGCCAACCCTCACACTTGAACCGCTAACAGTTTCTCACGCCGGCGAACTTTTCGAACACCTTTCCAACCCGGAAATGTACGAGTTCCTGCCGCAAGATCCGCCGCCGTCGATTGTAGCCCTGCGCGAACGCTACCAGCGCTGGAAATCGCGGCGCTCGCCGTCAGGAAGCGAACTCTGGCTGAACTGGCTTATTCGCCACGGGTCGGCGGCCTCAGCCCTGCTGCAAGCCACGTGCACCAAAACCAGGAAAGCTCTGATCGCCTACCAGGTTGTAACGCCTTTTCAGCGTCGCGGCATTGCAACGGAAGCCATCCCCGTCATGCTGACCCACTTGCATCAGGCAGCCGCAATCGAAACCGCCCGGGCTTTGGTTGACACCCGCAATGCGCGCTCAATCCGTCTCCTTGAACGGTTGGGATTTGCCAAAACGCGCCTCATCAGGGACGCAGACCATTTCAAGGGCGCCGCCAGCCACGAATTTGAGTACGAACTGGGCCTCACCCCCGCCACCAAAGCAGTAGCAACACCGTGAAGGCTTGAGTATTCTCACTCGGGGCAGGGCGCCACGAGGACAGCCAAAGCGATGCGTACGTTCACAGCAATTTCATTGGCACTCACCACGCTCATTCTAGCGGTCACGGCGGGCCGGGCCGAAGGCATCCAGATCTCGAAAGAGCGTCAATCTTTTCTCGAAGGCGTCTGGAGCGGCGTACCCGCCGATGTCAGTGCTGACAAGCTCTGCTCGAAGATAGCGCCGCCCGCGGGCGCGATGGCGTTGTCGATCGAGTTTGAGCGCTCTGGCGGGGTGCTCTTTGCCTCTGACGGTTCTGAAACCTCATTGAGAGGAAAAATCGCCGAAGCCCAGGAAATGAATGGCGTTGTTTCCCTGACGGCCGGCGAAGAAATTTTCCGTCTGCGTCCCGACAGCGACAACATCATGTCCCGCGTCCGCTCGTCGGCCTCACTCGGCGGCGACGTCGACATGATGGTCTTCAAGCGTTGCCAAAAACCCGCAGACCGTTCGGTGATCGCCCTCGACGACGAGGCGTTGAAACTCTTGTCTGCGGACCTGCCGGGTGACGAAGCCTTCTTCATTGATGAGCGTCTGGTTCCCAAAACCGGAGATCGCTGTAAAGTCAAAGAAACCCAGTACCTGTTTTTCGCCCTCGTCGGACCTGCGGAGTTTCGCCTCAGCCGTTGGAACAGTTTTGCTTTGGCCGACAAGCTGGCGGCGAAAGCACCGCTCAAACTCCCCCCGCTTGACCCCATCGCGGATTGGAAAATTGAAAGCGTGCACGCGGCCACCGGCAAATTTGTTCTCCGCTTGCGCGACTACGACAACGCCAAAGCCTTGCCCGAGACCATTCACGTCGAAGTCAAGGCCACGGGCATTTCCATCCCCCAATGGAAGCGCAACTACGTCCGCTGCACCGGCTTTCAATCACGTAGTTAGCCCGCCTAATCGTCTTTCAAATTCAAATCGCTGTCGTCCCGGTCATATTCGAGGATGTCCCCGGGTGTGCACTCAAGCACAAGGCAGAGCTTCGACAGCGTACCGAAGCGCACGCCTTTGACCTTGCCCGTACGCAACAGACTGAGTTGGGTTTCCGACAGGCCGATCTGTTCGGCGACGTCGCGGCCTCGTATCTTGCGCCGTGCCAGCATGACATCCAGCGTCACACGAACCGGCATCAGACGAACTGGTCCAGATTCGATTTCAGCTTCTGCCCCTGGCGCGCCAACAGGACGAGGACAAGCCCAACCAGAGCCAGGGTCATGGTCTCGACGCCCAGATTGAACCTGACGCCGCGCATTTCAAGAAACCCGTTGCCGAACAGATGGATCAGGCTGGGCTGCACCACGATGGCAGCAAACGCCCCAATCATCAGGCAGCCACCGATTTCCTTAAGCCCTCTCACCATCGCCGGACCGAAAGCATCGCCCCGGTTCATGCGGGCCAACACCTCGGACGCCGCCCACAACGCCGCCAGATAAAACACCGGCGCCAGCAGACTGATCCAATAGATGGGCGTCATCATCACCCGCCCCTCCGCACCTTCAAGATGCAAAAGCTGGCGCACCCCAGCCTGCTCAAAAAACAAGGCAAGCCCCAGCCCGACGATCACAATCCGGGTCACAATGGCAGAAACGGGAAGGCGAGGCCTCGACATTAGAAATACTCCTGAAAGATATATTTATTGACGTAAAAGCACTATTATATTAATTAAAACTTAAAATCAAGTTTGAAATTAGCGTACGGTTCAAACCTCCAGTAGACAAGACGTCGCCCTTCTGGCTGAAGCTCAGGCCAGCTTCAGTCCACAACCAAAAACAGAGAACACGCACATGTCCAATATGCGCCAGCGGGCTGGTTTGATTTTGTTTGCAGTCGTCACCACCACGGTTTGCGCGCAGGCCGAAAGCGGCGCCCGAATGATCGACACGCAGTCCGGTAGAATCACCGTCGAGGAACTGGCCTCAGGCCTCGACCATCCGTGGGGCATGGCATTCCTTCCCGATGGGCGCCTGTTGGTAACCGAACGCGCGGGGCGGCTGCGCATTCTCGGGATTGACAACCAGGTGTCGCCGCCGCTCTCCGGCACGCCTGAAGTTGACGCCGGCGGGCAGGGCGGATTGCTCGACATAGCACTCGATCCCGCCTTCGCGACCAACCGCACGATCTTCTTGTCATTTGCCGAACCAGGCGGCGACGGCGTATCGACCGCGTTGGCGCGCGCGACATTGGGTGACAAAGCACTCACCGGCCTCAAAGTCATCTTCTCGCAGACACCGAAGGTCTCAGGCTCGGGTCACTTCGGCGGGCGTATCGTCTTTTCGCCCAGCGGCCATCTCTTTTTCACAATGGGTGATCGCCAAAAATTCGAACCGGCACAAAGTCTCTCAAGCCATCTCGGCAAGATCGTTCGCCTGAACCGGGATGGCACGATCCCCAACGACAACCCCTTTGTGGGCAGAGCGGGCGGATTGCCGCAGATTTGGTCATACGGTCATCGCAACGTTCAGGGCGCAGCTTTCGAACCATTGACCGGCGTATTGTGGACCAACGAATTCGGACCGCGCGGTGGCGACGAACTCAACCGCCCCGAGGCCGGCAAGAACTATGGCTGGCCGCTCGTCAGCTGGGGCAACCACTACGACGGCCGCGACATCCCCGACCCGCCATCCAAGCCTGACTTCGTCGATGCGTTGGCGCACTGGACGCCCGTCATCTCACCTTCCGGCATGATTTTTTACACCGGCGCGAAGTTTCCCATGTGGCGCGGCGACATTTTGATTGCAGGCTTAAGTTCCCAGGGACTGGTGCGCGTGCAGGTCAAAGGAGCCAAGGCCAGCGAAGCGGAACGCATCTCCCTCGGCGAACGCATCCGCGACGTCGAGCAAGCGCCCGACGGTTCGATCTACGTGCTCACCGACGAGAGCAACGGCAAGGTCTTGCGCTTGCGGCCCCATCGCTAACGTGCCGTCAACCCGCCATCGACCACCACTTCAGATCCCGTCATGAACGCCGCGTCGTCCGATGCCAGAAACACCACGGCACTCGCGATATCGGCGGCAACGCCCAGCCGCCCCAGCGGGTGCAGGCCGATCGCGTTCGTACGGACTTCGTTGGCACTTCCAGCACCCGTAGCAACCAGATCGTCCATCACCTTCTGGCCCATCATCGTGTCGATGATACCGGGATGGATAGAATTCACGCGGATCTTGTGACCCAGCTGCGAACACTCAAGCGCCGCGCCCTTGGTCATCAA
Organism: Alphaproteobacteria bacterium; assembly: GCA_034440175.1. Classification (GTDB taxonomy): domain Bacteria; phylum Pseudomonadota; class Alphaproteobacteria; order Micropepsales; family Micropepsaceae; genus SZUA-430. Next base: position 7,040 of record JAWXBO010000221.1, read on the forward strand.
CCGCACCGCTCCTTTGGAAGCGTTATAGGGCACCGCAAAGGCCGCTCCCGTTAAACCGGCGACCGACGACAGATTGATGATCGAGCCTCCGCCAGGCCATTGCTGAGCGCGTTTGGCGATTGAAGGAATCGCCGACTTCATGCCCAGAAACACGCCGTCAACATTGATCGACTGCATGTGCCGGAACTCTTCGATCGAGGTCTCGCTCATCGGTTTGAGTGCAAAGATGCCAGCGTTGTTAAGTAAGATATCAAGCCCGCCAAACCGCTTTTCCGCCTCTGCGACCGCCGACTTCCAAGCCGCCTCGTCCCGCACGTCGTGGCGCAGATAGCCGGCCCGCGCGCCCGTCTCGGCAATCGCCGCCGCCGTCTTCTGACCCTCATCATCAAGCACATCTGAGATCAACACAGCCGCACCTGCCTCGGCCAGGGCCCGCGCCGAAGCGGCCTCAATGCCACGGGCCCCGCCGGTCACCAAAGCGACCCGTCCTTGAAGTTTTTTGCTCATATCCAGCTTCCCTGTTTGACGTCAGGCCCACTTCACGCCACGGTGGCGCAAGAAGCAATCGGAGATGAAGGTTATGACCGACGAAATGCACGACCGCGCCACATACAAGACCATGGCCGAAAGCACTGCCGAGGACTGGCAGATCATCGTCAAGCATGCCGCCCCCTTCCAGAAGGACCTTCCCAACCGCCTCGTCGCGCACCTGAACCTGCTCAAGGGCGACTGCGGTGGCTATGCCGTGGATCGGTTGGAACATTCGCTGCAGACCGCAACGCGCGCGCATCAAGCGGGCCAGGACGAAGAGTACGTCGTCTGTGCGCTGCTCCACGACATCGGCGACACGTTAGGCCCGGCCAACCACGCCGACATCGCCGCCTCGATTGTCAAACCCTACGTCTCGGAACGCAACCACTGGATCGTCGAAAAGCACGGCATCTTCCAGGGCTATTATTTCTTCCAGCATCTGGGCCTCGACCGCAACATGCGCGACCAGTTTCGCGGCCATACCCATTTCGAACCCACCGCTCAGTTTTGTCACCTCTACGATCAAAACTCGTTCGACCCCGATTTCAAATCGATGCCACTCGACGCCTTCGTACCGATGATCGCCCGCGTCTTCACCCGTCCAAAAAACTCGCTGTACCTACGCAAGGACGCGATGGCAGCGGAGTAGCTCATCCTCCCCCGCTTGCGGCGGAGGGGGACCGCGTCAGCGGTGGAGGGGGGCCATGAGCGGCGTCGTCAAACCCCGTCCGGGATCAGCACCAGCGACCCCGTCGTCTGCCGGCTTTCCAGCGCCCGGTGCGCCTCGGCGGCATGCGACAGCGCAAAGCGCTTCGGTTCGTTCTTGCGCACCACAGCGCGTGCGACCAAGTCGAACAACTCGCCCGCCGCGACGTCGAGTTCTTCCGGCGTCGTCACGTAATTGGCAAGCGTCGGACGCGTAAAATACAGCGACCCCTTCTGCGCCAGGATCGACGCATCGAACGGCGGCACCGGCCCACTGGCATTGCCGAAACTCACGAACAGACCCAGCGGCGCAATCGAGTCGATCGTCGCCATAAACGTATCGCGCCCGATCGAGTCATAGGCAACCGGAACGCCTTTGCCGCCGGTAATCTCGCGCACCCGGTTCGCCACATTTTCGCGCGACGTGACGATCACATGGGCACAGCCAAGGCGCTCGGCCAGTGCCACTTTCTTGTCGTTCCCAACCGTGCCGATCACCGTCGCGCCCAGCGACTTGGCCCATTGAACCGCGATCATCCCAACGCCGCCGGCCGCCGCGTGAAACAGGATCGTGTCACCCTGTTTCACCTTATACGTCCGCCGCAGCAGATAGTGAGCCGTCAACCCCTTGAGCAGGATTGCCGCCGCGATGTCATCGCTGACGCCTTCGGGAATTTTCACCGCGCGATCGGCAACGACATTCGCCGCCTCGCTATAGGCGCCAATCGGACCCGACGCATAGGCGATGCGGTCACCTTCGCGAAACCGGGTCACACCCGCGCCCACGCCCTCGACCACGCCGGCGGCCTCAAGCCCCACACCCGAGGGCAGGGGCAATTTGTAGAGCCCGGAACGATGATAGATGTCGATGAAATTAACGCCCACTGCCGTGTGGCGCAC
>JAWXBO010000222.1:0-9280 GCA_034440175.1 Alphaproteobacteria bacterium
ACAGGAGGCGGCGCACCCTGGCCCGCACCCGCTGGCGGCACGCTAACCTGTGGCGCGGGCGCAGAACCATTAGGCATCAGTGTAAAGGTGCCCAGCACCAGTCCCGCGAGCACAACCGCTCCGGCAACTATAACCGTTCGCTGCATGTCGAACATTCCTCGCTTGTGGTCTAGTCCGGCCCGGACGATTTGCCTTTGTGCTTGATCTGCGTAGCCACGCCATTGAACACGGCCAGGAAAAAGACAAACAACAACGCGATGCCCGCCGCGCTCAGCGTCTCAAGGTACCAGGTCGTGACAATTGTTGCAGGAATGGCACCCGCAGTTGCCAAACTGTGTTTCACTGCAAAATCTGTTGGGCTTGCCATAGCGCTACCTTCGCCCGCCGTTCCGGAGAATCACTGCCTGAATGATGAGGGGGTAAGTGATTCTGCGCAATGTGCCCCGTACCTGCTTCCCCAAGGACAATTAACGAATGATAAACGATTGCGCCGCTTAACCGGCCCTTAGCCAAAGCAGGCTAGGGTTGCTCAGGCGCGATATCAGCCAAGAGCAACTGGCCAAGAGTAACTGGAATGAAAAAAACAATAAGCGGCTTCTTCCACACTATGACGACCCGCACGAAACCCGACGCCAGGAACTGGCTCGCTGGACAGTTCGAAAAAACGCCCCATCCAATGGCAGACAATGCCGTTGCCGCCTGGACGGAATTCATGGGCCGCGAATCCGCCGAGCTGTGGCTGGACGCCCGCCGTGAGCACGCACAGCGCTAACATCTCAAAGGGAGTACTCCATTAGGACGGAATTCCTGCACGCGGAACTGGCATGTCCATCACCCGCTAACTCCTTGAATTGCAACGCTGCGCCTTCAAATCCACACTCCCAGATTATCTTCCTATTTGCGACGTTTTAAGCATTGACCGGCTGAGAACCGCTGCTACAGAAGCCCCCAACTGGGTAGGCGCTGCTCCCCCCGCAGCGTCCAGTTCAAATGGGGTTTTCCATGAAACTAAAACTAACACTCCTCGGCACCGTCGCGGCGCTATCAGTCATCTCCGCCTCGCAGTCGAACGCACACAATCAAGGTTGGTACATCGGCCTCGAAGGCGGCGCGAATTGGATCGGCGACACGGATTTTACATTTGATGATTCTTGGGACACAACTTTCTCGACGATGGATTTCGACACCGGCTGGGCCGCACTCGGCACCATCGGCTACGGCTTTGAGCGCAACTGGCGCGTCGAATTCGAGGCAGGATATCGCGACAACGACGCGGACATATTTTTTGACGGCAAGGAGGAGGAAGAGTTTAATGGCAACCTCACAGAATGGTCATTCATGGCCAACGTCATCTACGACGTCCCGCTGTCTGAGCGCATCGATCTGAACATCGGCATTGGCGCCGGCGCAGACTTCGCCGACTTCGAAGACAACCGCGGCTTTAGCGGCGACGACTGGAACTTTGCCTATCAGGGCATCGTCGGTCTGACCTACGCCATTTCCAACCGCCTGGATTTGACGCTGACCTATCGCTACCTCAACGTCGATGCGCCGACCTTTTCGAACGCGATTGAGTCTTACGCCTTTGAAGACGTCGAAAAGCACACCGTCACCGTTGGCCTGCGCTATGACCTTCACGAAGACGAAGCCCCGCTGCCACCAGCGCCGCCCGCACCACCACCGGCGCCGCCAATGGATGCACCGGAACAGTTCGTGATCTTCTTCGGTTTCGACAAATGCAACATTACGGCCGAAGCCGACGCCGTTCTCAGCGAAGCAGCCTCCGCTGCCAAAACTACCGGCGCGGCATCGATCCGTATCGTCGGCCACACCGACACGATGGGTTCGAACGCCTACAATGAGAAACTGTCGAACTGCCGCGCCGATGCGGCCAGATCTGGCCTGGTCTCCAAGGGTGTTGACGCCGGTTCAATCTCGTCCAGCGGACGCGGCGAGACCGAACTTCTGGTCAAGACCGGCGACAACGTCAAAGAACCACAGAACCGCCGGGCCACGATCGACCTGCAAAACTAAAACGATCCACCGGAAAGACCACGGGGGGCGAGGAGTAATCCTCGCCCCCTTTTTTGTTGTCGACACCGAGCCACATCCCCCCATCGTCTGCAGCGCCTGACGGCGCGCAGCCACTTCCCCCGCAAGCGGGGGAAGATGAGAGACTCTGCTGTCTGCCCCCGCTTGCGGGGGATGTGGCGCTCACCAGATCCTGACGCGCTGCTCCGGTGCCACGAACAGCTTGGCACCCGCCTGTACCCCGAACGCCTCGTACCACTCGTCCATATTGCGCACTGTGCCATTGGCGCGGAACTCGCCCGGCGAATGGGAGTCCGAAACTACCTGATTGCGCAACGCCTCTTCGCGGATCAACTGCCGCCAAATCTGCGCGAACCCCAGGAAGAAGCGCTGGATGCCGGTGAAACCATCAATGACGGCGGGCTCCTTGCTGCCCAGCGAAATCTTATAGGCTTCAAGCGCCACGTTCAGCCCGCCCAGATCGCCGATATTTTCGCCCAGCGTCAGACGGCCATTGACGAACAGCCCCGGCAAGGCCTCAAACTTTGAATACTGATCGGCAAGCCTGTCGCCCAACTCCTTGAACCGCCGCTCGTCATCCGCATTCCACCATTTGCGGAACACGCCATTCTCGTCCGACTTGGAACCCTGGTCGTCGAAGCCGTGCCCCATCTCATGACCGATGACCGCACCAATGCCGCCATAGTTTACCGCCGCATCGGCATTCAGATCAAAGAACGGCGGTTGCAGGATCGCTGCGGGAAACACAATCTCGTTCCACGTCGAACTGTAATAGGCATTCACCGTTTGCGGCGCCATGTTCCACTCAGCCCGGTTGGCACGTCCGCCCAGGCGCCTGATGTCGCGCGCGCGGTTGAACGCCTGCTCGCGCCGGCGATTACCGAAAGCATCGCCAGCCTTGATCTCCAGCTCGGCATAGTCGCGCCAGTTACCGGGATAACCAATTTTGACATTGATCTTCTCAAGCTTGCGCAAAGCGGCAATTTTGGTTTCCTCGCTCATCCACGAAAGCTTGGCGATCCGCTCCTTGTAGGCGGCGCGCAGATTCTCAACCAGCTGGCCCACCGCCGCTTTGGCCTGAGGGCTAAAACTTTTGCGCACGTAAAGCTGACCCACCGCTTCGCCCATCGGCGCATTGAACGGCGAACCGCTCATCGCGGTCACCGCCCGCCGCCAACGGTCCCGTTGTTTTAGTTGCCCGGTAACCGTCAGGCCGTTGAACTCAAAGGCTGCGTCGTCAAAAGCCCGGGGCAATAGCTCGGCTGCTGTATTGAGATAATGAAAAGTGAGATAGGCGCGCCAGGTTTCGATTTTCGTACCACGAAACAATTTCGCCAGCGCCCGAACAGCATCGACCTGCGCCACGATAAAAAAATCCTGCGCCGGTGCGCCAAACGACTCCAGCGCCACATCCCACGGAAACTCCGGCGCCGCGCCTATAAGATCGGCCCTCCCTTTCGGGTTGTAGGTCAGATCGCGATTGCGCGACTTGTCGCGCGGCCAGTGCTGCTCGGCAATCAGGCGCTCAATGCCAAGGACAGCATCGGCACCGGCAACGGCGTCAGGATAATTGGCCAGCCGCAGCATTGTCTCGACATAGACGCGATACTTTGCGCGGGTGCCTGCGAATTTCGCATCGTCTTTCAGATAGTAGTCACGGTCAGGCATCCCGAGCCCGGACTGCGAGACCGACACGATGTAAACATCCGGGCGCTTGGCATCGAGACTGACGCCCATGGCGATCGGCAAACTGGCGCGGAAATCGCGCTCTGCCGCAAGCCGGACAACGTCCTCATGGGTTTGCACCGCCGCAATCCGCGCCAAGTCGGCCTTCGCCGGCTCAAGACCTTTCGCTTCAATCGCAGCCATGTCGTTGAAGCTTCTGAAATAGTCGACGGCCTTGCGCGCAACCGATCCAGCAGGCATCGGCCCATTGGCGGCCATTTCTATCGCACCGCGCACGTCGTCTTCGGATTGCGCGGCAAGCATATTGAACGAGCCCCACCGTGAACGGTCCGCCGGGATCTGCGTCGTCTTCATCCACGTGCCACCACCGAAGCGGAAGAAATCATCGCCGGGGTTCACCGTGCGGTCCATCACGGCGGGATCAAATCCCCAGGTCCCGATGGCAGGCTTGCCCGTCGCGGCACGCGCAGCAACTTGCCAGACACCGGCACCCACACCTGCAAGCGTCACCGCTGCGGCACCCATGAAAAATGCGCGGCGGTTCAAATTGATCGACATCTCAAAACCCTCTTGTTTGCTACCCCAAACGCTTGCGAAACAGCGCCAACAACCTCTCCCAGTGCCGTTCAGCTGCCGCCTTGTTATAGACCGGACGCTGAGGAAAAGCGAAGCCGTGATCTGTCCCCGGATAGATTTCGACTTCGGCGTTCACGCCCGTATCGCGCAGCGCATTTTTCAGCGCCTTGACCTGTTCGAGCGGCATCCAGCGGTCGGTCTCCGCACACCCGATATAGAATTCGGCCTTGGCTTTGCGCGCCACGACATGGGGACTGTCCGGCTCATCGGTCACCAACCTCACGCCATAGATCGAAGCCGCAGCGGCAAACTTGCCCGGATGGCGCGCTGCCGCATTGATCGCATATTGCCCGCTCATGCAGTAGCCTACAGCGCCCATCGGCCCAGACCCCGCCGCAACATCTTCGTCTGCGAACGCCAGCATCGCATCGGTATCGTGCATGATAAGCTGGATCGTCAGCGAGCCCATCAGATCAAACATCCGCCGACGCTCGGGCGCTTCCGGGTCAGCGGGCAGCGGTCCCAGTTCCATAACGCCCGCGCGGTAATAAAGATTGGGCAACATCACATAATAGCCCGACGTCGCCAGACGCCGCGCCATGTCGCGCAGCTCCTCCCGGATCGCCGGCGCATCCATATAGAAAAAGATTACGGGGAATGGCCCGCCGCGCTCAGGATGGCAGACAAAGGTGCTCATCTTGCCGTTTTTGGTTGCAATTTCAATTTGGCGTTCAATCACGTCGTTTACCCTTTGAGTTCACACCACTTGAGCAGGAACCACCAGCATGAGCAAGGCCGCGGTAATCATGAACTGCGCCGCACAATAGGTGATCCATACGGCCTCATTGATGCGTGGAAACGGCTGCAGGAATTTTCGCACCGCAATCAGGGAATCGGACAAGGCAAAAAGCATGGCACCCCCGCCCAAAATCCAGGAGGCGTCGCGCACCGACAAGGCCGCCGCCACCATCGCCATGATGACGGCAAAATAGCCAAGCACCGGAACCGTCATTTTTCCCAAACGCGGAACAAGAACGCGCAACAACAGCCCTGCCCCGGCCAGCACCGCGATGATGGCCACAAGCTTACCACCTTCGGGAACGTCCGTGTAAGGAACAAAAGCGGCCAGGAAGGCAACATGCGCCAGAAGAAAACTGCCTAGCCCCCAGACAAAAAACCGCTCCTGATTTTTCAGCGCCAACAGCAAATCTCCAAGCGCTGACAGCGCCAACGCCAACGAAAGAATGGCCAGTCCCGTGACATGCGCTCCCGGCACACCGGCATAGGTCAGGGGCAACAAAGCCAGCACGCCGATCGTCAAAGTCTTCAGACCCGCCCGCACCGGTGAAGGCGGTCCCGAAACAAACGCGAGATAAATTGCCGATGCCGCCAATGATAGCGCCGCCAGCGAAAAACGCAGATCATCAAGGCCGTCGCCCTGAAAGAAGTGGCTCGCAATCATGGTTTCACCCCTCAAATGTCCGTGGCCCGTCATACACGTCCAGCTTGGCGGGCCACACTGGGCATTGTGCCCTCTTCCCCCGAGCGGCCGATCAATGTGAAAAGACGCAATGGCCGCACCGCTGATCCAACTGCAAGACATTCACCTGACTTTTGGCGGCGCCCCCCTGCTTCAGGGGACCGAGCTGATGGTCAGCGAGGGCGACAGGCTGTGCCTCGTCGGGCGCAACGGTTCCGGCAAGTCGACACTGCTCAAAATCGCTGCCGGCTTCGTCGAGGCCGACCGCGGCACCCGGTCCGTGGCACCCTCGGCCACCATCCGCTATCTCCCCCAGGAACCCGACCTCAGCGGTTACGAAACAACTCTCGCTTTTGTCGAAGCAGGTCTGGCCCCCGGCGACGATCCCTATCGTGCGCGCTATTTGCTGGATTGCCTCAGCCTGACCGGAGCGGAACACACGGACCGGCTTTCGGGCGGCGAAGCAAGGCGCGCGGCGATGGCGCGGGTGCTCGCCCCTTCGCCGGATATTCTTCTGCTTGATGAGCCCACCAATCACCTCGACCTGCCCGCCATCGAGTGGCTTGAGAGCGAGTTGAACTCTCTGCGTTCGGCGATGGTTTTGATCAGCCATGACCGGCGCTTTCTGGAACGCCTGTCGCGCGCGACGGTGTGGCTGGACCGGGGAACGACGCGCCGCCTTGAACAGGGCTTCAGCGCCTTTGAACTCTGGCGCGACACCATCCTTGAACAGGAAGACCTCGAGCGCCACAAGCTTGACCGCCGCATCGCCATGGAGGAAGACTGGGTCCGCTACGGTGTCACCGCAAGGCGTAAACGCAACCAGGGGCGCATGGCGCGTCTCGGCGATTTGCGAACACAGCGTCGCGAGCAACGGCGGGCAACCGCAAATGTCCGCTTGACCGCAAGCGAAGGTGAAACGTCGGGCACCTGTGTCATCGAAGCCAGGAAAATCTCAAAGGCCTTTGACGCGCTGCAGGTTGTGACGGACTTCTCGATCCGCATCATGCGCGGGGATCGCGTGGGCATCGTTGGCCAAAACGGTGCAGGCAAGACCACTCTGATCAATCTCCTGACCGGCCGCATGGCGCCCGGTAGTGGCGAGATTAAAATTGGTGCAAACGTCGCCATGCATATGCTCGACCAGCGGCGCGAAGTTTTGGAATTCGACACCACTGTCAAAGACTTCCTGACCGGCGGCAACTCCGACACGCTCAGCGTCAACGGTGTCGTGCGCCACTACGCTTCGTACATGAAGGACTTTCTCTTCACGCCCGACCAGGCGCGCACGCCGCTGCACGTTTTGTCAGGCGGTGAACGTGGCCGCCTGGTTCTGGCCAAGGCCCTGGCGACGCCCTCGAACCTGCTGGTTCTCGACGAACCAACCAACGACCTCGACCTCGAAACCCTCGATCTCCTGCAGGAAATGCTCGCCGAGTATCCCGGCACAGTTCTGCTTGTCAGCCATGATCGTGATTTTCTGGATCGTGTCGCCACCTCGGTCCTGATGGCTGAAGGCAATGGGCGCTTTGCCGAATATGCAGGCGGTTACAGTGACATGGTGGCCCAGCGCGGACAGGGCGTGACAGCCAAACCAAGGGAAACTCCTCGTAAGTCTGCGGGAGCGGCAAAGCCATCCGCAGCACCCGCCGAGCGCCGCAAACTGACCTTCAAAGACAAACACGCCCTCGAAACTCTACCAGCGCGCATCGAAGGGCTGCAAGACGAAATCCGGATACTGCGAGCCCAGCTCTCCGGCGATAATTTCTACGCCCGGGATCAAAAAGGCTTTGCCGCAAGTGCCGCCAAACTCAATGCGCTCGAGTCAGATCTCGCTCAGGCCGAAGAACGCTGGCTGGAACTCGAACTACTGCGCGAAGAAATAGAGAGCTAGGGTTCACTTTCGTAACTGAGTGATACTCGATAGGCAGTCATCGACGGTGAAGTTTGTTGTTACAGGTTAGGTCGTCTGGCTGCAGATAAAGGAATCTCACGCGAAGACGCGAAAAGACAGCAGAAGTTTTGAGCCGACCTGCTGTGATAGCCGATCCAGCGACATCGTCCCCCACTTCGTGTCAGCGCCTTTATTCTTCGTTGCTTCGTGTGAGTCCTTCTGCCGGCGTCAGGCAGCTGCGGCTTTAGGAAGGAGACTCACACGAAGCGACGAAGAAGGAAAGGAACCAACAACTGCGCGCCGTTGGCGCCCCTTCGGCACTTCCATGCCAACTCATGAATTTCGGGGCGGGGGCGATTAAGCAGGGCGTGCAGCGAATACTGAACGCTCGTTGCGTACCAGGTGAAGGCAGCGCATGAAATTCAGGTTGACGCGGCGGAATAGTTCTGTATATGTTCCCTCCTTCTGGCCCCGCTCTAAAAAAGGGGCGATGGTCAGCTGCGACTTGAACTTTGAATAGATTGAGCAACCCCGTCCCTAAAGGCGGGGAACGGGATGGGTGCGCGCGAAATCTGACTGGGCGCGCACCCCACGCTTCGGCCTTGGCTTACAACGACTGCATGCATACATGTTGACTTTTCAGTTGGTTTTTTTAGGGCTTAACGGATTGAAATTTAACGAGGTTTTCTCCTTATATGCACGTATGCATGCGTTTGTGTATACACAGACCATTCGTCGATTTGGCGCAAGTCAAATGTTAAAACAACCGGGCGGCATTGGCGATGACCTGAACGAAACATCGGATTAAAGTGACACGGGAACTCAGTAAAATATTTCACACGAAGCCGCAAAGAAGAAGCAATGCAGGCGCTTCTCCCTTTTTATCTTCTTCGCGTACTTCGCGGCTTCGGGTGAACCAATTTTCACTTACTTGGCGGCGGCACAGGTGGGACTGGCGGCATCGGCGGCAGGTCTGGAATGGGCGGCAATGGCGGTTGCGCCTCTTCTTTGCTCAACGAACCGTCATTGTTCTCATCGAGCTCCGCGAAACGATTTTCGGCGCGCGCCAGAAATTCCTTCCGGGACACCTTGCCGTCATTGTCGGCATCGGCATTACCGTGCTCAACCCGACGCACGACGACGACATGCTTCTCGCCACCTTTGCCATCTTTGAACACCCGGACATTGACGTCCTCGCCGGGTCCACCGCCCACATTGTCTTCAGTATCCATCTGCCACTTTTGTTCCGCCCCCGGTGGAGCGCCCGCGCCGCTCGTGCAGACACAAGTTTCCTTACGCTCGACGCGCGTCTCCCCGGCCGAAGCCCCCTGAGCCAGCACCAGAGCAGTTGCCATTAAAGTGCAAATCCCGGTTTTCATCGTTACTCCTTGTCAAATGCCATCGAATCTGTCGCAGACCTATGAACTCTCAAATTAATGTCGCAGGCATTTGTCTGTGAAGGTTACCTGACAAACTTTGGCACAAATGACGTCTGCTTCACCTTGGCCCTGCGCGGCAAGCCGTTATACCCTGAATCCGCGGTAATCCGAAAAACTTGTTGCGGCCCGCCGATTTTTGGATTCGTCTGGGGG
>JAWXBO010000223.1:0-17557 GCA_034440175.1 Alphaproteobacteria bacterium
CCGCGCCCGCACGCCGGTTGATCCGGATCGGACGCGCTTTCGCGTTGCGTCGATCTCAAAACTGTTTACGGCGACGGCTGTGATGCAAATCGTCGAGCAGGGCAAAGCCGACCTTAACGCGGATGTGAACACCTATCTCTCGTCGTTCAAAATTCCGTCGAACTATCCCGAAGCGGTGACGTTGGCTAATTTGTTGACCCACACTGCCGGCTTTGATGACCGCTATCTGGGTCTGGGGGCGCCATTGCAGGGTCCCGTGCTACCGCTGGGCCAGTACTTGTCGCGTCAAATGCCGCCGCGCGTTCTTGCCCCCAACACGGTGATTGCCTATTCAAACCACGGCTATGCTTTGGCAGGACACATCATCGAAAATGTCAGCGGCCAGGAATTTAATGCCTATGCGCGGGAACATATTTTCACACCTCTTGGCATGACGGTCTCCAGTTTCGGCGTTCCCTATCCGCTGCCCGCGGACATCGCGGTGCCGTACCTGCGTGGGGGGGATGAAGGGGGGTACAGCCGCATCGCACTCGACCGTGTGGCCACGGGCCCGGCCGGTGATCTCATTACCACCGCCGCCGATATGGTGCCGTTCATGCTGGCGCATTTGAGCAAAGGGGCTTACGGCGATGGCGAGCATCTGCTGTCGGAACCCACAATCGAAAAAATGCACGCGGGGCATTTCGCCAACGCGGAGGGACTGGACGACTGGGCGTATGGCTTTGCCGGCGGACGGCGCAACGGCATACGCTGGATCGGGCATGATGGCTCGTGGTCTGGCTTTTGCGCCCAACTGGTGCTGCATCCAGAGACAAGATCCGGATTTTTCGTCGCCACCAATGTGAATTGCAGCTTCGCCAGCAGCGCTTCCCTGAAAAAGGCGTTGTTCGATCTGGTATGGCCAAACAAAAGCGAGCCGATTGTTGCGGCTGGGCCTGAAATCGAAGCACGCGCGCGGGCCATAGCGGGGACATACATGTCCGTGCGACGGGCGCGCTCAGATTTTACGGTTATGGGGGCCGCGGCCTCGCAAATGACGGTAAAGGCGATGGGCGAGGGGCAGTTGCAGGTTTTCTTGCCCAGTGTCGGCCACGACCTCGTTTTCCAGCCGCAAATGAACGGTACGTGGGTAAATCCGGACTTTCAATGGAAAGCCGCCGCCCAAACCAGCGCCAAAGGCGACGTACAACGATTCATAATCGACACCGATGCCTATGACCGTGTCACCGGAACAGGTGAGTGGGCGATGTGGTCGGTGGCGCTCGCCCTGGTTGTCGCCATCTGCATCATGACGATCTGGGGGTGGGCAAACGGGTTCCTCAGCCGCCACTTTTTTGGCGAGCCACAGGCCGTCATCACCTTCGCTCCGCGTATCACCGGCTTCCTTGCGGCAGGTCTGACGGTAGCGATGCTGGTTGCGATGGAAGCTCTACTCTCCAATGCCGCGCCCATCGCAATCTTGCACGGCCCGTCTCCAGCGCTGTTGGCGCTTCTGGCTATCCCCGTTGTGATTGCGGTGCTAGCTATTCCGATGGTGATCTGGAGCATCTCTGGGTTCGGCGCTGGCCCCCGCGCCCGCATGGCCCAGATGGGCTACATCGTGTTGACCCTCGCCATCCTTGCGTTCATCGCATTCGCCTGGCAGTGGGGCTTGCATCCGTTCGGGGTTTTGGGGGCGCAATAAATCCGAACCACTGAGGAAAGTCGAAAGGTTGGCGAGATCGGACAGATTCATTGTGCATCCAGTTGCTGGGTGGCGGGCCGTTGCGCTAGTCTAGCCGGAATTCAATCCATTCAGGAAGGATCGACATGGCCGCTCCCAACATGCCTAAAAAAGCGCACGAGTTTCAGAACCACCATTTTGATTCGACGATCTGGAACGACTTCAAGTTCCGCGATGACGACATCATCATTTCGACCTATGCGAAATCCGGCACAACCTGGACGCAGCAGATGCTCGCGCAGATGATGTTCGGGCCTGATCCCGATTTGGCGGTCGCCGAGATGTCGCCGTGGCTGGACCTGCGCGTGCCGCCCAAAGAGGTGAAGCTTCCCATGGTCGAAGCGCAAACGCACCGCCGGTTCATCAAGACCCATCTGCCGGTCGATGCGCTGGTGTTTTCACCCAAGGCGAAATACATCTATATTGGCCGCGACGGGCGCGATGTGGTGTGGAGCATCTATAACCACCACGTCAATGCAAACGCGCTTTGGTATCAGGCGCTGAACGACACGCCCGGCCGCGTCGGGCCGCCGATCGGCAAGCCGCCTACCGACATACGTCAATACTTCCTTGATTGGATGGAGCGCGACGGGCATCCGTTCTGGCCGTTCTGGGATAACATCCGCACCTGGTGGGCGATCCGTGATCTGCCCAATGTGATGTTCGTGCATTTCGCGGAGATGAAGCGCGATTTGCCGGGCACGATGCGGGCGATGGCGAAGTTTCTCGACATTCCGGTGGCGCCGGAAAACTGGCCCCGTATCCTGGAATATTGCTCGTTCGACTGGATGAAAGCCAACGCCACCAAAAGCGTGCCGCTGGGCGGCGCATTCTGGGATGCCGGCGCGCAAGTATTCATCAACAAGGGCGTCAACGGACGCTGGCACGATACGCTGACGCCGGGCGATGTGGCGGCGTATGAGAAGCGGGCCCGTGCAGAACTTGGCGAAGACTGCGCTGATTGGCTGGCAACAGGAAAACCGGGCACTCATGAGCGCTGAGTTGAAGTCGTCTATCGAGCGTGCCTCACGCATCGTCGTCTTTACAGGCGCTGGAATATCAACCGAGTCGGGTATCCCGGATTTCCGCAGTCCCGGCGGTATCTGGAACACGAACCGTATCATTTACTTCGACGAATTCGTGCGCTCGCGCGATGCTCGCGTTGAAGCGTGGACGCGGCTGTTCGCAGGACGCGAGACTTTGAAGCATGCGACGCCCAACGCCGGTCATCGTGCGATTACGCAGTTGGTCGAACTTGGGAAAGTCACAGATGTCATTACGCAAAATATCGATGGCCTGCACCAGCAATCAGGTGTTCCGGCCAGCAAAGTTATCGAGGTTCACGGCAATGCCACCTATGCCAAATGCCTTGCCTGCGGCACGCGCCACGAATTCGATGAAATCGAGGCGGATTTCAAGGCGACCAGCGAACCTCCGGCGTGCAAGCTCTGCGACGGCATTGTGAAATCGGCAACCATTTCATTCGGGCAATCCATGCCCGAAGATGAAATGGACCGGGCAGGGCGGGCGGCATTGGCTTGCGACTTGTTCATGGCTATCGGGTCGTCGCTGGTCGTCTATCCGGCAGCGGGATTGCCCATCGATGCCAAACGCAACGGCGCGAAACTCGTGATCCTCAACCGCGATCCGACAGAGCTCGATCACCTTGCCGATCTGGTGATAAACGCTGAAATCGGGCCGACTTTGGCTATGATTGTGGGAGTAAATTAACCGGGCTTTGCCACACTGCCCCCCTCGTGGTACTCCCGCGCTCAAGACTGACAAACCAAGGATACTCAGCCTATGGCTTCGCGTTTCACGCTCGACAAAGACGAAGATACCAAGACCCCCGAACCCGCGCCGTTCACGGCCATCCCGCAAGCGCTGTTCAAAGCGCGTACGGTTATGATCTTTGGTGAAGTCGACACAAAAATGGCCGAGCGCGTGACCGCCAATCTATTGGCCCTCATGGCAGACGATCCGAACAAGGACATCAAAATTGTCATTCATTCGCCGGGCGGTCACGTCGAATCCGGTGATACCATCCACGACATGGTCAAGGCGCTGCGTCCACGGGTGAAAATGATCGGCACGGGTTGGGTGGCTTCCGCCGGTACGCACATCTATCTGGGTGCCGATCGCGCTCATCGCTTTTGTCTGCCCAATACCCGCTTTATGGTTCACCAGCCCGCCGGTGGTATCCGCGGCACCGCCTCGGATATTCAAATCGAAGCCGAAGAAATCTTGAAAGCCCTGGATCGCATCAACCGCACCATCGCTGATGAGACTGGTCAGCCTCTGTCCAAAGTCAAAGACGACACCGACCGCAATTTCTGGATGTCGGCCGAGGAAGCCAAAGCCTACGGCCTGGTCAGCCGCATCATCGAGCGGATCGATATGGCGTAAGCGCGATGGTCACACCTTGGTGGCAAGGCGCTGTCATCTATCAAATATATCCGCGCTCGTTCTGCGACTCGAATGGCGACGGTATCGGCGATCTGAAAGGCATTGAGTCCAAGCTGGACTACATTTCCGCGCTCGGCGTTGATGCCATTTGGTTGTCGCCCATCCACCCCTCGCCCAATCGCGACTTCGGTTATGATGTATCGGATTTCAACGGCATCGCCCCGGAATTCGGCGCGATGGCAGACTTCGAGCGCCTGATCAAAGAGGCGCACCGCCGCAACCTCAAAGTCATCATGGACGAAGTGCTGAGCCACACCAGCGATCAACACCAGTGGTTCCTGGAAAGCCTGAAATCGCGCGCCAACGACAAGTCGGACTGGTACGTCTGGGCTGATCCGCGCGAAGACGGCACGCCGCCGAACAATTGGCTTAGCGTTTTCGGCGGGCCTGCGTGGTCGTATCATCCGCTGCGGCGGCAATATTATTTCCACAAATTCCTCAAGCAACAACCGAAGCTCAACCTCTACAATCGTGACGCCCGCGCTGCCGCGATTGATGTTTTGAAGTTCTGGCTTGATCGCGGCGTTGACGGCTTTCGCCTTGATGTCGCCAATTCGTATTTGCACGATGCAGAATTGCGCGACAATCCTGCGGTGCCGATGGCCGAGCGCACGGCACATCACTGGGCGCACGCGCCCAACCTGCAGCGCCGCATCCGCGACAGTAACCTGCTGGAGAACCGCGAAGTGCTGGACGAGATTCGCGCCACCGTCGATGCCTACAAAGACCGCTTCGTCTTCGGCGAATTCTCGGAGGAACCGGGATTGCTTAGCCATTTCGCCGGTGCCACGCACGGGCTTCATACCGGCTACACCTTCACCTTCCTCGAGGACCGTTCCTTCAAACCGCAGGTCTTTGCCGAGCACTATGAGTTCCTGAACGCCATCGAGGGCCTTTGGCCGTGCGCCACGTTTTCAAATCATGACGTCAGCAGAACGGTGACACGATACGGCCGCACGATGGAAGCCGACCCGGCGCTCGCCAAACTGGCACTCACGCTACTGATGACGCTGAAGGGTACGGTTCTGCTGTTCCAGGGTGAAGAGCTGGGTCTGCCCGATGGTCCGATCGAACGTCATCAAATTCACGATCCTGTCGGCGAACTCTATTTCCCCTACTCCAAAGGCCGCGATCCCTGCCGGACGCCAATGCCCTGGGTTGCAGGCAAGCCCAACATTGGCTTCAGTTACGGCGAGCCATGGCTGCCGATGGCCCCTGCCCACAAAGCCCTCGCCGCCGCAGGGCAAGAGCACGACCGAGACTCGGTGCTCTGGTTCGTGCGCCGGTTGATTGAACTGCGAAAGCAGCACCCGGTGCTGGCCAGAGGCGACATGAAGATCACCGAAGCCTCCAGCCAAATTCTGGTCTTCGAGCGCATTCGTGGCGACGATCACATCCTTTGCAGCTTCAATTTGTCGGCCAGTGCTGCAATACTCGCGCGCAACAAACATGACCCACGCTGGACTTTGCTGGAAGTTGGAACGTGCGAGCACAATCAGGGTTCGATCAGCCTCGGTGCGCGATCCGCGCTGATCACAAGCACGTTGATCAAGCAGGCATGAAATGCCTGTGATCGTCAGAGTCATCGCGATTGCCGTGAGCCTTTATCTCACAGTCGTCGCCCTCATGTTCGTCTTCCAGCGCGACATGATGTATTTTCCAGATCTGATCCGTCACGTCCCTCCTTCGCACTACGCCATGCTTACCGGTGTCCAGGAGGTCGAACTGAAGACGCTCGATGGTCTCAGGGTCTTGGCCTGGTATGCGCCGCCAGCCAATGGACGGCCGACGGTCGTGATATTTCACGGTAATGGCGGATCACTGCGCGGCTTGCGCTATCGGCTTGCCTACTTCAAGCAAGCCAATATGGGTGCGCTGTTGCTGGCCTATCGTGGTTATTCGGGCAGCGACGGAGCGCCTTCTGAAGAAGGACTTTACATCGACGCGCGGACTGCGCTTGATTGGCTGAATGCACAAGGCATTGCGGATTCCAACATCGTGATATACGGCGAGTCTCTGGGTACGGGTGTCGCAACCAAAATGGCGGCCGAGCGAGATATGGGGCTGGTGGTGCTGGAGTCGCCATTTACTTCGACGGTCGATGTTGCCGCCTCGACCTTCCCTGTCATTCCGGTGACGTGGTTGATGAGCGACCGCTACGAATCCCTGGCCCGCATCGGCGATATCGATGAGCCGTTGCTCATCATGCACGGCGATGCCGATAAGGTCATTCCACAATCGCTGGGGCGCCAACTCTTTGACGCCGCAAATGAACCGAAGGAAGGATTCTGGCCGCGTGGGGCGGGGCACGGCGATATTTTCGACAAGGGCGGCTTTACAACCGCGCATGAATTCATTGAGCGCCGCTTCGGAGCTCACAAATGATGTACCGCCGCCTTGCCTTCATTCTCTGCGCCGTCGTTATTCCGGCGCTGCCGCTGCACGCATCTCCTGATCGCGTCAAGTTTCTCGAGGGGGCGCCAACTGCCGCGACGCTGACGCCAGCCGAGTTGGCCGAGCAAGTGACAGGCTATTTGCCAGCGGGTGCTCCCGAACTTGTCACTGCCGTCAGTCCGCCGCCGGGGCTGGATAGCGAGCAAGACAAAGCCGACGTCGCATTATTTCGTGACATCAATGCGGCGGCCAGTACCGCGCGCTGGGAAATCGCGGTTGCCGACGACGCTTCCGTCTATGATCGTTTCGCCGAGGCGCTCTCTATCCCACCCGATCGCGCGCATTTGCCGACGCTTGTTCGTCTGCTCAATCGCGTATCGGAAGATGTACTTGCCGTGACCGGTGAGGCCAAGAAGCGCTTTGCGCGTCCGCGTCCGATGCAGCGCTTCGCTCTCAGGCGCGTATGCGGGTACGCATCGCTGCCAAAGCCGGAAGTCTCTCCTAGCAGGGGAAGTTCGTACCCATCCGGCCACGCGTCGGTGTCGTGGGCGGCGGCGCTTGTGATGATGGAGGTGGTGCCGGCGCGGGCGCAGCACCTGATTGGTCGCGCTGTCTCATTCGGCAACAGCCGCATTGTTTGCGGTCTGCATTTTCCGGCAGACATAGAGGCCGGGCACTTCATCGGCGCCGGGATTGTAGGCAGGCTGTTTAGCGATCCGGTGTTCCGGCGCGATCTGCTGTGTGCCAAGCGCGAGTTCAACGCTGTGTTGGCCGGCGAGAAGAGTGAAGATCTTCCCGCCTGCCAGTTCTAGCTACTCTTTCTTCTCGCGTTTCTTTTTCTTTGGTTCAGCGGCGTCTGCGTCTTCGCCGGCAGGCTCTTCGGCCTTTACGGCGGACTTCGAGGCCCGCTTCTTCTTGGGCGCGTCTTCTGATGCCGGCAAGTCTTCGCCGGCCTCAGCGGCGGCACGGGCCGCCTGGGCGTCTTCGAACATCGCTTCGGCGTCGGCGCGGGCTTGTTCGGCTTCCGTCTTGAGCACGTTTTCACCGCGGGCCTGGCGATCAGCCTCATCAACTGTCCTTGCCACGTTCAGAGTAATTGCCACGCGGACTTCCGGGTGCAACTGCATCTTCACCGCATGCAGACCAAGCATCTTGATGGCCTTGTCCAACACCACCTGGTTGCGATTGACGGTAACGCCACCAGCGGTGACGGCATCGGAGATGTCGCGCGTTGAAACTGAGCCATAGAGCATGCCTGTGTCACCGGCTTGACGCAGGATGATGAAGGTTTGCTTGTCCAGTTTCCTGGCGACGGCTTCGGCTTCGGTTTTCAGGGACAGATTGCGTGCTTCGAGCAGCACTTTCTGGCCTTCGAAGTGGGCGATGTTGCCCTTGGTGGCGCGCAATGCTTTTTTGAGCGGCAACAGGAAGTTGCGGGCGAACCCGTCTTTCACTTTGACAACTTCGCCCATCTGGCCAAGTTTTTCGACCCGTTCGAGCAGGATCACTTGCATATCGAATTCTCCCGCTTATGAAACGACGTAGGGCAGCAAGGCCAGGAAGCGGGCACGCTTGATCGCCGCAGCGAGTTCGCGTTGCTTCTTGGCCGAAACGGCGGTGATGCGCGACGGTACAATCTTGCCGCGCTCCGAGATGAAGCGAGACAGCAACTTCGCGTCCATGTAGTCGATCTTGGGCGCGCTATCGCCGGAGAACGGGCAGGTTTTGCGGCGCCGAAAGAAAGGCCGCCGTCCACCAGCGCCACCTGCTCCACCACCGCCGCCGCCACCGCCGCCGAAGCCACCGCGGTCATTCTGATCGCCAAAGCTCATGGGGCTGCTCCTTCTTCTGCGGCCGGCTCAAATCCAGGCTCGTCTTCGCGACGGCCCCATTTTGCGTCGCGGCGTTCTTTGGCTTGTTTGGCCTGCATGCCAGCCGAGGGGTTTTCGTCTAGGGCGTCGACACGGATCGTCAAAATCCGGATGACGTCTTCGTTGAGTTTGAGCTGGCGTTCCATTTCGGCAACCGGAGCCCAGGGGCCGTCGATGGCAAAATGCACGTAGTGGCCCTTGCGGTTCTTTTTGATTTTGTAGGCCAAAGACCGCAGTCCCCAGCTTTCGAGTTTGACGACTTTACCGCCGCCTTGCTCGATGATGCCTTTCATTTGCTCGGTCAATTCGTCGACCTGCGCCTGCGCCGCATCCTGGCGCGCGATAAATACATGCTCGTAGAACGGCATGGGAGCCTCCGTTTAGCTACGGCGCCCTCGCACGGCCCCCATGGCAGTGCGGCGAGCGATGGTCCAGCGCTGCTGTCGGGTGATCTACCCCCAGGCGCCCCAAAGGACCCCGCGCAACGCGGCCGCAGCCGGTTTCAAGAAGGCGCGGACTATAGGGATTTAGCCTCTGACAGCAAGTGGGCATTATGGCGTGCCTATTTCGTCGAAAAAACGGCCGGTTTGAGCCGAAGAAACTAGGACGAACAGGACACAGGACGCTGTCTCAAAAACACTGTCCTGTTTGTCCTGTCCTAAAACCACCCCCGTCTGCAAGACGCAATGATGGGCACTCACTCGCAATAAATTTTCGCGCGAGATCACGAGCAGGGCTCCGGCCAACCCCACAGTTCCATTCACAATGTCAACTGGCACGCGTCCATGGAAATAACATTAGCACGCTCCTGGAACATATGTAGAACAAATAACACACTAAGTCAAGTCCCTTTTTTGCCCGCAGGGCGCGCGGCCGCCCAAAGGCGTTCGATCAGCCTGCCTCGGCCAAAGCCTGGGCAATCATCGCGCCGAGCGACATGTCGTCGCTTTGCCCGAATCCATGATGGCGGATGGTTCCATCGCGCCCGATCAAGATGCTGGTGGGCGTGCCGCGCATCTGAAAGCGCTCCATCGATACGGGCATCGGTGACGCCATGCCGGGTTGGTCGACGCCGATGGGAAAGCTCAAACGATATTCGTGAATAAAGGCTTCCAGCGACACCGGCGTCATGGCGGCGTGATGCTCGAAGACTGTGTGAATGCCGATCACCTGGAGCTCGGTGTCGCGAAACAGGCGGTGGGCGCGCTCGGTCTGCGGCGTGCCATGGGCTACGCAACCGGGACACAGCATCTGGAAAGCGTGAAGCAGCACGGGCCGGCCCCGCAACGCCTCCAGCGTCAGCGGCACCTTGGTATTGAACCACTGCGACACGGCGAACTCGGGCGCCACGGGAAACGTCTTGGCCACGCGTACCTCCCTTTTATGTTTGCGGCATCACATCGTGAACGGGATGATCATAGGTTACAAGTTGTCTTAGGGGCAGACAAGGGCGTGTTGACTGCCGTCCGAAGTGCACTTAGATTTCACGATGGCGCTCACGATCTATGGCTCGCACAGTTCGCGCACGATGCGCACGCTTTGGATGGCTGCGGAACTCGGCCTCGATTACACGCATGTGCCCTACGCCTACGATGATCCGAAGTTGAAGCAGCCGAAATATCTTGCGCTCAATCCTGCTGGTACGATCCCAACGATTGTCGACGACGGGTTCGCATTGTCCGAGTCCCTCGCGATCAACCTTTATCTCGCCAAGAAATGCGACGCCCGCGTCGCGCCGCCGCTCTATGCCGGAACTGCCGAAGGCGAAGCCGAGGTTTGGCGTTGGACGCTCTGGGTGCAGGGCCATCTCGAACCCTGGGTGCAGCGCGATGCGTTGATGCTTGATCTGTGCACAGCGATCGGCCGCCAGGCAGACGAAACAGTCGCAAACGCGCTCGGCGTGCTCGAAGGCGCGCTGGCTAGGCGTGCCTTTCTCGTTGCCGATCACTTCACGGTCGCCGACTTCAACGTCGCTTGCGTGCTTTCACCCTCGCGCGTCGCGCATATTGAGTTGCTCGGGCATCCCCGCGTCAAAGCCTGGCTCCGTCGTTGCTACGAGCGCCCGGCGGCGGTGGCCGTGCGCAAGCGGTGCGCGGGTTAGAGTGAGGTGCGTCACAATTCCGGGCATCCGCGAACGCCTGAGCTGTTGCGGTGCTTGCGGCTGGCGTGGAAACTAAGTCAGTATAAACTCATCAGTGTCGAGGGGTTGTATGCGCGGCTTTCTTCGCTGGGTTGCACTTGCGGTGGGCGCGCTTTTTCTCCTGTTCCTCGCGCTGGCGGGACTGAACGCCTCGTTCTGGTCCGCTTACACCGCGCCGACGATGTTGCTCGCGCATCGCGGGCTCGCGCAGACCTATCCGCGCGAAGGTCTCACGAGCGAAACCTGCACCGCGACGCGCATTCATGCGCCGGAGCATCCTTATCTGGAAAACACGATCGCTTCGATGCGAGCGGCGTTCGCGCTGGGCGCCGGCATCGTCGAGTTCGACGTCCATCCGACGACAGACGGCGCCTTCGCGGTCTTTCATGATTGGACGATCGATTGCCGCACGCAAGGCAAGGGCGTCACGCGCGAACAGGCGATGGCCTATCTGAAGACGCTTGACATCGGCTACGGCTACACCGCCGACGGCGGCAAGACGCATCCGTTTCGCGGCAAAGGCGTGGGCCTGATGCCGACGCTTGACGAAGTGCTCGCGACGTTTCCCACGCGGCGCTTCCTTATTCACATCAAGAGCAACGATCCGGCCGAGGCCAATCTTCTCGCCGCCCGCCTGAAACAGCTACCGCCCGAACGCGTGAGCGGCCTCATCGTCTATGGCGGCGATCGTCCGATCGAGCGTCTGCGCAGGTTGATGCCCGCTATGCGCCTGATGTCCAAGGCGTCGCTCTTCCAATGTGGCACGCGCTACATCGCCTATGGTTGGACGGGAGCGATCCCGGACTCGTGCCGCAACACGATCGCGCTCATTCCGGCGAACGTCGTGCCGTTCGTTTGGGGTTGGCCGAACCTGTTCCTCGAATGCATGGCTTCGGCGGGGACGCCCGTCTTCGTCACCGGCCCGTTCGACCGGCGCAACATCGCGACGGGTATCGACGACCTAGCGGCCGCCCGGCAATTCCCTTTCGACTTTCCGGGCGGCATCTGGACGAACCGCATCGACCGTATAGCGCCCCACTTCGGCCGCCAACCCGCATGCGCGCGCGAACCAGGTGGCGCCTGCGAGGCGCATTGAGCCCGCGCCGCCAGAAGTGGAATCAGAGTGGATAACTCCTGAGCGCCAACGATGAGATTTGGAATCTGCTGAAGTGTTTTTCCACTCTGACCTTAATTCTTCGTAGAGGCGTCATCGGCCCGGCTTGGTGTGCAATAGGGGAGAGACGCGAGAGTATTTTTTGCGTCTTTCCCCGGATGTCTCTTCTTATCGACCGGCGACTAGCGCTGCTTTGGCCTTGGTGCCGTTGGCGAGTGTTACGTCCCAGGTGTCGCCTACTTTGCGTTCGACGAATGGGTTGCAGTTCTCCTGGCCGGCGTTCGGGCCCTGGTCGAGCGTGACGCACAATTTGCCGTCCTTGATCGCCCACTTGCCGGTACCTGCCGCGCCATTGGGCAGCACCGTCTTCATGGTGCCGTCCTTGTTGTAGTGGATCTTTGTCACACCGGTCGCATCGGTCAACGTCACCGTATTCTCGTAGCGGCTTGCCATCGGATCGGCAGAGGCGACTGCGGAACTGGCGAACATCACGGCGGCGATAAGAGTCAAAGCGAACTTCATCATGTGAGATTTTCTCCGTTTTGCGGCCTTCTCGCTGGAGCGCGAAAGGCAGCCGTGTTTGTACGATGTGGCGAGGGCGCGAGTCGATGCGGTTTGCGCGCAGCATTCTTCGATGGCGCGAAACCGGACCTGGTGTTTTAGCGCAGAGGTTGTCCAGCGACAGTAAGTCTTACGCCATCGCCTTGCCGAGGCGGCCATGTTCCAGCCAATGCGCAAGTTCAGGCGTGAACATTTCATTCACGAGCGCGTCGTATCGGGCGAGATCTGCTTTTGCCACGACATCACGCCATCGTCCGTTCGTGCCCTTATTGAAGAACTGGTTTGATCCCTGTTCCCACAACGCCTGTGCAGCAGGAATGAGTTCGTTTCCTTGGCTTTTCATGGCGTCGAACCCCGCCGCCTGGATAATGGCGGGCCACGTCGACTCTGGGATTTCTATCTCCAGGAATTTCGCCACACGTCGCATTTCCCCGGCACGGTCCTTGATCAAGTCGGCGTAGTGGACGAGCAACATGTTCTTGTCGTCGCGCGCTGCCCAATAGCTGTTTTCGATATGAAAGAATGATGAAAGCCGATCACCCTGGCCCCCACCATCCGAGAGCCACTCGTGGAAGTACTGCGCCGGATCCACGGATGTGGGCGGATACGGATCACCGAATTTCGGATCGGCGATGCTGATTGCACTCAGCCCTTCAACCGTGGTCTGACGAAAGTTGGCAAGATGATTGTGCAGCGACATGGCCGCATCGCGTCCATCGCGGGCGACATGGACAAACTTCATTCCTTCGTAAACCGGGAGCGCGTCATAAGGCAGATGGGACTTGAAGAACCGGCGATGGGTCTGTGCTTCTGCGGTGGCCATCGTCACCTCAATGGGGCCGAATAACCGCATGTCCGGCCAAGGCGAGAGGTCCCAAATCGGTCTGGGTTCCGCGTTTCCAAATACCAGCATGCTGACGATGCGTTGCATCCACGTCGTGCCACATTTCGAATAGGTCGCGATGACGATGTCATCGCTGCGCGGCGCGTAGCTGGCCCAGCGCATGCTGTCGAAAACACGCGAGCGCACCTGTTGGAGCGGAGCCCGGATCAATCTTGGCATAGTTGCACCCCTTTGCCGTTTCAGCACTTACCTCGGTTCATATCCGCTGTGCCGCATCCTGTCGAGTTTCCCGGCTGCGGTGTGAGTGCGAAGGTCCGTCCCGCGCCACCTTCTCCTGCAAGCGGGCGAAGGGCAGTAAATTCCGCATTCAGCCCGCTTTCACCAATCCCGGCAAACCGTCAATGCTGTGCGCGTTCGATACATAGCGTCTCGCCGCCGCCTCGTCGCGCGAGCGGTGTTCGACGGCGCGCTTGAGCTGATCGCGCTCGCCCTTGAATTCGAAAAGCGGCACGCCCCAGCCGCAACTGTCAGCGACGCGTTTGATATCGACAAAGACGATATTGCGCGCCCGCATGAAACCCGGAAAGTGTTCAAGCTGCGCATCGAAACCCGGTTCGTCGAATTGCATCACCCGCGCCTGTCCGTAAAGGCGCAGGATGAGGGCAGGGCCTTCCATGGCGCAAAACATGATCGTGATCCGCCCGTTTTCGCGCGTGCGCCACGGTCTCGATACCCGATCCGCCCAAATCGGCGTAAGCGACCTGGTTGGGTGAGATCACGCGAAAGGCGTCATAGCCTTTGGGGCTGACATTGACATGCCCGTTGCCCGACAGGGGAGCGGTGGCAACGAAGAACATTTTCTGCTGCTTGATGAACGAGATCGGTTTGTCGTCGAGTTGCGTGGTGGTGGTGCTCATAAGCAGTTCCTTGATGTTACCGTTTTGCCACATCTACAAGACTTCCTGGGACGGCTCCAGGTGCATTTCAAACGCCCAGGCGCGTGTGCCACCGGGGGCGAGCAGCGGCAGATCGCTGGCGGCGGATACTGCATCGTATCCGGCATTTGAGGGTTCGATTGCAAGGTGATGGTGACCGTGCCAACCACCTGCGGACACCCAGACGCCGACCCACGGGATGTGCTGTTGTTCGACCGACACATGCAATTTGGAGCCGTTGCGATCGATTGTGATGCGATTCAAGCCTGGTGGCGTGCGTGCGAACAGCTTGGCGCAGGCCGGCGCACCGGCAGGTCTGGCGAGTACCCAGTCAATCAAACCCGGCCCAGTTTCTGGTATGTGCGCGGTGTCCCCGCCGGGTGCTTCGATCGATTCTGTGCGCCACTGCCAACCGTGTTGGGGGAACTGTAACTGCGTGCCCGGTTCCAGCGGGATCAAGGGATGAAAGGCCCAAAGAATTCGCTGGGGGCGTGGCGACAGGCTGCGCAGGCGATACTCAAACCTCAGCCCGTCAGGAAGCAAATGTATCGTCCGCTCCAGCGTCGAGGAGACGGAGTCCAGATTCACCTTCATTGTCAAGTGCGGCTCCAGACCCGCTCCAGTCACCTGCCATGCGCTGGTCCATGCGTCGCCATGGTCAGCGTATTCTGTGGGACCGGACGTGCACGCCGCAACGGTGGGTATGCATTCGTCAAAGCCCGCAAGCGAGCCCTGGTCGAACGGGGTGCCGCGCGCCAGGTGGCGCAACGATCTAGGCGGGGCGCTCTGCCAGCACCATTGCGTTTGATCTTGACGGTTCGTGAGGGATACAATCCGTCCGCCGAGTTCGGGTACCACACAGAGTTCCAAATTCCGGTTACGCAAGCCCGCAATGGCAAACCCGTCGCGTGTTCCGCTAAATCGCATCCTGCCTCACTTGTCGAAAGCTCATTCCGGTCCGATCATGCAAGATGCGCGTAGTACCATTCAAGAGCCGGCAAGCGGGAAAGGCAATAACACCGCTGCCATCACTTCGGCGTTTCGTGGGGCGCACGGGCTAGATCCCCAGGTGTTCTTCGCGCCGGGGCGGATCAATCTGATCGGCGAGCACACGGACTACACGGGCGGCTTTGTACTTCCCGCGGCCATTGCGTTCGGAACGTGGATCGCTGTTCATGCGCGTGCGGATCGTGTCGTGCGCGTGCGCTCGGCGACGCAAAGCGAGACAGTCGAGATCGGGCTTGACGTGGAGCCTCGGGCTGCACGCAAGCATTGGAGTGACTATGCGGCAGGCGTGGTCTGGGCGCTGCAAGCGCAGCACCGGGACTTGCAGCTGTGCGGCGCGGAACTGTTGATCCACAATGATGTGCCGCTGGGTGCGGGGTTGAGTTCATCAGCCTCCATGGAGGTGTGCGTGGCGCTGGCCTTGCTCGGCGTTGCACGCCAAGAGCTCGGTGCTCTCAACATCGCACTGGCCTGCCAGCGCGCTGAGAATGAGTTCGCCGGGGCGCGTTGCGGCATCATGGATCAGTTCATCGCAACGCATGCCCGCCCAGACCATGCGGTGCTGCTGGATTGCGACAGTCTGCAGAGCCGGTTGATTCCCCTTGCGCGCACGCATCGCTGGATCGTCGCGAACACTGGCGTGCGTCACGCACTGGCGGGTGGGGAGTACAATCTACGGCGCGCCGAGTGCGAGGAGGTGCTGGCGCAGATGGCCCAGCACTATCCGCAACGCCGCCTGGTGCGCGAATTGCTGCACGAAGAGCAGGCGGCGCTGGCGACAAAGCTTTCGCCGGTGGCCGGACGCCGCCTGGCGCATCTGTGCAGTGAAAACCGGCGGGTCGGAGAAATGGTTGTGGCGCTCGAACGTTGCGAAATGAGGCGCGCCGGGGAGTTGCTGTTCGCTTCGCATGCGAGCCTGCGGGATGATTTCGAGGTCAGTTGCGCTGAGCTCGATCTGATGGTTGCCATCGCCAGCCGTCAACCGGGCGTTTTGGGCGCGAGGATGATGGGCGGAGGTTTTGGGGGCTCAACCCTGGCGTTGGTCGACACAGAGGCGAGTGAGCGCGTCATCTTGGCCATGCGCCGCGACTATCTTGCTGAGGCCGGCATTGAACCTGAAATATTTGCCGCGCAGTTTTCCGGGGCAGCGGGGAAAATCGGATGAGCAAGTTTCACGAAATGTTTCGCGAGCTCGATAAAGTTCCGCAGGGATCGCATCGCAGGCGCAATCCGTTGACCGGCGACTGGGTGCTTGTATCGCCCGGACGTACAGACCGGCCATGGCTCGGCGCCCGGGAGACCATCGCTCCAGAGCCGTCTGTGCCGCATGATCCCGCGTGCTATTTGTGTCCCGGAAATACCCGGGCCAAGAGTGCGGTGAACCCCAGCTATACTGGAACATATGTGTTCCAGAACGACTTTCCGGCACTGGATGCGGTTGCGGCTTTGACCGCCGCAGGTTCCGCAGATGCGGCATTCCAAACTGTGCACGGCGAGTGCCGGGTGTTGTGCTATTCGCCGCGCCATGACCTCTCGCTCGGTCAGCTGGACCAAAACGCGGTGCGGGCCGTGGTGTCGATGTGGGTCAATGAGTGGAAGCACTTCGACGCGCGTGACGATATCGCCTATGCCCTGATCTTCGAGAATCGCGGCGCCCAGATGGGTGCCAGCAATCCGCACCCGCACGGACAGTTGTGGGCGACAAGCATTATTCCCAACGAGATCGAGCACGAACGTCAAAGCCAAGCGGCGTATTTCGATGCTGTGGGTACGCCGATGCTAGCGGACTATCTGGACGCAGAAATCCGGCTGGGGACGCGCATCGTTGCCGACAAGGGGTCCTGGGTTGCTCTGGTGCCGTTCTGGGCGGTTTGGCCGTTCGAGCTGCTTGTAGTGCCACGCCATGCTTGTAGCGGGTTCGATGATTTGACGCAGACACAACTTCACGATCTCGCAGCGCTGATTGAGCGTATCGTTTCCATTTATGACAACATCTTCGGTGTGCCGTTTCCTTACTCGATGGGTTGGCACACACGGCCCAGCGACGGTGGCGCGCATGCGGGCTGGGTGATGCATGGCCATTTCTACCCTCCGTTGCTGCGCTCGGCATCGGTACGCAAATTTCTGGTGGGCTACGAGATGCTGGCGATGCCGCAGCGCGACATCACGCCGGAGTCTGCTGCAGCACTCATGCGTGGCCGGTCGTGAGGTTGGCGGGCACTACAACGTTCGTTGCAGGCGCACGATTGGCGTAAGCGCCCATGACTCGCCGTTTTTTGACTCGAAGGTGGAAGCCGCAATGGTTGCCTGGCCCTCCAGGCTGAGCGTGATGCCGCCGCCAAAGGTGTAGGAGGGGACGAGGCGCACGCTGAACACGGCTTCCTCGCGTGGCCCGCCTGGGAAATCGAGATATACCCAGTTCACGCCATAACCCGAAAATCCTTTGGCGAGATGACGCGGAAATTATCGGTGACGGTGTCGCGGAAGGTGGCCCAGTTTTCCGG
>JAWXBO010000224.1:0-14878 GCA_034440175.1 Alphaproteobacteria bacterium
ACCCTTCCCCGCCCACGAAATTTTCGGCAAGATGGGCAAGGCAGGCTTCCTCGGCATCACCAAGCCGGAAAAATTCGGCGGTCTCGGCCTCGATTACTCCTACGCCGCCGTCTATTGCGAAGCGCTCGGCCACATCAACTGCGGCGCCATCCCCATGGCCATCGCCGTGCAAACGGAAATGGCAACACCGGCTCTAGCGCGCTTCGGCACCGACGAAGTGCGCGAGGAGTTTCTGCGCCCCTCAATCACCGGCGAATTCGTCGCCTGTCTCGGCGTCTCCGAAGTCGGCGCCGGCTCCGACGTTGCCGCGATCACGACTCGCGCCCGCCACGACGGCGCCGACTACATCATCAACGGCGGCAAGATGTGGACCACCAACGGCGCCCAAGCCGATTGGATCTGCCTCCTCGCCAACACCGGCGATGCGCCCGCCCACCGCAACAAGACGATGATTTGCGTGCCGATGAAAACCAAAGGCGTCACCGTCGCCCGCACCCTCAAAAAGCTAGGCATGCATTCCAGTGACACCGCGCAGATTCACTTCGACGACGTCCGTGTACCCCAACGCAATCGCATCGGCGAAGAAGGCCTGGGCTTCACCTACCAGATGGTGCAGTTCCAGGAGGAACGGATGTATGCAGCCCTCGCGGCACTCACCGGCCTGCAGCGCACGATTGATGAAACCATCGCCTACACCCGCGAACGCAAAGCCTTCGGCAAATCGATCCTCGACAATCAAGTCGTGCACTTCAAACTCGCCGAACTGCAGACCGAACTCGAAGCCCTGCGCGCCCTCACCTGGGTAGCCGTCGAACGTTACATCGCCGGCGAAGACATGACCAAACTTGCCTCAATGGCCAAACTCAAAGCCGCCCGCTTGCAACGCACCATCAACGACGCCTGCCTGCAATACTGGGGCGGCATGGGCTTCATGTCCGAAACGCCAGTTTCGCGAAGATTCCGCGACGGACGCCTGGCCTCCATCGGCGGCGGCGCGGATGAGGTGATGCTGCAGATCATCGCCAAACACATGGGCACCCTGCCCGGCCGGGGGAATTGAGATGACTTCCCCCCATCGTCTGCAGCACCTGCGGTGCGCAGCCACTTCCCCCGCAAGCGGGGGAAGAGACAGACTCATGTGCCCGCCTCTTCCCCGGCTCGCGGGGGAAGTCCCTGCGCAGCCCCTGCTGCTGCAGGGGATGGGGGCCCTCTAATGCACTACCGCCCCTTCAAATCCGTTCTTGTCGCCAACCGCGGCGAGATTGCCGTGCGCATTGTGCGAGAAGCATCGGCCGCAGGTTTGCGGTCAATAGCCGTTTACTCCGACGCGGACAAAAATGCGTTGCAAATCCATGTAGCTGACACCGCCGTTCACATCGGCGCATCACCCTCAGCGGAATCCTACCTGAACCCTGCAAAAATCCTCGCCGCCGCCAAGCAAACCAGCGCCGAAGCAATCCACCCCGGCTACGGCTTCCTCTCCGAAAACCCCGACTTTGCCCAAGCCGTCATCGACGCAGGCCTCGTATGGATCGGCCCATCACCCGACGCCATCCGCGCCATGGGCGACAAAGGCAACGCCAAGGAAATAGCGCGCAAAGCGGGTATCCCCGTCATCCCCGGCTACGACGGCGACGACCAATCGGACGCGAAACTCCTCGCCGAAGCGAAGCAGACTGGCTGGCCGGTGCTGATCAAAGCAGCGCTCGGCGGCGGCGGGCGCGGTCAACGCAAGGTCACGGAAGAGAGCGCATTCCTCGACGCCCTCGCCTCCGCACGCCGCGAAGCGCTCTCTGCGTTCGCCTCCGACCGCATGATCCTCGAGAAGGCTCTCGAAAACGTCCGCCACATTGAGGTTCAAATCTTCGGCGACAGCCACGGCAACATCATTCACTTGGGCGAGCGCGATTGTTCCGTCCAACGACGCAACCAGAAGATCATCGAAGAGGCACCCGCGCCCGGCCTCAGCGAAGACCTCCGCAACCGCATGGGCCAAGCCGCGGTTACCCTCGCCAAGGCAGTGAACTACACGAACGCCGGCACGGTCGAATATCTTCTCGACCGCGACGGAAACTTCTACTTCCTTGAAATGAACACGAGAATCCAAGTCGAACATCCAGTCACCGAAGAAGTCACGGGTACGAACTTGATCGCAATGCAATTCGATGTCGCCATGAGTAAGCCGCTGACAATCTCGCTTCTCAACACCTTTGCCAAGAAAGCCGACCATCCACTGGCCACACAAGAACTGATCAAAATTCAAGGCCATGCGATTGAAGCGCGGCTTTGCGCCGAAGACCCTGCCGATAGCTTCAAGCCCCAAACCGGCATCGCAGAAATTTGCAGCGGGGAAACAAGGATCGACAGCGCAGGTGAAATCATCCACGTATCAGGCCACTACGACTCTATGCTCGCCAAGATCATTGCAACAGGAACAACGCGCGCTGAGGCAATTGCCAACCTCACCCGCCAACTGAAGGCACTCCCACCCTCAGGCATTCGTACAAATCGAAACTTCCTGTTGGATTTGTTAGCAAGTCCAGAGTTCCAACAAGGCAAATGCACAATCGATTGGGTGTCGAACAGACCAGCCTTTTCAGAAAACAACTGTAAACTCTCTCATGCGCCTGCCGTCGCAATTTTCCTCGATCATGGAGCAGGCCAACCCTTCCGTTCAAACGGCATCATGCGCTCACTGATAACACTCAAGGAACGGAGCAACACATCTACGCACGTCGTTGAGAATTTCAGATGCAGCGGTCACGCGATAACAAGCGTCCACCCAAACGGCAACAGTGTCAGGGCCGAAATGCGAGGTCCTGAGGGGGGACTGCAAAGCATCACAGCAAGGATTGCTGAAAACCAAGTGCACGTCGTCATCGACGGCCGTGACGCCCTCTTCGAAGACATCACCTACGCCCCCGCCGAGCGCAAGGACGGCGCGGGCGCCAACACCGTGCGCGCACCGATGGCCGGCCGCATCGTCAAGGTCAACGCGAACGCAGGCGCCACGGTCGCCAAAGGCCAAATCCTCGTCATCCTCGAAGCCATGAAAATGGAACACGAACTGCGCGCCGCCAGCGACGGCATCGTTGACACCGTCACCGTCAAACCGGGCGACCAAGTCTCCATCCGCCAAACACTGGTGTCTCTGAAGCAACCGCCGGCACAATGAACGTCGACACAATCGTTGCAGAGCTGCAGACCGGCCAAGGTTACGCTGTTATCCCCGAACTCATGCCGCAGGCGCAAACCCAACGCGCCCGGGCGCTGACCCTCGATCTCGCGGAACAAGACCGCAAGGCAGACAAACTCATCGTTCAACACAAACGCTGGCGTCTGCGCCTCACTGGTCGCGGGGACATATTCACGGACTTCGCCTCCAACGATCTGATCTGCAAAGTGGCAATCGCAATGCTGGGCGACGGCTTCGTCATGGGCGGCCTCTCGGCACATGCCCTGACGAAGGGCGCCCCGCCGCAAGGCGTGCATGTCGACTATCCCTATTCGGTGATGCGCGAACCCTTTCCCGAACCACCCATGCAAGTACAGGCGATCTGGGTGCTCGACGAATTCACCGCCAGCAACGGCGCCACCCGCGTGCTGGCCCACAGTCAAAAGACCCGCTGCAGACCCGACCGCCAGGAATTCTACGCCAACTCAACACCGGTCCTCTGCCCCGCAGGCTCACTCATCCTCTCCCACGGCGGCCTGTGGCACGACTCATCCACCAACCACACGGACGAAACGCGCGTCGCCATTCTCGGCAACTACACGCCGTTTTGGGTGCGTTCCGTCGAAGGCCTGCCCGGCAATGCCACCGATTTCCGCAACGCCCTGATGAAGGCCGTCGCCTGGAAAAAAGAAAACAAAAACGCTCCCAAGCCGCCCTATTGAAAACGCGCCCGACTTGGCCCGGACCTCTTGACTTTGAAAACTAGTAGTTCCATATTTGTTCTAGAAATAAATCCATATTTCGGAAGAGAAGTTACCGGTGCGTCACCCCGTAGATCTCAAATCAAAATCATGCGTCAGCCCGTCGCAGAATTTGTACGGCGAAAATCAATTCGCGCCAATCTTGCGGTTAATGGGGGACCTTATTGCAAGAATTGCATGCAATTGGAGGGGGTGACCGGGGGGGACACCCCCCGCGCGTCCAGAATGGCGAAACCCTGGGCGGCAGCCTCTACATGCGCGGCAGCAGGGTATAACGCATCTACCGAGAAGTCCGCATTAACGCGATAGGAGGAGGTTTCGAGGAAATAATGAGGGACATCGCCGCAAGGCAATAAGGGTTGTGAGAACTGCACGCCTCATGACATCCTTCCAGAATCACCTGCAAAAGGGAGCACTGACGCTCATGTTCTCACTCACAATCGGATTTTTATTCTTCGCGTCCATGGGCGGCGCTCTGCTTTGGCGCCCGCAATACATCACCCGTGTCACCAACATTGAGCTCTCGACGGCCGAGTCGCGCAGTGAAACCCGCGCCATCTACGGTGGCTTTGGCATCGCCATCGCCATCGCTCTGTTTGTCGCGATGGTCTATTCGGACTTTCGCGCAGGCATTATGTTCACCACCGGCTTGGCCTTGATCGGCATGGCAGCCGGACGAGGCTACGCTGCCTGGCTTGAGCGTCCGACGAGCCCCATCATCTGGGGCATTTTGGCGGGCGAGGCCGTCCTTGGACTTTTGCTGTTCTTCCGCGTGTGAGCTTCCAGCATCTCACGTACGAAACTGAAGGCCGGCTGGCGACCATCACGCTGAACCGGCCTGAAAGGCTGAATGCCATTGCCCGCGGAATGCCTCAGGAAATCCGCGAAGCCGTGGAAAAAGCCAACGACGACAACGCCGTCCACTGCATCATTTTGACGGGCGCCGGCCGTTCATTTTGCGCCGGCTACGACCTCGTGGAATTCGCCGAACAGAAAAGCAAAGCCTCTGGCGGCCAGGACGCATTGGCCGGTCCGTGGGATCCCATGGTCGACTTCGCCATGATGTACCGCAACACCCAGGATTTCATGTCCCTCTGGCGCTCGAACAAACCGACCATCGCCAAAGTCCGTGGCCACGCAGTCGCTGGTGGCAGCGACATCGCCCTGTGCTGCGATCTGATAGTGATGGCCGACGACGCCAGGATCGGCTACCCGCCCTCGCGCGTTTGGGGCGTACCGACACCAATGATGTGGGTCTATCGCCTGGGCGCCGAGCGCGCCAAACGCATGCTCTTCACCGGCGACTTGATCACGGGAAAAGAAGCTCTTGCGATGGGTCTGGTGTCAGCTGCCGTTCCCGAACCTGAACTTAATGAGCATGTTGTGGCATTGGCGACACGCATCTCGGCAGTGCCAAAAAACCAATTGATGATGATGAAACTGGTCGTCAATCAGTCGGTTGAATCGATGGGCCTCGCGCAGACCCAAATGTTCGCCACTCTTTTTGACGGAATTGCGCGGCATTCGCCGGAAGGTGTGTGGTTCAAGCAACGCGCAGAAGAAAAAGGATTCAAGGAAGCCGTACGCGAAAGGGACTCTGGCGAACCCATCGCAGAAGGTGTGTCGAAGCCCTTCTATCGCTTCTAATACGTTGAACGTCGTTCAAATAGCCGCCATGTCTTTCAGGGAGATCTCGATTCGGGGGGATACGAAGTTGTCTCATGCAGAACTGCCGCCGCACCGTAGGCGGGAAGAACGCCGAGAAGCATCACACGCCTACAAGCGGGCTGAAATCCTGGCCGCGTCTCGCCGTGTCTTCGCGCGCGATGGCGCCAAGGGTCTCACGATCCGCGCCGTCGCCACAGAAGCGGGATACGTCCCCGGTGCCGTCTATTTCTATTTCCATTCCAAGGCTGCCATCCTGTCCGAACTCGCGGTTCACGAACTGGCAAGCATCACCAAGCAACTCCGCTCAACCTCGTCGCGCGACGCCGCAGAACGCGCAGCAGCAGCCGCAGAAGCTTTTGCGACCGCCCACTCCATCTTCAACATGGACCTGGATCAGGGCGGCGTGAACCCGGGCTCCGAACGCATGCTGCTTGGCCGTTTGATCTCATTGTTCCAAACCGTAAGTGAACCGCTCGAACTCGACGGCCTTCCGCCCAACCAGGCCCAGGCCCGCGCGCTTGGCCTCTCATCAGCCGCCATCGGACTTGCAACCCTCGCCCGCATGGGAAAACTGGATAAGCTTGGCGTCACCGCGGCCTCGGCGTTGCGTGAAGTCGCTCACTGCCTGAAAGAAGCGCCGGAACGCAAAGAGGCAACCGGTTAAGCGGCTTCAAAAATCGCGGCGATCCCCTGTCCGCCGCCCACGCACATGGTCTCAAGCCCATAGCGCACCTTGCGCCGCTTCATTTCGTGCAGCAACGTCACCGCAATGCGCACCCCAGTCGCGCCGATGGGGTGGCCAAGCGATATCCCGGAGCCATTGACGTTGAGCTTCTCGCGCTCATCCCAACCCCAACGCTTCAACACCCCCAAAACCTGCGCCGCAAACGCCTCGTTCAATTCAACTAGATCGATATCCTTCCATCCAAGCTTTGTCCGTTGAAACAATCGCTCAACAGCCGGGACCGGACCCAAACCCATCGTCGCCGGGTGGCACCCCGCCGCCGCCCAACCCACGAAATATCCCATCGGCGTCAAACCCAGCGACGCCAGCCTGTCCTCAGCAACAACAAGGCACGCCGCCGCCGCATCATTCTGCTGGCTGGCATTCGCCGCCGTCACGACACCGCCTTTGATGATCGGTTTCAATCCTGCCAGTGACTCAAGCGACGCGTCACCTCTCACCCCTTCATCGCGTGCGACAACGATGGGATCACCTTTTCGTTGCGGAACCGGAACCGGCAAGACCTCGTCTGCAAATCTGTTCTCTGCCCACGCGCGCACCGCCCGTTTATGACTCTGTACCGCGAACACATCGGAAGCCTCGCGCGTCACCTGACAATCTCGCGCGACATTCTCGGCCGTCTCGATCATCCCTGAAATGACCCCGAACCGCTCCACCGGTTGCGATCGCTCACGTCCGCGCTCCAGGCGATCATAAAGCTGCACGTTTCCCGCCCGGGCGCCGCCTCGCATCGAAGTCGTATAGTATTCAATATTGCTCATGCTCTCAACGCCGCCCGCAATCACAACATCTGCGGCCCCCGTCTCCACCATCATCGCAGCCGTCGCAATCGCCTGCAGCCCGCCTCCGCACCGGCGATCAAGCTGCATTCCAGGAACTTCAATCGGTAAATCCGCCGCCAACGCCGCCCATCGTCCAATGCAAGGCGCTTCACCATTGGCATAACTTTGGGCAAACACGACCTCTTCAACTCTGGACGGATCAATCCCACTCCGCCGCACAGTCTCCCGCACCACTAACGCCGCAAGCGCGTCGGCAGATACATCTTTCAACGCACCCAGATATTTCCCGACCGGCGTGCGCACTGGTGCAACAATAGCAGATCGACGCTTCATCTAGATCACACCCTTCGTCTTAAGAGCCTCGATCTCGGTTGAAGATACTCCCCAATCGGTCAGGCACGAGACATTGTGCTCGCCAATCTGTGGCGGCGGCGACTGAATTTCACCCGGCGTCAAACTAAACCTGGGCGCGGGCGCTGGTTGAACGACGCCTGCAACCTCAACAAAAACTTGCCGCTGGGTATTGTGTTCATGCCCAGGCGCCTCATCGATCTCAAGCACCGGCGCGAAACACGCATCTGTGCCTTCCATGAGTGCGCACCATTCAGCCCGCGTTTTGGCGAGAAATACCAGTGCGAGCCTCTCTTTCAACTCCGGCCAGCGCGCGCGATCCATCTGCTGATCAAACACAGGATCGCTCAGCCCCGCTTTCTCGCGCAGCAACGCATAGAACTGCGGCTCAATAGAACCAAGCGCTATCCACTTACCGTCAGCACATTTGTAGACATCATAGAAATGCGCTCCACCATCCAGCCGGTTCGCCCCCCGCTCTGCTGTGTGCGTCCCTTCAGCGCGAAATCCATAGAAATAAGACATCAGAGAAGCAACGCCGTCGCACATCGCGGCATCCACGACTTGTCCACAGCCCGTAGCACGCGCATGTGTCAAAGCGGCCAGCAATCCCAGCGCGAGATAAAGGGACCCACCGCCAAAATCGCCAATCAAATTCAGAGGCGGCACCGGCCGCCCACGCGTGCCAATGGCGTGAAGAGCACCCGAGATCGCAATGTAATTGATATCATGTCCCGCAGCATGAGCCAGCGGGCCCGTTTGCCCCCACCCCGTCATGCGGCCGTAGACCAGTTTTGGATTTCGCCTCATCGCAATCTCAGGTCCCAGCCCAAGCCGCTCCATGACACCGGGTCGAAATCCTTCAAAGACAATCTCCGCCCGTTCAAACAAGTCAAGACAAAGCTTGACCGACAGATCACGCTTTAAATCCAGCGCCAGTGAACGGCGTCCTCGCTGCGTGACATGAAAGGGCTTGGCGGGTTTTGCGTCCGTACGGTCAATCCGCACGACGTCCGCACCAAGATCCGACAGCAGCATCCCGCAAAATGGTCCAGGACCGAGCCCCGCAAACTCGACAACTTTCACGCCTTGAAGTGGCCCATTCGCCAAATGAATCTTTCCTGTCTATGTTGCTTGTCAGCCCGGCAATTTTGCCATTGAACGAATCTCCTGGCGCACGGCCCCCGGAAACTCCATCGGAAGAAAATGACACGCGTCTGGCAACCGGACCACGCGCATCCCCGGCTGTTTCTGCAATAGTAAATCGATCACAGCTTGCGGACAGGTTGATCGCTTCTCGCCAACAATCAACGTGATTGGAATCTTTAAATTTCCTAGCTCTCTCCACACATCCGGCGGCCCCGCACGATAGTTCGCAGCCTCCCACCCCGGCGTGCACGCCAATCGCGCTTGGCGGTAGTCGATATAATCGACAGTCCCGCCAGTAATATAGTCGCGCACGACATCCTCTGGCCAGGTGCGAAACGCGCCTCTGCCGCGATACGCGTCAAACATGGCCTCGCGCGACGACCAGACACCACGTCGCTGCTTCGCTTGTGAGACTATGGGGAACAGATGATCGATAAACGGCAAGGCCTTCATCATCCACATCCAGCGCAAATATTTTCGCGGCAAAATGACAGGCTCAACCAGGATAAGCCCCGTCACCAAATTGGGCTTGGCAAATGCCGCCATCAGACTGGCAGTGGCGCCCAACGAATGTCCAGCCAATATTTTGGGTCGCCCATCAAGCTCGTCCAGGGTCCGCAGAATATCATCGCGATAGATATTCCAGGACCGCATTCCCTTGGGATTTGCCGCAAGTGTCGTTTGCCCATGCCCCCGCAGATCGCTGGCATAGATTCGCATGTCCAACGCCAACTCATCGAAAAGCGAGCGATAAGTCAGCGCATTGAACCCATTGGCATGTGCGAAGTGCAGCCCCGGCGCCCGCGCCTGCGCTGCTTCCCAGGCAAGCACCGAGACGACGCCGTCCCACATTCTTATGGAACGGCGGGCGGGCCATTCTTCGAGTGCAAGCTCAGCCGCGCCAACAGTCATCCGGATCAATACCTCAAGCTGGCAGCATCATAACCCACCAGCACAATGCACGAGCATGACATCGGGCGAAAAGTAATTTTTTCTGAACCGCCGGAAGCCGGCAGTAGTATTGAACCTCATTCAAACATTTGACTGCCATTCATTCCTTGGAACGCGTCATCGACAATTTGGCCTGCCTCGAAATCGTGCCGTTCGCAATCCGGGTGAACGACAGCGCCATATGATCAGCATCTTTCAAGGTGCGATCATAAACAGTCATATCCCACTGACCATCCTCTGCCACCACCAGTTGACTGATGGAGAGCGTGTCACCAGCCAAACGAGCCCAGGTTGTCTTCTTTCCCTCCAACGCATTGCCGGACTTCAATTCAACATAGAGCTTCGCCACCTTGCCCTTTTTGAAGACCATCGACGACGATTTCACTCTCGATTGCGCACCGTTTCCGACATCTGACGACATGGTCGTCCAGGAAATTTTGAAGCCATCCGCCGTCTTTTCGACAATGACTTCTGAGTCCCGGGACTGTGTCGCGACGGGATTAACGACGCCCTGAGTGGCCTGCCCGGTCCCTATCCAGCGGCCATAAAATTCGTCGATCCTTCTCTCAGCCGCGTTGGCGGCGCTGGCGCTCAACGTGGCAGCGAAGCAGAGAGCAAAAGCAATACGCATCATGATATCCCATCCCAAATAAAACGCCCCAACCGCGAGGATCAGGGCGCATCAAACCACGAGAGGTCCGGTCTTGTACACTGGCCAGGCTAGTTAACTTTTGCAGGGCCTTTGAAAAGGCTCAGTTTCACGGCCCGCACAACCCGGCTGTTTTCAAAGCGCGTAAAGCGGACATCCATGCCCGTGGGCGTCAGTGTTCGGTCATAATGTGTCACAAAATAGCTACCGTCAGGGGCAACAGACACCTGAACAACACTCAGCGTATTGCCGCTGACGACCGCCCAGGATGTATCCTGCAACAAATTCGGATCCCCGGATGTTACGTCGCGATAGACGTAGGATTTGTCCGTTCCCCGAAAAGTCTGCAAATAAGTCTTTGTGTCCGCTTCACGCGGAATGTCGTCACCCTTCAATTTCAGGGTGGACCATTCAACTGTAAACCCATTCTCGGTTGATGCCGGCCTGATAATGACTTGGCTAAAGCGGGTTTGCTTCTCCCGGTCGGACGAGGGTTGGCTCAACGAATCTTCTGTTCCGTGGCCCAGATAAGCGCCGAAAAAGTCACTTAATTTTCGGTCAGCCGCCATCGACGGAGACACGGACGCAGCAACGAGAAGACAGGCGATTACGAAAGCGCGCATTTGAATGACATCCTGTTTGCGCTGCGGCATCTAACACGCCACAGAGTCTGGGAAAAGGGCAACGGTCACATTCATTTATGGAACTAACACCGTGGACCCCAGTTGCAAGCAATCCTGGCTAGGCGGCCTTACGGCTCCCCGGTTTGAACCGATTGTAGAACGTGTCTCCTGTTTCCGCCATGTCACGAAGCAACTTGCCGGGCAAAAACCGCTTGCCATATTTTTGCGCCAAACCATCGCATTCCTCGACAAATCTCTTGGTACCAACGGTGTCGATCAGCGAAAGCGGACCACCCGTATAAGGTGCAAAACCCCAACCCAGAATAGCACCCACATCCGCCTCTCGCGGATCGATGACAACGTTCTCTTCAAAACAACGGGACGCTTCGATAGCTTGCCGGTAGAGGAACCGCTTCTTCATCTCTTCCACGAGTTCGGGCGTTGACGAAGTCACTTTCAATTTCACTATGTCTTTAAGACCTGGCCATAAGCGCTTCTTGCCACCAGCATCGGCCGGGTAGTCGTAAAAGCCTTTGCCGTTCTTCCGGCCAAGCCGTCCGAGTTTGCCCACCATCGTTTCAATCAGTGTATCAGCTGGCCCTGCTTCATATTTGTCGCCGAGATCTTGTTTGGTCTGCTGGCGGACTTTGTACGCCAGATCAAGCGCCACGTCGTCAGCGAGCTCAAGCGGGCCGCGCGGCATACCTGTCATGCGTCCCACATTGTCAATCAGCGCCGGAGCAATGCCTTCGCCCAGCATTTCCTGACCTTCACCGACATAAGTTCCAAAACAGCGCGACGTGTAGAAGCCGCGGCTGTCGTTGACAACAATCGGGGTCTTCTTGATTTGTTTCACATAGTCGACCGCCACCGCCAACGCATAGGCACTGGTTTTCTTGGCCGTAATGATCTCCACCAACTGCATTTTATCGACCGGTGAAAAGAAGTGGATGCCCATAAAATTCTCGGCCCGCACACTCGCTTCAGCAAGTCCCGTAATTGGCAGCGTCGATGTATTTGAAGCAAAAACCGACGTCACGCCGAGCTGTGCTTCAGCCTTCCTCGTGACATCGGCCTTGATTTCACGGTTTTCAAATACCGCTTCGATAACAAGTTCGCAGCCCGTCAAGTCTACGTAACTCGTGGTCGGCTTTATGCGGTCAAGCAGCTCAATTTTCTTGGCTTCCGTGGAACGGCCTTTGGAAATTTGCCCATCGAGCAATTTAATTGAATAGGCCTTTCCCTTGTCGGCCGCGTCTTGAGTAGTGTCAAGCAGCACAACCTCCATTCCTGCCTGTGCCGATACAAAGGCAATGCCGGCACCCATCATGCCCGCCCCAAGCACACCGAGTTTCTTGACCTTCGTCGCTGGAACGCCTTCAGGCCTGCGGGCTCCCTTGTTTAAATCTTGCATGGACAGGAACAGCGACCTGATCATGTTTCGCGAAGCGGGGTCCATCAAAAGCTTAGTGAAATAACGCGCCTCAATGCGCAGACCTGCATCGATAGGTACGGCGAGACCTTCATACACACAAGACAGGATATAGCGCTGCGCCGGATAATTATTGAACGACGTCTTCCGGTAAAGCGCGTTGCCCATCGTGAACACAGTCGACGAGCCTTTTTCATTTGGTAATCCGCCTGGAACTTCAAATCCTTTCTTGTCCCACGGCTGAACCGGATCGGGCGTTTCCTTGATCCAGCGCTTTGCTTCAGCAATCAACTGATCGGCCGGAACCACTTTATGCACGATCTTCTGCGCAACAGCGGTCTTTGGATCAACTGGGTTGCCTTGCATGATCAGGCTCAGCGCTGCCTGCGCTCCCATCAGGCGCGGCAGACGCTGCGTTCCGCCGCCGCCTGGCAATAGACCTACTTTGGACTCCGGCAATCCCAATTGAATACGCGGATTGTCGGCAACGACCCGATAGTGACAGGCCA
Organism: Alphaproteobacteria bacterium; assembly: GCA_034440175.1. Lineage (GTDB taxonomy): Bacteria > Pseudomonadota > Alphaproteobacteria > Micropepsales > Micropepsaceae > SZUA-430. The sequence goes on from JAWXBO010000224.1 coordinate 12,796, forward strand.
GCGCCACCTCAAGCCCGCCCCCCAAAGCAAGTCCATTGAGCGCCGCTACAACCGGCTTCCCGCAAGTTTCTAATTTGCGCAGCAACTGATTGAATTGCACCACGCCGTTGTAGCGCTCACGCACGCGGTCTTCATCAGACTTCGGCGCGCCCGTACCGCTGGCAGCACCTTCCATCTCGTCCAGCGCCGCCCCGGCGCAAAAACCATTGTCCTTGCCGGATGTGATGATAATGCCTTTCACGCCGGCATCGCTCGCCACTTTTTGAATGACTGAGCCAATGTCTTTCAGTGCCGCGTTGGATAGCACATTCATCGAGCGATCCGGATCGTCCCACGTCAGCGTGACGATTCCATCCGCATCCTGATTCCATTTGAATGTCTTGAGTTCCATGATCATTTTCCCTTGAAGGCTGAGGTGCTTAAACGCGCTCAATAATCGTTGCGGTGCCCATGCCGGCACCGACGCACAGGGTCACCAGCGCCGTGCTCAAATTCCGCCGTTCCAGTTCGTCGAGCACCGTTCCCAAAATCATGGCCCCTGTGGCACCCAGCGGATGCCCCATTGCAATGGCGCCGCCATTGACGTTGATCTTGTCGTGCTGAACGTCGATGATTTTCATAAAGCGCATGACCACGGAAGCAAACGCTTCGTTTAACTCGAACAAGTCAATGTCTTTCGCCGTCATGCCGGCGCGCTTCAGCACTTTCTGAGTGACCAACGCCGGTCCGGTCAGCATGATACACGGCTCCGAGCCAATCGACGCAAAGGCCCGTACGCGCGCGCGGGGCTTCAAGCCGGTCGAACGCCCCGCTTCTTTCGTGCCCATCAGGACCGCCGCGGCGCCATCAACGATGCCCGACGAATTGCCGGCATGGTGCACATGATTGATCTGCTCGACTTCCGGATAGCGCTGCAGCGCCACCGCGTCGAAGGCAAACTCGCCCGGCATTGCGAACGCCGGCTGAAGCGATGCGAGCGATTGCATCGTCGTATCCGCCCGCATGTGCTCGTCCCGGTCCAGGATCGTCAGCCCGTTGATATCCTTCACGGGCGTCACTGACTTCTTGAAATAGCCATTCTTCCAGGCATTCGCCGCCCGCTTCTGGCTTTCAACCGAATAAGCATCCACATCGTCGCGCGAAAAACCATCCAGTGTCGCAATCAAATCGGCACCGATACCCTGCGGCGTGAAATAGCTCTTGATCGCAATCGAAGGGTCCGTCGCCCACGCACCACCCGAAGCGCCCATGCCGACGCGGCTCATCGACTCGACGCCGCCGCCGATCGTCATGTCGGATTGGCCCGACATCACCTGCGCCGCCGCCATATTACAGGCCTCAAGTCCCGAAGCACAGAACCGGTTGATCTGCACCCCTGCAACACTTTCCGCATAGTCCGCGTTCAGCACCGCAATGCGCGCAATGTTCGAGCCCTGCTCGCCAACCGGATCGACACAGCCAAAGATCACATCGTCAACGATAGACGTATCAAGCTTGTTGCGATCACGGATGTTGCGCAGCACCTGGCTGCCCAGTTCCAGCGCCGTTACTTCGTGCAGCGCCCCGTCTTTGCGCCCCTTACCACGCGGTGTGCGTACGGTGTCGTAAACAAAACATTCAGTCATGGCGTCCTCCAATTTTCCAAGATTATTTGAACTCAACCTTTTTCCATTTCTGACTGCATTAGCGCGACCAGTCTGGTTTCACCGGCAGCCTTCAACCCTGCGATCACTCGCTCGCGCTCGCCGCGCAGCTTGTTCTGCGACAACTTCGCTTTACCCTCGATCCGCGCGATCTCCATGCGAAACGTAACGATCCCGCGTGGCAGGCTCTCGCGCAACTCAGCCTTGAGTTCATCGATGCTCCACCCGTTCGGCCTCGCGCCTTCATAACGCGCAACCATCAATCGCAAATGCTCGATCTGATCGCCGCCGGTCAGCTGCGGCACGCCAGTGCAATGCACCGCCGCATAATTCCACGTCGGCACATTGGTCGTCCGGTCTGAGTACCAACTTGGCGAGACGTAAGCGTGCGGTCCCGGGAAAATCACGAGCGATTGCGCGCCAAACAATCCGACATGCGG
>JAWXBO010000225.1:0-3502 GCA_034440175.1 Alphaproteobacteria bacterium
GATCGTCATCAAGTCGATCAATCCCGAGTATCAGACTTACGAGCGCGACGCCGAGGAGGTGAATATTATCGGACGCGTCATCTGGGCGGCGAAGAGGCTATAGCTTTCAACACTGCGGGGATTCCGGACGCTGGCAATGATCTGTCCATCAGGGCATCTTTGGCCCATACGCGACAACGGCCTCGGGGGGTGGGCTTGACAGCGTATCGCAATCTTCCGAGGATCGCTTGCACCGCTTGCTGCAGCAACCGGAACGCCAACCTTGGGAGTCTACATGAAGCGACTATTGACTGCCGTGTCGTTCACCGCCGTGCTCGTCCTCGCCGTCGCATGCTCGCCCCGGGAAACCAAGACGGCGGACGCCGTGGCAACCCCCTATGGCGCCAACAAGGATGCCGGCGCGACCTTCGTCCACGATGGCGTGACGCTTTACTACGAGACCTACGGCCAGGGTGAACCGCTGCTGCTGGTGCACGGGAATGGCGCCAGCATCGGCACGCTTGCAGCGCAGATCGACCACTTCAAGGCGAAGTACAAAGTGATCGCGATGGACAGCCGCGACCAGGGGCGGTCCGCCGACAGCCAGGAGCCGATCACCTATGAGAAGATGACGGACGACCTCGCGGCTTTGATCGATCACCTGAAGCTCGGTCCGGTGGATGTGGTGGGCTGGAGCGATGGCGGCATCGAAGCCCTGCTTCTGGGCGTTCGTCATCCCAGCAAAGTGAAGAAAATCATCTCAATGGCCGCAAACCTCAACCCGGGTCCGGAAGCGTTCGATCCGGAGGTCGACGCGCTGATCAAGTCGATGATGGAGCTGCCCGACGAGGCAAAGAACACTCCGCAAGGCCGACGCCAGCTCAAGGTGGTGGGCATGATGCTGAAGGAGCCGAACATTCTGCCTGCCATGCTTGCCAAGGTTACGGCGCCAACGCTTGTGCTGGCGAGCGACAACGACCTTGTCCGGCTCGAACACATCGTCACGATTTACAAGAGCCTGCCGAACGCGCAGCTGGCGATCTTCCCGAACAGGACGCACCTGATCCCGTACGATGACCCCGAGCAATTCAACAGCACAGTGGACCGTTTTCTCGCGACACCGTTCAAGAAGATCGACCTTATCCCGGAGCCGATGGGATCGTTCGAGAGGATGATGACCGGGCTAGCGCGCTAACTCACGCGGCCGGACGTCCGCTCTCGGGCGACTTCCAGCCGGAGCACCGTAGCGGCACGAGCCGCCGCCCTTGAGACTCAAACAGTCGATCGTGTCATTGAAGTTTTCAGGTCCGTCGACACTACGACCGCGGCGATTTGGTCCACCCTCGCCATCGCCTCGGAATTAAAGGGACGCTATACTTAATTGACATACCGGCCCCCGTCGGGCAAACTCGCGCGTGACCCGGATCGCTCGCGTTGTTGTTCCCGATTGCCCGCACCATGTCACGCAGCGTGGCAACCGGCGGCAAAAGACATTCTTCGAAGACGACGACTATGTTCGCTATAAGGAACTGCTGGCCCAGGGCTGCAAGCAAGCCAGTGTCGAGGTGTGGGAAATTAAAGGGACGCTATACTTAATTGACATACCGGCCCCCGTCGGGCAAACTCGCGCATGCCTCGGATCGCTCGCGTTGTTGTTCCCGATTGCCCGCACCATGTCACGCAGCGTGGCAACCGGGAACAACAACGCGGACGAGCGAACGGGGCGGCCACTCGCTTCGAGCTCATTCCTCAAGCAGATTGAAAAGCGGTTGGGCCGCAAACTCACCAAGCAAAAACCCGGCCCCAAGCCGAAGCATGAGGGGTGTGTGGGATGAGAGATAAGTATAGCGTCCCTTTAATTCGAGAGAGGCTTTTAAGGATCATGCAATGACACTCGAAGTCGCCTATTTCATCAGTCAAATCGTTGCGGCAGTGGCGCTCGTCGCATCGCTGGCGTTTGTCGGGATTCAACTGCGTCAAAATGCCAGATCCATGCGCGCAGCGACGTCGACGGCGCACACTCAATTGTTGATTCAATTGGGGGTGTTTGCCGGTGGAACCGACGATGCGGCACACATCTGGAGAACGGGCCTTCAGGGTCTGGATCAGCTAACCGAGAACGAACGCGTAAGGTTCACGGTTTTCCTCAGTACCTTGGTGCGCTTCTTCGAAGCTTCGCGCGTGCAATGGTTGCACGGTCAACTCGATAAGGAGCACTGGCACAGCGTCGAGCAACAAGTGAAGGGATTGGTTACCCAGCCCGGTGTTAAGGCCTGGTGGAACGTGCGCTCGCATTGGCACTCAGAGGAGTTCCGAAACTGGTTCGATTCGATTGAAGGCATTTCCAGTGATTTCCGGTTCTACGGCGATCAAGCTGGCTACCAACCCAAATGACCACGTCCGGCGACGTCCGCAGATAGGTGAGAACCCTCAAAAGGTGGGCGTTGATCCTTTCGAGCGAGGCGGAGGCCGGCTGCCGTACGTGGAGAAAAGGGGCCACTTGCCGGGACCGCCGGCGTCCTCGCCGGCCGTCGGTCAGAGGACGCGTCGCTCTATCCGAGCGGTCTTGTACTGCGCCGAGGACAACTTCGTGTTCCGCTTGATGCGTCGGCAAGAGCCGGCGAGGACGCCGGCGGTCCCAGGGAGGCCGAGACGGCCTGGCCGATGTAATAAATTTCTTCAAGCGTCATGCGGTGGGCGTCTGCTCTAGTTTGCCTGGCTGAACGAAAGACTACGCCACCCGTCGAGGCAGCCGCTTGATCTCGCGGCCCTTTTCGCTTTCAGCCAACCGGAGTTCAAACGACTTCTGGAGGTTCAACCAAAATTCCGCGCTCGTGCCGAACCAGTGCCCAAGGCGAAGCGCCGTGTCGGCGCTGACGCTGCGCGCGCCGTTGAGTATCCCCGTAATCCGATTGGCGGGAACGTTCAGATGCCGTGCAAGCTCCGCCGCTGAAACATTCAGCGCCGCCAGCTCCTCCGCCAATATCTCGCCAGGATGAATAGGTGTGCGTGCCATGGGTCCCTCAATGATAGTCGACGATTTCAACGTTGGCCGGTCCCGGTGAGCGTTCCGGCCATACAAAGCAAATTCGCCATTGGTCGTTGATCCGAATGCTGTATTGCCCTTTTCGATCGCCCCCAAGCTTTTCGAGCCGGTTGCCCGGCAACGCGGCGAGATCGGCCACGTCGCGCGCCGCGTCAAGCCGCTCAAGACGGTTCTCCGCTTGCCGCCGAAAAGGTTCAAACGCCTTCACCATCTCACCGCGGGCGAAGCGTTCGGTGCGGGCATCCCGATAGCCAATAATCATTGCAAATCGGTATCGGAAAGTACGAGATACGTCAAGCATATTTTCAATGCCCTAGTACCAACCGGCAGTAACATGTGAGTCAACAACAACCCCAACATCGTCATGGCCGGGCTTGACCCGGCCATGACGAGCTTTTTTGGACTTGGAGGCTCACATCGACGCGCCGACAGCCGTGGGTCAAGCCCGGTCATGACGATGTTGGGGTTGTCGCCGGC
>JAWXBO010000226.1:0-3921 GCA_034440175.1 Alphaproteobacteria bacterium
AGGGGAAAGAAAGCCGGGACGAATCATGCCCCCAGACGAATCCAAAAATCGGCGGGCCGCAACAAGTTTTTCGGATTACCGCGGATTCAGGGTATAGTCGCTAAGTTCGAGTTTGGGCGCCACCATCACGGCAAAGCCGCCGGAAACTCTCTGGACCCATTCAAGCTCAAGTTCGGTGAAATAGCGCGCGAACATATGTGGCGTTGAGGCGACGTAGCCTCCGGCCAGCGACGCCTGAAAAAGTCCAAGCGGCAGCTCCGCGAACAGTTCTGCGGTAAAACGGTTCCTCAGGCGGAGGTCGTAGGTGTTTAGTCCCGTGATAAAATCGTCGTAGCCGGGCTCGAATACGTCGCGCGTTTTCCATTCCGCCAGCAATGACCACGCGCCGGTATTGATACCCAACTGCACTTCGCCGCGCAGACTGTCGGTGTTGCTGTCGCTGAAGGCGGTAAAGTGATCCGACAGCACACCCACTTCCAGCTTGGCTTCGAAGAGGCCCGAAAGCACGCGCAGCGTCGCGCGAAGTTCCGGTGACATGGTTGCGTCCCAGGCCTTGGGCCGGTTGCCGCGAAAGGCGATTTCCGTCCAGCCCATGCGAAGGCGCGCGGAGGTTTCCAACATCGCAGTGTTGTTCACTGCCGGGGCCGCCGTCAGTGTTTCTTCGGCCTCAACACATGTTGCTGAAACGAGACCCGCGGCCGTCAGCGCCACAGGCCACCACGGCCACCCCATCCAAGCCCCCCAGCTCAGCCGCCTCAACTCCGGCGATCCCGGCTTTTGAACTAGCATTCGCCTGAGAGTTGTGAGGTATCCGGCAGGACACAGTAATGGGGAAAAGCCCCTGTTAACTTACAACTGACTGGCGATTCCTGGCGTTGTCGCGTGGACCTGCCTGTTTCTTCGTTTTAGGGTTTATGAGTGCCGAGACCACCGCCGAGAGTCTGTGACCTCAAGGCCTGATGAAAGAGGCTGCCAAGGCGGCCCGAGGCCAAGGTCAAACCGGTCTCAGCGCAGTTGCAGGTTGCTGCGGACAATGGTGTCGTCCAAAAGGCCGCGCACCTGTGCACGCGTTAGTTTTACCGGCCGTAACTGGGTCGCGGCACCGGCCAGAGAAAGATTCGCATTGCCTGGAGCGCCCGACGCGATGACTTGAGATTTCAGATAGGATGCGAAGGCTTGTGGGGCGCCAATGACCAAGCCCATGTTGGCTGCAATGTTGTTGCGTGTCAGCCCGCCCGCTGAAAAGACGTAACGGCCAAATGCCAGCGTTTTGCTATCGATCTTTACGGCGGTCACGAGTGGAAAAACTTGATTGAAACCGTTGAAGGTTTCCAGTGAGTACGGGGACTCCATGCCAAATCCGATCGCCATAAGCAGTCCGAGGCATCCCGGCACTTCCGGCGCAATATCGCAGGTGCGGATTGAATAAGAGTAAGTGTGACCCCCAAGTTCGAAATTGATGAAAGTAACGTCAGCCTCTTTATTGACTTCGATTTTCGTGCCACCGGCTTCGGTGATAATCGAGGAGACATTCTCGACGGTGAACGCCGTAATATTGGCAGTATCCGCTGATTGTGCGGGAGCGGGAAGACTTGCTGCCGCGAGGGCCACTGCGACAATGGCGGAAAGGAAACGGCGCATGAAAACCCTCCAAACGGAAAAAACTACGCTGAACAGTTTGCAACGTTAGCGAATTCCATGACCGGCGGCAGGCACGCGGAGGCCACAGTGGCCGCGTTATTGTGCTTCGGGACAGTTCTCAGTTGTCTGCGGCGGGCGGATTTCTCCTGAGGGGGTTACTTGGCCCAGCCGCAGGTCTGGCCCTTGTTCTGCTCCTTGAGATGACCCATCAGCGGCGCGAAATATTCGATCAGCGCCGCGCCATTCATTTCTTTGCCGCCGGTGAGTTTTTCCAGAGTCTCGGGCCATGGCTTTGAAGCGCCGGCCGCAAGCATGGCCATCATCTTCTTGCCGGCCTCTTTGTTGCCATACACGTTGCATTCATGCAGCGGGCCTTTGAAGCCTGCGCTGTCACAGAGGGCCTTTTGGAACTGGAACTGCAGCACGAAGGCCAGGAAATAGCGTGTGTAGGGTGTGTTGCCGGGGATGTGATACTTGGCGCCAGGATCGAAGTCTTCTTCGCTGCGCGCGACGGGTGCGGTGACACCTTGATATTGCTGGCGCAGTTTCCACCAGCCTTCATTGTATTGGCCGGGCGCAATCTCGCCGCTGAAGACTTTCCAGCGCCATTGATCAACCAGTTTGCCCCAGGGCAGGAACACGATCTTGTCCAACGCCCACTTCATTTGCGAATTGATGACCGCCTTTGGATCGACCTTTTGTGCTGGCACCAGGCCGAGCTTGTTCAGATGCGACGGCGTCAGCGACAGGGTAATCGTGTCGCCGATGGCTTCGTGGAAGCCGTCATGCGCCCCGCCCTGGAACATCGGTTCCAATGGGTTGTAGGACAGGTCGTAGTAGATGTGGCCGAGCTCGTGGTGGATCGTGGTGAGTTCGTCTTCGTTAGGCTCGATGCATTGCTTGATGCGCACGTCGCCGGCCATGTTCATGTCCCAAGCACTGGCGTGGCAGACGACTTCGCGATCACGTGGACGGGTGAGCATGGATTTTTTCCAGAACGAGTCCGGCAGCTTTTGCATGCCCAGCGAGACGTAGAAATCTTCGGCGGTCTTTGTCATTTTCACCGACATCTCGGCGTCGGCCTGATGTGAAAGTTCGGCGATGGCTTCAGGCGTTCGGGCCTGGCGATTGGCGGCCTTCAGGCGGGCAAACTCAGCCTCGCGCTGTCTTTTCAGGGAACTGGTGACGTCGAGGCTGGCGATGCCCTTGAACGGTTCGACCAGCGGATAGATGTTGCTCCATTGCTGGGCCCACATGTTGCCCAGCAGATGGGACGGGATCGTGCCGGTCTTGCCCACGACAGCGTCGCCGTATTTGGCATTGAGCTTGCCGCGCACGTAGCAATGCAGTTCTTGGTAAAGCGGGGACACTTGCGCCCACAGGCGTTCGGTCTCTTGGGCGAAGGCCGCCGGCGTCATGTCGTAACCGCCGCGCCAGACCTCGCCGGTGTCGGCGAAGCCCATTTCCTTGGCGCCTTGATTGACGATTTCGACGAAGCGTTGATAGTCTTTGCGGATCGGGCGCGAGGTTTCGTGCCAGCCCTTCCAGGCGGCGGCGCGAATCTCCGGTGTCAGCGCGGGGTCATTGACGATTTTTTCGATCTCAGTGAGGTTGAGGCAATCGTTCTCGCCGCGGCACCATTTGCCTGAGCCGTAATTGGCTTCCATCTTGGAGAGAATTTTTGCGAGCTCGGCCTGTAAGGCTTGATCCGTCGGTGCGGGAGCGGACACATTTTTGAGCAGCATGATCATGCGCGCCGTATCCGGGTTCATCCCGGTGACACCGTTGAATTTTTTGGATTCTTCGACGCGGCGGGCCTGCCAGCCCAGAAACTCCTCGGTCGCCTTGGCGGCGATCATCTGACTGTCGTCGGTGATATAGGTCGCCTGCAGCCATTGCGAGGCGCTGAAGTGCGGCGTCATTTTTCTCAAGTCGGCATTGATCTCGGCGACGAACTTGTCCGCGTCGGCGGCCGTTGCCGGTGTGGTTTGGGTCGTGGGGCTGGATCCGCCGCACGCGCTCAGGATGATGGCGGCGCTCAACACAAGCGTTGCGTAATGCGATCTCATAGTATGTTCCTTATTATTCCGCCCGGCGGTTTTAGCCGAACGGTGGCGGAGTCACCAGGGAATTGCACAAGTCCCCCCAAAAAAGCGACGCGGCTAATCGTTTGCCTTCACCCGGGGGTCGTCGTGATCCAGTAGGAATGCCTCATAGTGCTTGCCGGCCGCCGTGTGCTTGGCACGAATGAGGATGTGTTGCCCGTCTTTCGCCTGGCCC
>JAWXBO010000227.1:0-5638 GCA_034440175.1 Alphaproteobacteria bacterium
CTGAGCTCGACCATCTGCACGAGTACAGTGTCGCTTGGATTGACTGCCTGGCTACCGGAACGAATACGGGGCGCGGCGTATTCGTCGTTGGCGACCATGCAGTTGACGGCAGTCTTGAGGTCGATGATCGATGGAAGATTCAAGTTCCGCTGACTCCGCGCTTTTCCATGATCAGCAAAGTAACTTCAAGAGCGTTCAACGAGGTTTATTGGCGCCGCCAATCTGTTCGGCGAACGCAACGGCGAATGGGGTGCGATCAGTTTTTTTACCCATTGGACCGCGTCCTGCACTGGAACCGGATATATGGCCGCAACGGATTCCAACAGTACCAGTGCGTCATCCCGGACGCTGCAGCAGAAGTAGCGATGCGTGAAGTTTTGCGCGTAACGTCACATGCGGGTGAGGCGTCTTTCCTTGCGGTGCTCAAGCGTTGCGGCGACATCGCCTCGCCGGGACTGATGTCGTTCCCAATGCCAGGCACCTCGCTGGCGCTCGACTTCCCGCAAGCCGATACTCTCGAGAACCAACTATTCCCGAATTTGGACGCTATTGTTCGCGAGGCTGGAGGACGGCTCTACCCCGCTAAGGACGCGCACATGAGTGGAAAAGATTTTCGAAACTTTTATCCTGCATGGGAAAAAGTGGAAGCGCTTCGCGATCCCGCCATGAACTCTCGCTTTTGGGACCGAGTGACGAAATGAAACGTATCTTGATCATCGGCGCGAACTCGGCCATCGCCGTGGCGTGCGCGAGACTATGGGCCGGACGCAATTGTGAGTTTTTTCTGGTCGCACGCAACGCCAGCAAGCTCGATCAGACCGCCGCCGACTTGCGCGCGCGCGGGGCGAGATCGGTCACAGTGCATGCAATGGACGCAACGGAGTACGGTGCTCATCCGGCAATGTTTGGACACGCTGTGGGCGCCCTCAAGCAGATCGACGTTGCTTTGATTAGCTATGGCAATTTGCCCGTTCAAAAGGTCAGTGAGCACAGCACCGCCCTGACACTCAAGGAATTTGAAACGAATTGCACATCCGTTATCGCACTGATGAACGTGGTGGCCTTGCAACTTGAACTCCAGCGCACTGGAACATTGGCCGTCCTTTCGTCTGTTGCCGGCGACCGAGGGAGGGCATCGAACTATCTCTACGGCGCCGCGAAGGCTGCGGTGTCAACGGCTTGCGAAGGGCTGCGCGCACGGATGTACAAGGCGGGAGTTCACGTCGTGACCATCAAGCCAGGTTTCGTCGATACCCCCATGACAAAGGGACTTGCGCTACCGGCTGCGCTCCTCGCGCAACCTGATCAAGTTGCCCAGCAAATTGTAAGGGCAATCGAGCGCAAAACAAACACACTCTATACGCCCCACTTTTGGCAACTCATCATGTTCATCATTCGCAACATCCCGCAGGCGCTGTTCAAGCGGCTGGGTCTGTGAGCAGCACTGCCGCGCAGTCGTTACCGCGCTTCCATAGTTTTGCAGCACCTGAACCCGAGATGATAGTTCGCGTGACTTCCTGAATTTCTAACGCGGCTGCCGTGCCAGTACGGTGCGCGCCAGCGGCACCAGTCCTCGTGCGCACGGATTTTGTCCCATATAAACCAGCTGCCCTTCATCTCAGTGTGGCCCAATGTTTTGCTTCCGCGGCTGCTCATTTGCTCCGGAGCAACCGGTAAATTCATGTGCTCGGCCGCATTACCGTTGATGTCATAAACCCCAAGCACACTGTGGCAGTCATGAAACTCACCCGAGGGATAGGTGTTCGAACCGCAGCTGCCCCACTCTCCACCATTGCAGCCGCTGCTCTTAAAGCTATTCGCGCCACACACACCTTTGCGATAGGCAGGACCATAGCTCCAGCTTTGGCTCGAGCTAAACCGGTTGTTGTGGGCGGCACGCAAGCGATTGAATGCCGAATGTCCATCGAGACCGCGGGCCAGATCAAACTCATAGTCCGGCGGTTGGAGGCTGCCTGCGCATGCACCCTCCCATTCATGGGCATCGCACATGCGCTTTCCTTGTGCCTCGCAGACCTCTGCGGCTTCGCTGGCCTTTGTCCAGACCACGGGATAGGTGCATGGGATGCTTGGAAATTCAAATTGATCTATGCAGACCTTGGCATCCTCTGGTTTCTGAGTTTCCGGATCATAAAGCGGCGCCATAAATTTCGAACCGCAGATCTTTTCGAAGCCCTGGTTGTTGTAACTCTTGCCCTCGCGCTCCAGCCGAGCCAAACACTGCGCGGGCGTGACCGGGTGTACTGTTATTGACGGGTTGCCCTGCCCCATACGTCCCGAACGCGCGAAGATGCCTCGAATCCTGGTGATTTGTTCGCCGCTCAATCCTAGCGTGCCGGCCATTTGCTTAAAAAGCTGCTCGTTTTGCTGCTGCAGCGTGGAATCGGCCCCCCCGACAACGACTGCGGATAACAGCATCACGCAGAGTGTGCTGATGACCAAACGCAACTTCATGGACCAGTCTCCCGCTTGACGAAATAGAAGAAGTCTCGATTGTCCGGATAGGCAACAAATCTTGGAAGCAATTGACCATTCACATTCCTGTCGATTCCAGCCATGCCGCTTACGAGATGCTGGACTTTGATCTTGTCGCCGTGTCTCGCATAGAGGGCGAGATAGGTGTGCTCGATTGAATTCATGTCGAGCAGCATTGCATACCGGCATCCATAGGCTTGAAACACTTGCGCCATTGCCGATGGCGTAGCAGTCGAAAAGTATCCGTAGATCAGGAACTGTTTGGATCCGGCCTGCTGGAAACACACCCCTCCGCGCAATGTTCGTAATTTCGCATCCGCCGATCCCGACCAATTGCCCAATCCCCACTTGGCCACGAAGGGGCCGGGGACCGGATTTTGACCCGTTGCATCGCTTTCAACCAGGGCGACACCGTTTTGCCGCGCAAACCTAATTCGTGCGAGAAAACGGTTGTCGCCGTCCGTCCAGGTTTTCATCTGCACCGTGCCGTCGTCGAGCACATACAAAGTCGCCAGACCTGGATGAAGTTTGCTGAATACAACTCCATTTTCAATGAATCCGTAATGCGAGCTGTGGTTGGCCTTGGCAAGGTCACCATGCTTAAAGGCACCGTGCTCGCGCTTAAAGCCTCCGGTAAATGTCCCAACAACACGGCCGAGCAATGCAGGGCTCAGCATGCCTGTTGTAACAATGGGCGCGGGGTTCGAGATACCATCGGGGCCCGGCAGCTTGCTGTTGGGAGATAGCGCGCGCGGCGACCAGCCAAGCCTGGGATGCTCAGTGCCGATGGCATACTGGAGATCATACTGCGATAGGTCGAACGCCACCAAATAGTTGAACGCAGACGCTTCTGCCGGGTCCAAATTGTTTAGCAGCGACTTGCCGCGTTCAATGATTGCCTCGCTTACCGCTTGCGGCTGCATGACGCTGACAAATACACCTTGCAACTGACGCACCGCGTACCACCGCCCTAAACCCAGTTGACGCGAAGGCGGCGCGCCGACATCGATCGCGAGGTCTCTGGGGACGACGGCCTTATTCGCGTAGGCCGCGCTCAGCGATGCAGGCGTCAGCACTTCGGCAGGCGGCGCTCCTTCAAGGTTCTCCGCGTGGCCGGTTTCCCGAAATGCATCTTTGAAAAAGACATCGCGCACAAATCCGACGATATCTTCGCCACGCCAAACATTGTCTCTCAACAAATCTGTGACCAGTTCCAAATTGGTGCGGTGTCCCGTCACCCGATTTCGTAAAAGGAGCTGTCCGTCGCACAACGGCGCGAAAGGAAGCGGCGAAGCGCTCGCCTTCTCCAACATGCTGGGTTTCCCTGACCACAACTCGCATGGTGTTACTGTGTTGCCGGTAATCAGGTTCAGCGCCGGAAAAGCTTCAGCCACAAGAGTCAGGCGTTGGACTTTGTTACGCGGATTCTCGATATGGTAGCGGGCAAGTCCGGCACCGCCGCCCAAACCAACGGTTAGCAGGAACGCTGCATTGATGTCAGGATTGAGGTTGCTCAACGTTGCGAACCCCTGCTTGTCTGGTAGCACTATGGTTTGGATGTGGCGAAATTGTTGTAGTTCGACAATCGACTTTGGCACGTCTGCTGCGTACTGCGCCCGTTGCTCAGCGGCCGTAGCATCGTCTGGACGGACTGCCGGTTGAGAATATTCGACCATCGCCGACGCCGCCCCCGGCAGTGAAACCGGAAGAAATTTTCTACTGTTGTCTTTCTGAACTAACCGGGCATCCCTCTCTAAATGTGCAACGAAGCCTAGCGCGCTAACCAGCACAATTGTTGCGACGATATCGCCAAGAATAGAAAATCCGCGTTGCCCCATCCCAAGCGCCTCCCCCAAAGCGCAAGTCTCGACAATGGCATAAATGTTTTCGCAGCAACATGACAACTAAAGTGGAAAAGCACTTGGGAGGAGAACACGAGGGCTCGCACTCGCCTTTCAAGATGCAACAATCATTTGTTCATTGAATAGAAACCCTGAGTTTCTATCGCTGGCTCTGCTTTCCGTACAAAGTATGAGCCCGCTCTTCGAAAGAGGCTGTCATTTTTTTGACTGCGCGTGTGAAGACGCCTGCGATCAGCGTTTCCAAGGTTTTGCTGCGGAAGCGGAAGTCTATATCGAAGTCGACCTCGCAACCGGCTGCGCAGGCAATGAAATGCCAGCGATTGGTGAGGTGCTCGAAGGGGCCGTCGAGATAGTCGATGACGATGGTTTTGGCCGCCGGGTCAAGGATCACGCGGCTGGTGTAGCGCTGGCGAAGGGTGGCGAAGGCTGCGATAACGTCAGCGGTGAACGTGTTACCTTCGCGCGAACGAATACGGGTGGCAACACACCAGGGTAAAAATTCGGGATAGCGTTCCACGTCGGCGACGAGGGCGAACATTTGTTCGTCGCTGTAGGGTACCAGACGATTCTCGTGGTGGCGCGGCAAGATTTCATTGTCCGCGGCTGAGTTGTGTTTGGCGCGCCGTACGCAGCCGTTCGAAATCGTCTCCCGCCAGATAGGACGAACGGGTCAGCGGCGAGGCCGAGACCATCAGGAAGCCTTTGGCGCGTGCAATCCCGGCCAGTCCTTCAAATTCTTCCGGCGTCCAGAAGCGGTCGATGGCGGCGTGGCGCTGCGATGGCTGCAGGTACTGACCGATGGTGAGGAAGTCGACGTTCGCGGCGCGTTGATCGTCCATCACTTGCATGACCTCTTCGCGGGTTTCTCCGAGACCGACCATCAGGCCGGATTTGGTAAAAGTCGCGGGGTCGATCTCCTTGGCCTGTTGCAGCAAGCGCAGGCTGGCGAAGTAGCGGGCGCCGGGTCTGATTTTCAGATAGAGACGCGGTACGGTTTCGAGGTTGTGGTTGAAGACGTCAGGCTTGGCTTCGATCACCACTTCAAGGGCGCCGGGTTTGCGCAGGAAGTCAGGCGTCAGCACTTCGATGGTTGTGCCCGGCGAGGCTGCGCGGATTGACCTGATCGTTTGTGCGAAATGTTCAGCGCCACCATCGGCCAAGTCATCGCGGTCGACGGATGTGATCACGACATGCGCGAGGCCAAGCTGGGCCACCGCGTCGCCCACTTTTGCGGGTTCGGTGCCGTCGAGCAGACCCGGTATTCCGGTCTTCACATCGCAGAA
>JAWXBO010000228.1:0-13639 GCA_034440175.1 Alphaproteobacteria bacterium
AAGTTTGCGTGCGTCGTCTTTTCTCATACGCTCAAAGAATCATTTCCGATTCACAGCGTCAAGAAGAAAATGAACATACTTATTGACGGATTAATACTTCACCACAAACCCTGCCTCGAGCGCCGCCTTGCAGCGGCGGCTGGCGGTGGAGTAATCGACGCCAAGGGCCTTCGCGATATCGCGCAATCCTTTCCCGACAAGATCGGCGCGCATGCGCACCGCTCTCACCGTCTGTCGCATATCGTGCGACACCCACGCCCCCACGGCCCGCGCGAAAATCGGCTCAACCAGACTGCGCACGATGTTGTAATCCCTCAACGTCGCCACAATGCGCCCATGGCCGTCGCGTTCGCGCCTTGCCCGGTGCAGCAATGCATGCGCCTCGATCAGCGACAGCAGATGTTCAAAGTCGCGCCGCGTCCGCACCGCACCTGAGGGGATCAACCCCGCCAGAGCTTTTGCATAAGGCACGCAGACCCGCCGTTCACCTATCGCCAACCATGCTTGCAGCGCCGGCCACACCGGATCGATGTTGGGCGCCTGGTCCTTGCGCACGGCGGTCGCTCTCATCACGTCGCGCGTGCAGTCCGCCGACTCGCCGGGTTCCAGCGTCATCAATCGTGTTTCGTTATCGGGGTGCAGGGTTGTTTTCGTTGTTGTAACGATCAACCCCGTAGGCCCTTGACGCACATAGCGCTTGGTCATGGCCCCGTCGGCCCCTTGTTCGGCCCTGACATAATCCAGCGTCCCTTCCGACAGCAAACTGCGGATCAGATAATCTTGAAATTGACTCGACACCCCGTCGCTCTCAGTAATCACAATGTGCTTGTGGCGCAGGTCCTCGTTCAGGAACAGCAGGGCCTTCTCGCTCATTGAGGTTATTTTGATCGCAGCGTCGTCTGGAAAGTGCGCCAGCACCTGTTTGACGGTGAAGTTCTTTCCGCTCGCCGACGGCCCTTTGAAAGCCAGCGACACAGGTGCGCGGAGCAAGCGCGACGTCAGCGCCAGAAAAATCATCGCCGCATTCCGCTCTTCGCCCGCCAGTCCCGAGGCCTTCACGCTTTTCAGGAAGGCACCCAGGATCCACTCCTCCCGCGCCAGCCCTTCGCACAGGCCAAACAATTCGCGTTCCACTCTGGCTATGCGATGGTTGTCAACCACCTCCCAGGGCGTGGCTT
The DNA here is from genome assembly GCA_034440175.1 of Alphaproteobacteria bacterium. Taxonomy (GTDB): domain Bacteria; phylum Pseudomonadota; class Alphaproteobacteria; order Micropepsales; family Micropepsaceae; genus SZUA-430. Next base: position 1,179 of record JAWXBO010000228.1, read on the forward strand.
GCTGAAGCAGCCACAAGAATGCAATTCTAAATCCCTCAGTGTTGGACAGGTAAAGGTCGCTCACATCTTTGATCCCATCGGGCAATCGCACAAAGTGCACGCGATGGCGGATGTCCGAAGTTTGAATCCACTGCACTACCGCACCTTCCGTTTCAAGTGTGCGGGGCGAAATCACATAAATTTTTTGTACGTCGCGTAGTGATGCTGCATCGCGCGCTTCCCGCCAGTGCACCGGCCGCACCAATGCCAGTGCCGCGAAATCGTGCGCCCACAAGGTATGGCAATCGCTTTCGCTGCTCGAAATCACCACAGCCCCTTGTGCGCGAGCCGCGCCCAGGCGTTGCAGTCCATACAGCGATGGCTGCGATCCCGTCTGCCAGCGAAAGCGTTGTGGCCCATTAAGATCAAGCCGGTAACGTGTGGCCAACAGGGCGCCATCTTCATCCGTATACGGAATACGCAGATACGGACCCGCGTTCGAACGATGTTCACTGATGCCCGATGCGCTCACAAGTGCAGGCGTGAGCTTTTTGGCTTTGGTATAATCTTGCAGTGTCAGGCCCATAGCGGCGTTCCTCAAAAATGAATGTTCAGGGGACAATTGACATTGGTCATAATGTTCCGTATATGTTCGTATAATACAGACTGATGTACAAGGGAAAAAACATGAACAGATCCTCTCAAGGGAATCAAAAAAATCATGCGGCAGCCCGCCGCAGTTTGCTCTTGCCGCTCTACACGTTTCTGCCAAAAACCAGAAATGACATGGCCTTATTGCAAGAATTGCATGCAAAAAGGGGGGGTGTACGGGGGGGGACTTCCCCTCATCGCCGCAGCACAATGAAAACGGCACCACGAAGCGCGAAGGCCGCAGTGACTTTTATCTTTGCTCTCGCCTCTTTTCGCTGAATAATTTGGCTTCCCATTTGTGCCGAGCCGGTGACAGGACGGCAGGACGCGGGGTTGCACCGCCTCGCCCCTTCATGAAACTCTCCGCTCTGCCACGAACAAGGACCACCCCATGACCCGCGCCAACGGCCTGCACCATCTAGCGATCTCGACCGGCAACATGAAGGCGCAGATCGAGTTCTTCTCAGACGTGCTCGGCATGGAACTGGTAGCGCTTTACTGGATGCACGGCGTCGAAGGCACGTGGCACGGCTTCATGCGCCTCAACGACACGGCCTCCATAGCCTTCGTGCAAAACGAAAAGATCGCTGCAACCAAGCCGGCCATCGGCGTCAGCCACGCCGGCAACCCAGGCCTGCCATCGGCCCCCGGCACGATGCAGCACCTCGCCTTCAACGTCGACAGCGATGAAGCGCTTCTCGCCATGCGCGACCGCATCCGCTCTCGCGGCATCAACATCTTCGGCCCCATCGATCACGGCATGTGCAAATCGATTTACTTCGGTGGGCTTGAAGGCCTGTCCCTGGAAATCGCAACCTCGGCCGAAGCGATAGACGCCAGAGCCTGGATCGACCCCGAAGTGGTAAAACTTGCGGGGATCGGCCCGGACGAACTCGCCGGCTTCAAACACCCCGCAAACTATGAAGGGCAGGGCGGCAAACTTCCCCAACCGCCTTTCGACGCCGCCAAGCCGCACCAGCTCTACCCGCCCGCAGCTTACAAATTCATGCTCGCCATGTCCGACGAGGACTTGAACAAGCGCGCCAGTGTCCCCGAACCGCCCGTGAATGTGGCCCGCTAAGTGAAAGCGCTGATCGCAGGCAGTGGCATCGGCGGCCTCACGGCGGCACTGTGCTTGCTCGAAGCCGGTCACGAAGTCACGGTCTTTGAACGCAACCCGGCACTGACCACCGTGGGCGCGGGCATCCAGATCAGCCCGAACGGGGTGAAAGTTCTCCAACGTCTGGGATTAAAGTCCGAACTCGACGCCATTGCCTTCCGCCCGCAAGCCCTTGAAATGCGGCTCGGACGATCAGGCTTGAAGCTCTTCTCCATTCCCATGCGCGACGAGGCAGAGCGCCGCTACGGCGCACCCTACTATCACATCCACCGTGCCGATCTTCTCTCAGTCCTCGCAAACGCCCTGCCGCCGCGCGCCTTGCATCATGGCAAGGAACTCGCGAGCTTTACACAATCCGGTGACGCAGTGACCGTCATCTTCGCCGATGGCAGCAGAGCCAGCGGCGACGTACTCATCGGCGCCGACGGCATCCACTCCCGCGTCCGCGAGCAGCTGTTCGGGCCGGACGCACCGCGCTTCACCGGGAACGTCGCCTGGCGCCTCGTGGTTCCCGCTTCCAGCATTCTCAAAAACCTCATTCCGCCCACCGCCACCATCTGGGTTGGCCCCGGCCGCCACGCCGTCACCTATTTTCTGCGCCGTGGCGAACTGGTGAACTTCGTCGGCGTCGTCGAACGCAGCGATTGGCAAAACGAGAGCTGGACCGAACGCGGCGACATAAAAGAGCTCGCCGCCGATTTCGCCTCCTGGTCAAACCCCATCACCGCACTCATCGCGCAAGCAAGCGAGGCCCATCGCTGGGCCCTCTTCGACCGCGAACCGCTTGCGCACTGGAGCCAGGGCCACGTCACCCTGCTCGGTGACGCCTGCCACCCGATGCTGCCCTTCCTGGCTCAGGGCGCAGTCATGGCCATCGAGGACGCCTGGGTCCTCTCACGCCAACTCAAATCAAACAAGGAAATCCCGGCGGCACTAACTGCCTATGAGGCCGTGCGCAAACCCCGCACCACCCACGCTCAACGCGGCGCCCGGAGCCAAACCGGCCTCTATCACAAGCGGGGAGTGCCGGCCCAACTCGCAACCTACGGCCCCATGTGGCTGGCCGCACGCCTCACGCCCGGCGTCGTTCATGCCCGCCAGGACTGGCTCTACAAATTTGACGTCACGACTTAGATGCGGCGCGCGCCATCAATCAAAAGCACACCGCGAAAGGTCACCATATGTTGACCCTGCGTCAGCGCCGCCGCCCGCGTTTTGTTCAGCTTGCCATACAGCGCCGGCGTCGCGTCCCCAGTAATCTTCGGCCAACCGTCTTTGGGCGTGTCGCTCGGCCCCGCCGAGACAATCTGAACCGAATCATTTTCCGGCAAATCCATCGACGTGCCGTCGCTGAAGTGAATGCGCATGGATGGGACCTTAGGCATGACAGATCTCTTTTCGTTGGAGAATTTCGCCGTGGTTTAACACGATCCCCGGCCCGGCCGCATCACCCATTACCTGGCCCGCATGGCAGTTCTGCGTCCAAAAGCCTGGCAAATTGGATTCCGTTGGGGTCAATTCACGCCATGGCGCCACAACATCTCCTGCTCATGCTCCTGATCTGCATAATCTGGGGCTTCAACTTTGTCGCGGCCAAAGTCGGCGTCGGTCAGATGCCGCCGCTACTGTTTGTGGGTTTGCGCTTTCTGATTCTCATGATCGTGCTGGCGCCGTTCCTCAAGCTCGCGCCCGGCCGCATGCGCGACGTAGTTCTCATCGCCCTGTTCAACGGCGCCATACATTTCGCATTGATGTTCATCGGCGTAGCGCTGACTGCGGCCTCGGTGGTGGCCGTCGTGGTTCAGCTCAACGTGCCGTTCGCGACGATTCTCTCGATCATTTTCCTGGGCGAGGTCGTCAGATGGCGCCGCTGGCTCGGCATGGCCTGCACGTTTCTGGGCGTGACGGTGATCAGCTTCGATCCCCATGTTTTCGATTCGCTGACTGGCGTCTTGTTTTCCGCCGCCGCCGCACTGTCGGGCGCCATCGCCGCGATCCTCATGCGCCGCCTGACCGGCGTTGGCATGTTCCAACTTCAATCCTGGACTGCGGTCGTCACCGCGCCGCTATTGCTGTTCTCGAGCATCCTCTTCGAAACCGGGCAGCTCGACGCGATAGCGAACGCCGACGCCTTCGGCTGGGGCGCGCTCCTCTTCACCGCCCTGGGCGCCAGCCTGATCGGCCACAATGGCTATTACTATCTTCTGCAACGCTACGAAGTCTCGCTGATCGCACCACTCTCGCTCCTCTCGCCGATCTTGGGCGTCGCTTTCGGAGTCTGGGTCCTCGCCGAACCGCTGACGTCGCGGCTGTTGTTCGGCGCCCTGATCGCTTTCGCCGGCGTCGGCATTCTGGCGATCCGTGGCCGGCAAACAGTGGAGACGGTCTGATGATCAGTGGCGTAAGCCACCCGAAGCCGAAGGCGAAGGGTGGTGCCTGGGGCCGGAATCGAACCAGCGACACGCGGATTTTCAGTCCGCTGCTCTACCAACTGAGCTACCCAGGCTTGAGGGAAACCCCTGTAAGGGCCGGGTTTATAGGGGCTAGCCGCCGCTCTGTCCAGCAACGAAAAACCCGTGCTATGAACGCCCCATTCGCCATCGCCACCACCAAGGACTGCTCAAGATGACCACCTCCACCTGCTTCAACGTCGAGACCAGGGACAAAGTCGCGCACATCCAGCTCAAGCGCCCCGAAGTCTTCAACACGATGACGCGCGAGTTCTGGAACGAACTGCCTGCAATCGTGAACCAAATCAACGATGAGGCAAAAGCCCGCGCCATTGTGATTTCGTCGACTGGAAAGCACTTTTCGGCCGGCATGGACCTGTCGGTTTTCACCGATGGCCAAGGTGTTTCGGGCGGCCGCGGAGAAGTCGGCCGTTCGCGTCTGGCCTTGCGGGCCGAGGCGATGCGCTTGCAAAAGTCATTCTCGTGTCTCGACGAAGCCCGCATGCCGGTGCTGATGGCTATCCAGGGCGGCTGCGTTGGTGGCGCGGTCGACATGAGCACCTGCGCCGACATGCGTTACGCAACCACGGATTCGTTCTTCGTCATCCAGGAAATAAATCTGGCGATGACCGCCGACGTGGGAACTTTCCCCCGCCTCTGCCATCTTTTGCCGCAAGGGCTGGTGCGCGAGCTCGCCTACTCGGGCCGCCGCCTTCCGGCCCGCAGGGCCTACGAGCTGGGTCTGGTCAACGAACTCTTCGACAACCAGGACCAAATGCTGAAACATGTGCTCGAACTGGCGGCCGAGATCGCAACCAAGTCGCCGCTCGCTGTTCACGGCTCGAAAGTCATCATCAACTACGCCCGCGACCACTCGATCAGGGATGGACTCGACTACATCGCAACCTGGCAGGCCGGCATGTTCAATCCAACCGCAGACATGTTCGAGAGCTTCAAAGCCAAACAGGAAAAGCGCACGCCGGTTTACGATGACCTGCTGCCTGTGAAGAAGGCAATGTAAGCAAACAATATGTCAGAAAATTTAGAGGGTTACACAGCGGTTTTTGCTGAGCAGGGTTTCAGCAAATATGTGGGGCCAGTTTGGCAATCCGCCGATGGCACTGAATTTATCTTTGACGTCCGCGACATCCACCTCAACGGAGGCGGCACTCTGCATGGCGGCATGGCGATGGCGCTGGCCGACATCGTCATGGACCGTACCGTTCGCGATGCGCTGCAAGATAACAAGACCCTAGCGATATCTCTCAACTGCGATCTGATCGGACCGGCGAAACTCGGTGATAGGATCAGGGGCGTCGCCACAATAGCCCGCAGGACGCGTTCGATCGTCTTCATCTCATCTGAACTCAGCGTTGACGCCCGGATCATCCTGACCGCGTCAGGCCTCTGGAAAATTCTGGGCAACGAGTGACATGTCCGGTTACAACAGCAAACCTCTGCCGCCAGCCCGCGCCGTATCAGCTCCAGAAGGCTGGAAACCTGCGGAACAATTCGACCCCTTCGAAGCATTTTTGGGGCCGTATTTCGAACGCAAACGAGACGGTGCGCGCGAATTTTCATTCCTTGCGGATGATCGTCACTCCAATGCCCAGGGCGCAGTTCACGACGGCGCACTCCTGACATTCGCCGATGCGGCTCTGGGCTACACACTGTGGGACGCAACAGAACGCGCACCCTGCGTCACGGTCAGCCAGCACAGCGAATTTATAGCTGCAGCTCAGGCGGGCGATCTCGTGACATGTCTGCCCGCGCTCGTTCACAAAACCAGCGATGTGGTGTTTATCCGCGGCGACTTCCTTGTCGGGACAAAGATTATTTTCACCGTATCCGCAGTTTGGCGCATTTGGCCCAAAGCTTAAAAGTTACGCAGTTCTAAACACCCACTGGGTTAAAGTTCCGCATACACATCTCTGCGATGCTCCCGCCCGATGAGCAAAATTCAGAAATCCGCAGAAATGGTTTTGGGCACGGCACAGCTGGGCCGTCCTGATGGCGCCAGCGCGGCAGCGGCACGGATGATCGTGCAGGCGGCCACGCGCGCTGGCATCCGTTGGATCGAAACCGCCAGTGAGTACGGGGCGTCGGAACAGCGGATCGGCCAAGCGCTCCAAGCGTCAGCCGGCACACGCATTGTCACGAAGCTGCCGCCTATCGCAACGGGCACACCTTCAAGTGCCATTCGCGGATTGATTTCCGACAGCGTGCACGTTTCCTGTGCCCGCCTCAACACAAACCGGCTTGACGTGGCGCTCGTCCACAACGTGAACCAATTGAAGTGTCACAACGGCTTGGTTTGGCGCACGCTGAGGGAGCTTCGCGACGAAGGAATAGTTTTCGACCTAGGCATTGCTGTCGCCACACCCGAAGACGCGTTGCTCGCTCTGGCCAATGCCGACGTGCGCTACATCCAATTGCAGTTCAACGCCCTCGAATGGCGATGGCAACAAAGCGGGGTGATCGACGCCCTCGCGACACGCAGCAACATCACCCTGCACGCGCACAGTGCCCTGATGCATGGCTTGCTCGCAGCAACACCCGGCGCACGCTGGCCATCGGCATCCGGCATCGATCCCGATCAGATGCGTGCCCAGCTATGGACGCTAGCGAGAGACTTGGATCGAGACTGCCCCGCCGATCTTTGCATTGCCTATGTGCGGGCACAGCCCTGGATCGATGGCGTGATCGTCGGCGCAAAAAGCACCAGCCAGTTCGCGCTCAATCTCGCGCGTTTCCAACGCCTGGCGCTTACAGCGGCGGAGGTAGCGCAAGTAAACGCAGTGCTGCCCAGGGTCACAAACGAACTGCTCGATCCCGCGCATTGGACAAGGGCGGCCTGAGTACGCCATGAGCGACAACCGTTTTGACTATTTCAAGCGCTGGGTTCCTCAACCCGCCAAGGAAGCGGCGGCCCAAGGTGCACGCCTGATGGGCATCCTGCGGCCAAATAGCGATCAGCAAGTTCCGATATCGCCTGAACTACGTGAACGCGTCGCCTCCTTTCCGATCACGCGCGAAATCGGTCCACGCGCCCTCAACGCCCTGCTGGCAAGCTCGGAATGGTTCTCACTTCCGGGCGGCGCGGTGCTGACCAGGGATGGGGACAACCACCAGGCCGTATTCATCGTGGTGACAGGATGCCTGGGTGTATTTACGCCCGACGAACTCGGCAACGATCACTTCATTGCTCAAATACCGTCCGGCGAGACCGTAGGCGAAATGTCAGTCATAACTGGCGACGCCCACTCGGCAAAACTCATCGCGTTGCGCGACAGCGAACTTTTGCGAATCAGCAAATCAAGATTTGAACGCTTGCTTGCGCGCCATCCGCGATTGTCACTGAACCTGATGCGGATTCTGATACGCCGTCTGCGCCATACAACCCGTCGTGCGGTGGGCGCGCAGACGGCGCGCACCATCGCCTTCGTCCCACTTCACCCGGGCATCGACTGCCGGGCCTTCGGCGAGAATTTGTCACGCGCTTTTAGCGGCATCGCCCTCAAGGCCGGCGCCATCGGGCCCGAAGCCGCCGGCCGGCCAAGTGAATGGTTTGCCCACCACGAGGCCGCAAACGACGTTGTGCTCTATATTGGGGACACCCCGGAAAGCGCCTGGACACAGCTGTGCGTACGCCAGGCCGACCGCATATTCCTGGTGGCAAACGCGGGAGAAGCCATAGCGCACCGCTTCCACAATCCCGAAACCCGGGGCCGCCTCAAGCGTCAGCATCCGGAACTCGTTCTGCTGCGCAAGTCTGGCGGACCAGGCCTCTCGTCCACGCCGCTCGGCCCAAATACGGCTGTCGGCATGCATCACTACCTGCGCGAGGGCGACAAGAGCGATATATCCCGCTTCGCCCGCATTCTGTCTGGCCGGGCCGTGAGCCTGGTTTTGGCAGGAGGTGGCGCCAGGGGTTTTGCCCACATCGGTGTCATCAGAGCCCTCCAGGAAGCCGGTGTCCCCTTCGATTTCGTCGGCGGCTCGAGCATGGGCGCCATCATTGCCGCAGGCGTCGCCATGGGCTGGGACAACAAGGAACTATCCCGGCGCGTTCGCCACGCCTTTGTCGATGCTAACCCCTTGTCCGACTTCACGCTGCCGCTGGTTGCTGTTCTGCGTGGCAAGAAGGTCTCCAAACTTTTGCGCGAGCACTTCGGCGACGTGAATATCGAAGATCTCAGCCGCATGTATTTTTGTGTCTCTTCAAATCTGACACTGGGCCGCGCCCACATCCATAAGGAAGGCCAGCTCTGGAAAGCCCTCAGGGCGACCGTCGCAATTCCGGGTCTGCTTCCTCCGGTGGTCCACGAGAAAAACCTCCTCGTCGACGGGGGCTTGATGAACAACATGCCCGTCGACATCATGGCGACATTTGCCCAAGGCCCGGTCATTGGCATTGACGTCGCGGGCGACGAAGCGCTGGTCGCCGAAGGCGAGGACTTTAGCGACCAGCCATGGCTGTCGCTGTTCCGCCAGCAACTGAAGGGTGCGCCATCGATCGTCTCGATCCTCATGCGCTCCGGCACTGTGGGCAACGAAGTCCAGCGCCGCCAGGCGCGCGAACAAGCCGACCTTCTGTTTGATCCTCCTCTCCCAGGTTTGGGATTGCGCTCATGGCACGCTTTTGACGAAGCCATCGAAGCAGGCTACGTCCACGCCCTGCAAGTCATGGAAGAGCGCGGCCTTGAATGTCTTGGCTCAACTCCACGACAACCCGCCATCGAACCGCTTCAGCCTTGCGCGAATGACGCCAGCGCCGCCTTCGCAATGTCACCTCCCCACTCTTGAACAAAATGGCCGCCGTCGGCAATTTCAAGTGGCGCAGGGCATCCTCGAATGGTTGTCCGCAGTTCAGCCATCACCGGCCCTCCCAGAACCGGATCTTTCATGCCCACGGCCATAAAGCTCTGCCCCTGCCACTCGTGCGCCCACCAGCGGGCCGCCCGCTTCGAAAGCTCGGCGCCCTCCATATCAGGTGACACCATGACAAGCTCTGGAAAGCGGCGGACCCCTGCCTGGTAACGCGTATCGGGAAACGGTGCTCCGTAGGCCGCGGCCTCCGCAGCGCTTAACACTGACGTTCCGCGCTTCATCAGCGCCGCGACATCAAAGTCCGGATTGGCTTTGACATAGGCCTTCCAGCCATCGAAGCCGGGCCCAGGGCTCGCGCCCACGGCCAACGTTGTATTCATCACCAGCAGGCGTGAAAACCTCTCAGGCATATCCATCGGCAAGGTCAGTCCAAGCAGCCCACCCCAATCCTGCACCACCAGCGTGATATTGCGCAGGTCAAGCCGTTCGATGAACCGGCACAACATGGAACGGTGAAAATGAAATGTATAAACAGCCCCTGCCACCGGCTTGTCCGAACGGCCAAAGCCAAAAAAATCCGGCGCCACGACCCGGCCACCTCCGGCCAGAAAATGCGGAATCATTTTACGATAGAGGTAGGCCCAGCTGGGCTCCCCGTGCAGGCACAAAAACGTTTGCAGGCCCTGCGCCTTCACGGGCCGCTCGTCGACAAAATGCAGCCGCAGCCCCTCATAGCCTGCAAGGTCTTCGATATAGTGCGGCCGGTAATCGTAGCCGGGAAGTGCCTGGAACCGCTCTTCTTGTGTACGAAGTGCTTCAATGTGTGCGGACATAGCGTTCCTCGCCCTTGTGGATATCGGTTTGGCTTACCCCCGAACAAACCTCTCGCCAAGCCTGCCTCGAAAGCGATAACGTACATGGGAACGCTATTGTTTCAAAATCTCTGGGAGACTTTTCATGCGCGATGCAGTGATCGTATCGACGGCGCGAACCGGACTGGCAAAGTCGTTTCGCGGCGGCTTCAACAACACGCATGGCGCGGCGATGGCCGGCCACGCCGTCAAGCACGCGATCCAGCGCGCCAGGATCGAACCGGGGGACGTCGAAGACGTCATCATGGGCTGCGGCTTGCCGGAAGGCGCCACCGGCCAGAACATCGGACGGCTTGCCGCGATCTGGGCCGGCTGCCCCGTCACCACCTCGGGCACCACCATCAACCGCTTCTGCTCGTCCGGCCTGCAAGCGATCGCTGTCGCGGCCGGACGCATCATCAACGAAGGTGTCCCCATCGCCATTGGAGCCGGGGTCGAGTCGATCTCTCTCGTCCAGGCCAATCTCAACGTCAACCGCATCACCGAAGAAAAATTGATGCAGTCCTATCCGGCGCTCTGGATGCCGATGATCGATACCGCCGACATAGTCGCCGCCCGTTACAACATCACCCGCGAACGCCAGGACCGCTTTTCTCACGAAAGCCAGAAGCGCACCGCCGCCGCCCAGCAATCCGGAAAATTCGCCGACGAAATCGTCCCCATGGAAACCATCATGACGACGACAAACAAGGAAACCGGCGAGACAAAAAACGTCCCCTATACGGTCACAAAAGACGAGTGCAACCGCGCCGACACGACTTACGAAGCGCTTGCCGGCCTCAAACCCATCAAAGGCGGCGACAAGTTTGTGACCGCCGGCAACGCCAGCCAGTTGTCCGATGGCGCCTCGGCCTGCGTAGTGATGGAGTCCAAAGAGGCCGCCAAGCGAAACCTCAAACCGCTCGGCATTTTCAAGGGCTTTGCCGTCGCCGGTTGCGAGCCCGATGAAATGGGCATCGGCCCCGTCTTCGCCGTGCCCCGCCTGCTGCAGCGCGCCGGCCTTAAGGTCAACGACATAGACCTGTGGGAGTTGAATGAAGCCTTCGCCAGCCAGGTGCTCTACTGCATGGATCGCCTCGACGTGCCCCACGAAAAACTGAACGTCAACGGTGGTTCCATTTCGATCGGCCATCCATTCGGCATGACGGGCGCCAGACTCGTCGGCCACGCCTTGCTCGAGGGGCGAAGGCGCAAGGCCAAGAACATCGTCGTGACCATGTGCATCGGCGGCGGTATGGGCGCGGCTGGATTGTTTGAGGTTGTCCACTAATGCGGCGCCTTCGTTTTGCCATCGTAGCACTGGCATTGCTGTCCCTTGCGGCTTGCGAACAGGGTCTCTTGCGCGGCCCACCGCGGGTCGAGGCCCCGATCAGCTACGGTCCCCAAACAGAGCGCCAGATCGAAGTCTCCCTTCAGCGCTACCGATCGCTGGTGCTGGCGATGGATGCCAAGGCAGTGTCTGAAATGTATGCACCCGATGGCGTGTGGGAGCGTCAAAGCGGCCCGCTTGTGGGCCGCAACGCCATCCGCCAGGCCTTGGAAAACACCGGCGGCGTTCAGGTGCAGTCGATCGAGATGACCACCTCCTACATTTCCTACAATGGCCCGGCCGTTGTGCACACCGGCGACTTCCAGCAAACCGCGAAACTTCCCAACGGCAAGATCGTCAGCGCCGCCGGCCGCTTCGAAGCCACCTGGCTCCGCAGCGACAGCGGTATCTGGTGGATCAAGCGCATGCTCACCCGGCCCAACGCCAAACCGCCGGGCAACTGACGCAGACGCGGAGCGATCAAGCCGGCACCAATTTCCAAAACCCAAAAAGTGACACTCCAAACGTAAAATTGCACCAAAAAAACCGCGGTGATCAGCGGAATTTCACAAACGAAAGTGACACTTTTGTGCAGGATTTGACCGCATCACCTAATTCATTTCACCGTTCATAAATATAACAGAAGCCGAGATAAGAACAAATTTAGAACAAAAAAATTCCTGTCAACCTTCAGTTTTGACGGCACCATAGCAGGGCATCCATCACTTCCACCGCACACGTTCAGCTGAAAGCACCAATGCCCACAACTGATCCGTGGGGGTGTGTGTGTCTCTTCATTTTGCATGCAGATATACATATAAGCTGTTTCGGACTACAAAAACCCATGAAATTGCTGGGGTTTTTACCGCGCACATATCTGCAAGCTTATCTGCATAACACCTGCATCTGCATGAGACACAACCCTAAGCCTTCATCAGCTCCATCACTCACAACCTCCAAGCCTCGTTTTTTCTTTTCGCGCCTGCAGTGGGTGTTCACGGCCGGGCGCGAGCGGAAGGGCTTGCCCGCGATAAATCTTCGCGCGGGCGCACGCGCGCGGGACGCGCGTGGCATATTCACGATGGCAAGCGGCGGTGTACGAAGAATAATTATCTGCACGCGCTTAAAGAACGTATATAGAACTAAATAACAGCCGTCAAGGGCGTTTGAGTTTGGCGCGCTGGTGAGCATATCTTGTGGTGGTCATGCGGCTTTGCACTAAAATTAACTGACACCCCAAATATCTGCTA
>JAWXBO010000229.1:0-10446 GCA_034440175.1 Alphaproteobacteria bacterium
AACTGCGGAAAATGATGTAACGCAACCGCCGCACTGCGTGGTGGCACCGCAACACCGGTCAACACCCTCCACCGGTAAAATCTCTAAAAGCAGTATCAACAATGATAATGTAAGAACATAGAACGAACTTTAGTTGAAAAGTCAAATCGGCACAGCAGTGCGGCAAACGCCGGGTCAAAGCGCTGAAGTTCGAGGGGAGAGGGGTGCTTTCGGGCCATGCCTGCGAATTATGCGGTAGCGATCACTCCCGCGCCAGAAAAACCTAGGACAACAGGACGAGCCTTCGTCGCTCCGCTTGCAACGATTGGAACACACAGCGTTCATTTGACTTAACCGACTTTTTACCCTTGACTGTCAGCTTGCCCTGCGTTCTGTGCGGCGCTCGAATCGGTAAATTCCGGCCTAATGCTTAGATTTCTTGCCATTGCGGGCTTTATTTTGGTGCTGCTGTCTCAGCTGGCACCTGCTGAGGCCGCTTGCGTGAGTGATAGCGATTTTGCAGCGGGCGCCGTTGCTGAGGACGCAACCCTGGCGCTGGTTGTTTTGCATGACGAGCACGTTCCTTGTTCGGATACGTCCCATCGCCACGTGTCGTGTGTCTGCGCCGGTCATTTCTTCGTGCCGGCACAGGCGTGCGCGTCGCCACAGGTTGCCTATACCCTGGCGCGTTTTGATTTGACCAGGAAAATGCTGATGGGGCGGACCCTTCAGCCGCCGGTTCCACCACCGCTAGCCTGACTTCGCGTGCATGCGCGCGTTTGCGCGTGAGGTCGATGGGTCAGTCATAAGCGGTAGATCAAATTATGTTTCGTTGGATATTTGCGGTGCTCGTGAGCGCCGCTGTGTGGAGTCTGGCGTACGCACACGCGGACGAAGCGGGCGCACCCGCGGCAAAGCGGATAACACTGGACGAGGCGATAGCCCGCGCGCTCAACGCGTCCGCTTCGGTCGGATCGCGTCAGGAATTGATTGCAGGCGCCGAGGCGGGCGTGCTCCAAAGCGGCGTAAGCCCCAATCCAGAAATCAAGGCCGAGCTCGAAAACTTTGCCGGTTCCGGTCCGTTCAGAGGTCTCAATGACAGCGAACTCACATTGGGTCTGTCACAGCGCATCGAACGCTCGGGCAAGCGCGATGGCCGCGTTGCGGTTGCCGGGGTCGAACGAGATATCGCCACAATCGAGCGCGACCGTGCGCGTCTGGACGTAACCCTCGCGGCACGCCGCGCTTATGTCGATGCCGGCGCTTCGATGTTACTTATTGAAATCGCACAGGCTCGACTGGAATCGGCTACGCAGATTGAGGCCATGGCCGTTCGCCGGGTTCGTGCAGCGCGCGACCCCATCACTGTCAAACTTCGGGCCGAAATTCAAACGGCCCAGGCGCGCAATGAATATGAGAGCGCGCGCCTCGCGCTCCAAACCGCCAAAAAGCGCCTTGGCTCTCTTTGGGGAGACCCCAGCGCGTCCTTTAGTGTTGAGACGTCCGCGCTGCGAACCTTGCCTGATGCCGGCGCGCGACCCGTTCCCGATGCGTCGCCAGACGTGCGAGTGAGTGAAGCAGCAGCTCGTCGCGCGGCATCAAAGTTCGAACTCGAGATTGCGAATGCGCGTTCGGATGTCTCGGTCGGCCTAGGCGTGCGCCGCTTTGAAAGTGGTGGCGATATCGCCGGTGTCGTTTCCATTTCCGTGCCCATAGCGATTTTCGATACCAACCAGGGCAACATAGAGCGCGCTGACGCCGAACGGCGTGCGGCCGATCTCGAAATTATTCACACCAAAAGTGAACTGGAACGCGAGACTCTGACGCTTCAAGGCGAGGTCGCAACAGCGCGCGCCGAAGCGGCCGTGATCCGTGGTGAACTGCTGCCGCGAGCCGAAGCCGCACTCAAGGCCGCTCGCCACGGCTATAACGCCGGTGCGTTCAGCTATCTCGAACTGTCGGAATCACAGCGTACACTCAACGAACTGCGCACGCGCGAAGTCGAAGTGCTGCGCCAACTCCAATATGCGCTTGCGGGTCTCGACCGCCTATCCGGCCGTCTCATCGTTGCGTCATCACATCAAGGAAGTCAAAAATGAAAATGGGTGGGTGGGTTTGCCGCGGCGCCGCAGGTGCCGCGCTTCTTTCTTTGACGTCCATGCTCGTCGCTTGTGGCGAGCAACCGAAACCGGCAGCCGGCGAACACGGAGCCGCGGAACAAGAGTTCGAACGCGGCAGACACAACGGCCGCCTGCTGCGCTCGGGTGACTTCGCAATTGAAGTCACAATCTTCGAAACCGGCGTTCCACCAGAGTTCCATGTTTACGCCTATCAAGACGACAAACCGGTAGCGCCCGCCACAGTGGCCCTGACGATCATGCTCAAACGGTTAGGCGGAAAGACCGATACATTCATCTTCAAACCCGGCAAAGATCACCTCGTGGGCAACGGCACCGTCGTCGAACCGCATTCGTTCGACGTCATCGTGGCGGCGAAACACGAAGGCAAGACTCATCGTTGGACCTACGCCTCGTATGAAGGTCGAACGATCATTAGCGGGAAAGCCGCCGCGGAAGCAGGCGTCACGATAGAGAGAACCGGCCCCGCGACGATCAAGCAGACGATCGAACTCCTCGGCCACGCCGATCTGGCGCCGGGTGCCAAGGCAAGCCTGCGCGCGCGCTTCCCGGGCAGGGTCGTAAGTGTTACTAAAAACATTGGCGACGCAGTCCGCACGGGCGAGCCCCTTGCCCGTATCGAAAGCAACGAGAGCCTCCAAGTCTACGCAATCGTTGCGCCCTTCGACGGCGTCATATTGGAGCGCAATGTCAACCAGGGCGACATCGCAACCGACGCGATACTGTTCGCGGTCGGAGACCCGCGCAAGCTCGTCGCCGATTTCCACGTCTTCGATCGAGATGCCGCCCGCATTCGCGCCGGACAAGCGGTGCGGATATCCTCGCTCGACGGCGCCGTCACCGCGGAATCACAAATTGCTATGCTTTCGCCGGTCAAGGATTCGGGCTCTCAGTCGATCATCGCCCGCGCGTTGTTCGACAATACGGGCGGAGCCTTTCGGCCGGGCATGACTGTCAATGGCTACGTCGTGGTCGAGCAAGTTCAGGTACCGCTGGCGGTCAAAACGGTCGCCATTCAGCAGTTTCGCGACTTCGAAGTCGTCTTCGCCAAGTTCGGCGAAACCTACGAAGTGCGCATGCTCGAAATCGGCCGCCGCTCGACCGAATGGACCGAAGTCCTCGGTGGCATAAATCCGGGCGCAGACTATGTCGTTGCCAACAGCTTCCTGATTAAAGCCGACATCGAAAAGTCGGGCGCCTCGCATGACCACTGAGCCGTCGTCCGCGTTCGAACGCATCATTCTCTTCTCGATCCGGCAGCGCTGGATGGTTCTGGCGGTCGTGCTGGGGCTGGCGGCACTCGGCGTCTGGAACTTCCAGCGTTTGCCGATCGATGCCGTGCCCGACATCACGAACGTGCAGGTCCAGATCAACACCGAGGCTCCGGGCTACTCGCCGCTCGAATCCGAACAACGGATCACGTTTCCGATCGAGACGGCGATCTCGGGTCTCCCTCGCCTGGATTATACGCGCTCGCTGTCGCGCTACGGCCTGTCGCAAGTCACCGTCGTGTTCGAGGACGGTACCGATATTTATTTCGCGCGCCAGCTCGTCGGCGAACGCTTGCAGTCCGTCCGCGGACAGTTGCCGCCCGGCGTCGAACCGGAAATGGGACCGATCGCCACCGGCCTCGGCGAGATCTTCATGTACCTCGTCGTGCCGAAGCCCGGCGCTAAAAAGAGCGACGGGTCCGTCTGGACGCCAATGGACCTGCGAACGATCCAGGACTGGGTGATCAAACCCCAGATCAGAACCGTGCGCGGCGTGACCGAGGTCAACACCGTGGGCGGCTTTCGCAAGGAATATCACGTCACGCCGCGTCCCGAGCGCTTGGCGGCGTTCGAACTGACGCTTGCCGACGTCATCAGAACTCTGGAACGCAACAACGCAAATGCGGGCGCGGGCTACATTGAACGCAACGGCCAGCAAGTCTTGATCCGGGTGCCGGGGCGCGCCGCCAGCGCGGACGATCTACGCAAGCTTGTCGTCGTTCGCCGCAGCGATGTGCCCGTACGCATCGAGCAGGTGGCCGACGTCAATCTGGGAACCGAGTTGCGCACGGGAGCCGCCACCGTCAACGGCGACGAAGTCGTGCTCGGCACCGTGTTCATGCTGGTCGGCGAAAACAGCCGCACCGTTTCGCGAGCCGTCGCCGCAAAACTCGAGGAGATCAACAAGAGCCTGCCTGAAGGCGTCGTCGCGCGCGCGGCCTACGACCGCACAACGTTGGTCGACCGCACAATTGCGACCGTTGAGACAAATCTGTTGGAGGGTGCCCTCCTGGTCGTCGCGGTCTTGTTCGTCCTTCTCGGCAATCTGCGAGCAGCCCTGATCACAGCGGCGATGATCCCGCTGTCGATGCTGTTTGCGATCACGGGCATGGTGCAAAACAAAGTGTCGGGCAATTTGATGAGCCTGGGCGCGCTGGACTTCGGACTGATCGTTGACGGCGCCGTGATCATCGTCGAAAACTGTCTGCGCCGCTTCGGCATGGAACAGCATCGGCTCGGCCGCCTCCTGTCGCGCGAAGAGCGTTTCGCGCTAACGGCGTCCGCAACCAGCGAAGTGATCCGCCCCAGCATCTTCGGCGTGTTGATCATCACGATCGTTTACGTACCCATCTTTGCGCTGACCGGCATCGAGGGGAAAATGTTCCACCCGATGGCGTTCACCGTGGTGACGGCCCTCGTCGCCGCGCTGCTGCTGTCAATCACGTTCGTACCCGCCGCAATTGCCTTGTTCGTCACCGGCAAGGTCGACGAGCGCGAGAACGTGTTCATGCGCGGCGCGCGCGTGGTCTATGCGCCGCTGCTGGACTTCGCGGTCGCGAATAGGTCTCTCATGGCCGGCGCATCGATCGTTCTCATAGCAGTCAGCGCCTTCGGCGCCTCGCGCATGGGGTCTGAGTTCATCCCCAATCTCGACGAAGGCGACATCGCGCTTCATGCCCTGCGCATTCCGGGCACCAGCCTGACCCAAGCAGTCGGCATGCAGTCGGCACTGGAGAAGCGCTTACGTCAGGCGCCGGAAATCGAACTGACGTTCGCCAAGCTCGGCACCGCCGAAGTGGCGACCGATCCTATGCCGCCCAGCGTCGCCGACACCTTTATCATCGTGAAAGACCGCAGCCTCTGGCCCGATCCATACAAACCGCGCGCTCAATTCATCGCTGAGCTGGAGCGCATCGCGGCTGACGTGCCCGGTAACAATTACGAGTTCACGCAGCCCATTCAAATGCGTTTCAATGAACTCATCGCGGGTGTCCGCTCTGACGTTGCGGTCAAAGTGTTCGGCGACGATCTCGACCAGTTGCTGGCGGCAGGCGAGGCGATCGAAGGCGTGTTGAAGACTATTCCCGGTGCGCGCGACGTGAAGGTCGAACAGGTGACCGGTCTGCCGCTGCTGTCCATCATCCCCGACCGCCAGGCTTTGGCACGCCATGGCTTGAGCATCTCCGATGTACAGGACGTTGTCGCGACCGCGTTGGGCGGACGTCCAACGGGCCAAATTTTCGAAGGGGACCAGAGGTTCGACGTGGTGGTGCGCATGCCTGAAAACGTGCGCAACAGCCTTGAAGCCATCAGCCGCCTGCCAATCCCGTTGCCGGGCCACGAACGAACAGGCACCGACCCGGCGTTCGTACCGCTGTCGGAAATCGCTCAACTTGAGTTGGCAACGGGACCTAACCAGATCAGCCGTGAGAACGGCAAGCGCCGCGTCGTTGTGACGGCCAATGTGCGCGAGCGCGACCTCGGATCGTTCGTCGCTGACGCACGCGCCGCCGTCGCTTCAAGCGTTGAGGTTCCCGCAGGCTATTGGGTGGCCTACGGCGGCACCTTCGAACAGCTGATCTCCGCGTCGCAGCGTCTGTCGGTCGTCGTACCGGTCGCGCTGCTCCTGATCTTCGGCCTGTTGTTTTCGCTATACGGCTCGGCCAAGGACGCCGCGATTATCTTCACGGGCGTTCCTCTGGCGCTGACCGGCGGTGTCGCGGCACTGCTGCTGCGGGATTTGCCGCTCTCGATCTCGGCGGGCGTTGGCTTCATCGCCTTGTCCGGTGTCGCCGTTCTGAACGGCGTTGTGATGGTCTCCTTCATCCGCGCTCTGCGTGACCAAGGCGTAGCTCTCGACGAAGCCATTCGCGAAGGGGCGCTCACGCGCCTGCGCCCCGTGTTGATGACGGCATTGGTCGCCAGCCTCGGCTTCGTGCCTATGGCCCTCAACGTGGGCGCGGGCAGCGAGGTCCAACGACCGCTGGCAACCGTTGTGATAGGCGGAATCATTTCCTCTACAATTCTGACGCTGCTTGTGCTTCCTGCACTCTACCGCCTATTTCATCGTGAAAAAGAGGTCGAGGAAATTTAGGTGAAAGCGTTATTGGAGAATGGGAACCACATGCATCGGAGTACACAGATGCGACTTAGCGCACTAGCTGTAACCGGTATCGTTATTCTGGTGTTGGTTGATTTGATGTTGTCGGGCACTGCGAGCGCGCATGGCGTGCAGGGCAAGGACGCTGCGTTCATCGCTGCCAACAGCGGCGAACAAATCGTCCCGTTCCTCTATCTCGGCGCCAAGCACATGGTGACCGGTTACGACCACCTCTTGTTCATCCTTGGCGTCGTCTTCTTTCTTTACCGTCTGACGCATGTCGCGATCTACGTCACGCTGTTCAGCATTGGACACAGCATCACTCTGTTGACAGGCGTTCTCGCAAACATTGACGTCAATCCATTCCTGGTCGACGCGGTGATCGGTCTATCGGTCGTCTACAAAGCCTTCGACAATTTGGGTGGCTTTCAGACGGTGTTTGGATTTCAACCGGGGACCCGCACTGCTGTATTTGGGTTCGGACTTGTACACGGCTTCGGGCTTGCGACAAAATTGCAGGACTTGAGCTTGTCGCCCGACGGCTTGGTCACGAATATGATCGCGTTTAATGTGGGTGTAGAGATCGGCCAACTCGTCGCACTGTCTCTTATGCTCTTGCTTATTATCTGGTGGCGCACGAGCGAAAGTTTCCAAAGGCAATCACTCGTTGCCAACATCGCGCTCATGGTCGCAGGCTTTGGGCTGATGCAGTACCAACTCATCGGCTATTTCATCGAAAAAGGGACGACAGGATGACCGAAGGCCAAACCAGCAATCCACCATCGCGCGCCAAACTGCTGGCACTGACCGCTGCTGCTGGCGTCGCGGCGACGGTGCTCACTCTGCTCGTCGTGTTACCGGCGGAATACGGCCGCGACCCAACGGGCTTCGGAACGCTCACAGGCCTCAAAGCGCTTGGTGACGGTTTGGCGGGGACTGAAGTGGGCCAACCTGCTCGCTTCTACGACACACCGTTTCGATCCGACGAACTTGAAATTCCGTTTGTGGGAAAGGACGACAAGTCCGGATACAGTCAACTCGAATACAAAGTGCGAATGAAAGAGGGCCAAACGTTGATCTACTCGTGGGTTGCGACGGGGGCACCCGAAGGGGAGTTCTATTTCGACCTCCACAGCGAAACGCCGGGCCCCGAGCCCAAGGTGATTGAATTCAAGCAAGAGACTGGGCTTAGCTCTGACGGTTCACTGGTGGTACCCATAGATGGGGTTCACGGCTGGTACTGGCAGAACCGGTCGGCAGGTCGCGTGACTGTCCGCCTCAAAATCGCCGGCTTTTACGAACTCATTCCACCTGGAGAAGTAGGAAATAAAGTTGGTATTCTGCCAACCGAGAAGGCCACCAACGGCGGCCCCGAAATACAGAAAACTGAATAGTGTTGTG
Organism: Alphaproteobacteria bacterium; assembly: GCA_034440175.1. Taxonomy (GTDB): domain Bacteria; phylum Pseudomonadota; class Alphaproteobacteria; order Micropepsales; family Micropepsaceae; genus SZUA-430. The sequence goes on from JAWXBO010000229.1 coordinate 7,890, forward strand.
TAACAAACAAAAACTTGAAGGATAAAGCTTTGCTGAGAACCCTGACCTCCGCGCTTCTTTTGAGCGCATTTGCGATTTCCGCGTCCGCCCACGGCACAGACGAGGAAGAGAGTCCCAATCCTGCCATATTCGATTGTGGTGCCATGACCGGTAAATTCAACGTGGCCAAACTCGTCGTCACAATTTCAGTGGCCGATGGGAAGGTTACATTTACCCCCGCCGGCACGCCGGCAGTGGTTGGCGACTGCGTTGCCCCGCTCATCGCTGGCGGCAACTACTATCCACGCGCTTCCGCCAAGTTCGACAAGTCTTTTGGCACGAAGTTCAACAGCACGGAATATTACACGGTCTATCTCAAGGGCGACGCATTGATAATTGATAAAACAAACGACACTTGGAAACGGCGCACTCCATAGCCTATGCATTGCTCGCGGTGTCGTGACGCGCGCGGTGTGCTGACCGACAGCGTCGCCTCGCGCGACCTCGAACTTCAGGGCTGCCCGATCAAACCGGCACAGGCGATCATGTCATCGTTCGGGGCGGCCAACCGCGATCCGCGCGCCTACGCCAACCCCAACGCCTTCGACATCACGCGCGAGGCCGAGCCTCATTTGTCCTTCGGCGGTGGCGCTCACATCTGCATCGGCGCGCCGCTGGCACGCCTTGAAGCACAAGTGGTCTTCCGCATGCTGTTCGAACGCTTCCCCAACATGCGCCGCGCGGACAACGACACAACATGGAAACCGTCAATGTTCTTCCACGGCCTGGAACACTTGCGAGTCTGACTGTCTCCGCCAAACTAAAACCCATCGTCACGGCCGGGCTTCGTGGACAATTACTAAATTTCGCGCTGCTGCGTTTGAACAGCAAAAGAAGTTTGAACCACCAAGATCACGAAGGAAACGTGCGGTCTCTTGGTGTCCTTTGTGGTTCAAACCCATTTCGCCCCGCCCTGCGACCATTCGTTACGCGCGCGACACCGCGCCACTACGTCCCCATGAAGCGGACACGCGCTTGAACCAACAAGCCTTTCGCGCCTTTGCGCTGCATTTCCTTATCTTCCGCCACCCACGGACGTTAACCCCTCGTTGACACAACTGTCCTTGACTTGTCCGCATTCGATAGGCATATCACCGCCTGCAAAGAGAGTTTTTCTTCGCAAGCGCTCACGCCGCGTGACCGGCACGAGATCTACAAGCGGTCTCACAATCGATACCTTTTGAGCGCCAAATCATCCGGAACTGCCCAGGTAACACGCGGGGCGTCCTACGCAACCCGCGATATTTTCGCGTAGCGTCAGACGTCGCTCAAGAGCGCACGGACGCCGCGTGCGAACTCGCATTATTGGAAGTATAGAAATTGAACGATTTTAATTCGCTCGGCCTCGACCCGCGCCTCCTGAAAGCTCTGGCGCAAGAAGGCTACGAGACCCCGACCCCCATCCAGGCCCAGGCCATCCCCCACGTGCTGGCGGGAAAGGACTTGCTCGGCATCGCCCAAACCGGCACCGGCAAGACCGCAAGCTTTGCGCTTCCCATCCTCCAACGGCTTGCCGCCGAAAAGCGCACAGCCGCGCCCAAAACGGCCCGTGCCCTCATCCTGTCCCCGACGCGTGAACTTGCAGCCCAGATCGCCGACAATTTCAAGGCCTATGGCCGCTTTATGAATTTGAACGTCACCACCGTCTTCGGTGGCGTCAGCGAATACCAGCAAAAGCAAGTCATGCGAAACGGCATCGATATCCTGGTCGCAACCCCGGGCCGCCTGCTCGACCTCGTCAATCAGCGCGCCGTCGATCTCTCCAAATCGGAAATCTTCGTCCTCGACGAAGCCGACCGCATGCTCGACATGGGCTTCATCAACGACATCCGCAAACTGGTCTCCTACTTGCCGCGCGAACGTCAGAACTTGTTCTTCTCGGCCACCATGCCACAGGAAATCGGCACCCTCGCCGGCGACCTCCTGAAAAACCCGGTCAGCGTCAGCGTCACGCCTCAGGCCACTACCGTCGAAAAGATCGCGCAACGCGTCATCCATGTCGACAACGGCTCCAAGCGTGCCCTGTTGATCGAACTGCTGCGCAACGACAAGGATATGAACCGCATTCTGGTCTTCACCCGCACCAAGCACGGCGCCGACAAGATTGTTCGCGCCCTCGATTGTGCAGGAATTGTCTGCTCCGCCATTCACGGCAACAAAAGCCAGAGCCAGCGCGTCTACACCCTGAACGCCTTCCGTTCAGGCCGCACCCGCGTCCTGATTGCAACCGACATCGCCGCCCGTGGTATCGACGTCGACGGCATCAGCCATGTAGTGAACTTCGACCTGCCGCACGTACCGGAATCCTACGTCCATCGCATCGGCCGCACCGCGCGCGCCGGCGCCGAAGGCATCGCAATTGCATTCTGTGATCGCGAGGAACGCGGCCTGCTGCGCGACATCGAAAGACTGACGCGTCAGCAAATCCCGTCAAGCGAATGGCGCGCCAAGGACCAGGCGCCAGGTGAAGGTGTCCCCACCCTCACCCACGAACAACGCCAGGAAAACCGTGGCGAAG
>JAWXBO010000230.1:0-12252 GCA_034440175.1 Alphaproteobacteria bacterium
CCTTCGACGACAAATTCGCGGTCGATGATTTCGCGGATCTGAATGACTTCAGAATCCGACAATTGATTGACGCGCTTGCTTTCCGCGATCCCGACTTTCTTGCAAATCTCCACCGCATTGACCGGGCCAATGCCATGAATATAGCGCAGCGAAATGTGAACGCGCTTGTTGGTAGGAATATTGACGCCTGCAATACGGGCCACGATGCTCTCCTGAAATTCTGTGCTTCATTCAACAAAGACGAAACGCGCCACGCCCTAGTGTCCCAGGAGGCAGCGTCCGCGCCCATTTATTGGAAGGCGGCGGAGTATAGGGGCTTTTTCTAACCGGTCAACCATTTGGCCAACCATGATTTGCTTGCTTTTCCACCACTCAGGATCGCGTCAATTTGTGCCGTGACCTCGTCAATGGGCTTCATTCCGTCCACGCGCCGTATCTTTCCCTGACTTTCGTAATACGGCAGAATCGGCGCTGTTTCGGCCTTGTAGACCGCTAGCCGCTTCTTGAATGTCTCGGGGTCGTCATCAGGGCGCACCGGATCGCCCTTTTTCCGGGCTTCCGCCGCCCGGTTTTCCACGCGCTTGACCAGTTCCGCCTCGTTGACGTCCATGACCACGACGTGGTCCACGCCCAGATTCTTACCGGAAAGCATCAAGTCCAACGCCGTAGCTTGGTTGACCGTCCGTGGAAACCCGTCGAGCACGAACCCCTTCGAACAGTCGGGTGCGACGATCCGCTCAGCGATAATGCCCAGCACCACGTCGTCGGGAACCAGTTTCCCCTGATCCATGATGGCTTTCGCCTTCAGGCCGGTTTCACTGCCCTGAGCGATGGCCGCACGCAGCATGTCTCCTGTCGAGAGATGGGCAATGCCATACGTCAACTTGATGCGGGCGGCTTGCGTTCCCTTTCCCGCAGCCGGCGGTCCGAAAAGTACAACGATCATGTGCCTCGCGGACTCTTGAAGCGAGCCTTTTTGATCAGGCCTTCATATTGATGGGCAAGCAAATGACTATGAACTTGCGCGACGGTGTCCATCGTCACCGACACAACGATCAGGAATGACGTTCCACCCAGAAGCTGCAAACTGCCGCCATACTGCGCAAGAATGTATTCCGGAACCAAACACACAATCACCAGGTAGCCCGCACCCACGACCGTCAGCCGCGTCAGCACATAGTCAATATACTCGGCCGTTTGTTTGCCAGGGCGCCGGCCCGGGATGAACCCGCCGTACTTCTTCAAATTCTCCGCCGTCTCCGTCGGATTGAAAACCACCGCCGTGTAGAAAAACGCAAAGAAGACGATCAAAAACCCGTAAAGCACCATATAAAGCGGCTGCCCGTGGCTAAGCAGCCGCACGGTTTCAGCCAACCAATCCGACGCATTCGTACCATAAGCGCTCGCAACCGTAATCGGCAGCACCAGAAGAGAAGATGCAAAGATTGGCGGAATGACGCCCGACGTATTGAGCTTGAGCGGCAAGTGAGAGCTTTCGCCGCCAAACATCCGGTTGCCGACCTGCCGCTTGGGATATTGCACCAGCAACCGGCGCTGCGCCCGCTCGACAAAGACGATGAAGGTGATCACGCAGAACACCAAAACAAAAACGAACATGGCGGCAAACCAAGTGATCGCGCCGCTGTCGGCCATCTGCATGGTGGCAAAAAACGCCTGAAACAGGTTCGCGACAATGCCTGCAAAAATGATCAGCGAGATGCCGTTGCCGATGCCGCGCGACGTAATCTGCTCACCCAGCCACATCAGGAACATCACGCCGCCGGTCAGCGTGACAACAGTGGTCAGCGTAAACAAAAGCCCTGGCGTCAGAATCAAGCCCGGCGATTGCTGCAAACCCGTCGCGATGGCATAGGCCTGACCCACCGCCAAAAACACCGTCAGATAACGCGTGTATTGATTGATGGTTTTCCGGCCGGATTCGCCTTCTTTTTTCAAACGCTCCAGCGTCGGGCTGACCGTGGTCATGACCTGCATGATGATCGACGCCGAAATATACGGCATGACGTTCAGCGCAAAAATGGCCATGCGCTCAACCGCACCACCCGACAGCATGTTGAACATGCCAAGGATGCCCTGCGTCTGCTGCGCCATGATCAGCGCCAGCTGTTCCGGGTCCAGGCCGGGCAGCGGGATGTACGTCCCCAGGCGATAGATAACCAGCGCGCCCAGCGTGAACCAGATTCGCTTTTGCAGCTCTTCGGCTTTGGAAAACGCCGACCAATTGACATTGGCGGCTAGTTGTTCGGCGGCTGACGCCATTAAATTTGCTCCTCGCGTGCGGACATCTGCCCGCTAGACCTCTTCAGCCGCCCGTGTGGCCGTAACTACCGTGCCGCTCTCGCCGCATCGCGATCTTCCCGTTTCTTCACCGACGTGATCCGGCGTTGCGCACGTTTGCCGGGCGCACGATCCTTCCTCGTCACATGTTTGGCTTTCACACCAATCACCTTGACGCTGCCACCGGCTTTTTTGACCATTTCGATCGCCGAGGCCGACGCATACGCGACTTCCAGGTTTAACTGGGTCTTCAACTCGCCTTTGCCAAGGAGCCGGACACCGTCCTTTTCACGTCTTGCCAGACCTAGTGTCGCCAGAGCATCAGCATTGAGCGTGGCACCAGCCTTGAGCTTTCCGCTTTCAACCGCTTTTTGCAGGCTGCCAGTATTCACAAGCGCAAATTCACGTGCAAATATGTTGTTAAAGCCGCGCTTTGGAACGCGCATGTGAAGCGGCATCTGCCCGCCTTCAAAGCCAAACATGCCATGGTGTCCGGTGCGGGCCTTCTGACCCTTGACGCCGCGCCCGGCCGTCTTGCCCTTGCCCGACCCGGTGCCACGGCCAACGCGTTTGAAGCGCTTGTGCGCACCTTCGTTGTCACGAATTTCGTTGAGTTTCATTGCCCTCTAGCCCGCTTTCCGCGCAGTCGTTTCGTCAACGATGCGCACCATATGTCTTACTTTGCAGACCATCCCCCACACGGCGTCGGTGTTGCCCAACGTCTTGCGGCGGCCCAGCTTGTCCAGACCCAATCCGATCAGCGTCATGCGCTGACTTTCCGGACGCCGCGCCGGACTTGCCGTCTGTACCAGCGTAATCGTTTTGCCTTTAGGGCGGCCATCACCCGTGCGCATGACCATGTTTATGACTCCGCTGACACTTCAACAACAGAGCGGCGCGCCGTCAGAATATCTGCGACCGGCTTACCGCGCTTGTTGGCAATCATCTTGGGGCTGTTTTGATCCTTCAGCGCATCGAACGTCGCCCGCACCATGTTGTAGGGATTGGACGACCCAACAGACTTGGCGACCACGTCATGCACACCCAACGCATCAAACACCGCGCGCAGCGGACCACCGGCAATGATGCCAGTACCCACAGGGGCCGGCCGCAAGACAACCTTGCCCGCGCCATGGCGGCCCTCAACGTCGTGATGCAGCGTACGCCCTTCACGCAAGGGCACGCGGATCAACTGCTTCTTCGCCGCCTCGGTTGCTTTGCGCACCGCTTCAGGAACCTCGCGCGCCTTGCCGTGACCAAAGCCCACACGGCCTTTTTGATCGCCAACAACCACCAGCGCCGCAAAGCCAAAGCGCTTGCCGCCCTTCACAACCTTTGCGACGCGATTGATATGAACCAGCTTGTCAATCAGCTCGCTGCGTTCGCCGCGGTCACCGCCGCGATCGCCTCGCCGCGAACGGTCGTCTCTTTCTTCGCGCGCCATAAACTAAATTCCTTTGCTCAAAAACTCAGACCGCTCTCGCGAGCCGCATCGCCGAGGGCTTTGACCCGGCCGTGATAGATATAACCGCCGCGATCAAACACCACTTGCTTGATCCCAGCCTTGATCGCCCGCTGCGCCACAAGCTTGCCCACGATCGCGGCCGCTGCAGTATCGGTGCCTTTGCCTTTGTCGAGCGTCGTCTTGGCCTCTGCGTCCAGCGTCGATGCCGACGCAACCGTCACGCCCTTCACATCATCGATGACCTGCGCATAGATGTGCTTGGACGAACGAAAGACCGACAGCCGCGCGCGCTGGCTTGAAACCTTGCGCAACTTGAAACGAGCCCGCCGCTGGCGACGCTCGAAAAGCTCTTGCCGATTGAGTGTCATAACTTGGCCCTCTACTTCTTCTTGCCTTCTTTACGCCGGATCTTTTCTTCGGCGTATTTGATGCCCTTGCCCTTGTAGGGTTCAGGTTTGCGAAAACCGCGAATTTCGGCAGCCACTTGGCCAACCTTTTGTTTGTCCGAACCCGACACGACGATAATGGTCGGCTTCTCGCACTTGATATCGATGCCCGCCGGTATCGGATAAACCACATCGTGGCTGTACCCAAGCTGCAGCTGCAGGTTCTTGCCCTGAATGGCAGCACGATAGCCGACACCTGCAATATCTAGCTGCTGGGAAAAGCCCTTTGAAACACCATCAACCAGATTATTGACCAGCGTCCGCTGCAGACCCCACAACGAACGCATCTCATCCGACAAATCGCGCGGCGTCACGGTGATGCCCGTCTTCTCGACAGCCACATCGATGCCGTCCACCAGGCGCAGCGACAGCTCGCCCTTGGGACCCTTGACCTTGACTTCCCGGTCCTTGACCTGGGCGGTGACACCTTGCGGCAGCGGCACCAGTTTTTTACCAATTCGCGACATAAGTCTAAATCCCTTCGCCTTCCGCGCCCTGCCGTATTTTTAGAATACGTGACACAGAATTTCGCCGCCCACGTTCTGCTCTCGCGCCAGCGCATCTGACATGACGCCCTTCGGCGTCGACAAAATCGAAATCCCAAGCCCGTTACGCACCGGCTTGAGGTCTTTGATCGACGAATAGACGCGCCGTCCCGGCGTCGATACGCGCCGGATTTCCTTGATGACCGGCTTGCCGTCGAAATACTTGAGCTCGATCTCGAACTCAGGCTTGGATTGCGCCAGCGTTACTTCCGCATAACCGCGGATATAGCCCTCGCCCACCAGCACATCCAGCACGCACTTGCGCAGCTTTGACGCCGGCGTTCCGACCTTCGACTGCCCCCGCATTTGCGCATTGCGGATGCGGGTCAACATATCGCCTACGGGATCATTGATTGCCATTTTTTATCCCCTTACCAGCTCGACTTGACCATGCCGGGAATCAGGCCATACGACGCCAATTCACGCAGCTTGATGCGGCACATTTTGATCTTCCGGTAGTTGCCACGTGCGCGCCCCGTCAGCTCGCAACGCAAACGCACCCGGTTTGGTGACGAATTTCGCGGCAGCTCCGCAAGTTTCAGCCGCGCAGCAAACCGCTCTTCTGGCGCCAGCGCCATGTCGTTTGCGACTTCCTTCAGCTTGACCCGCTTGCCCGCAAAGCGCTTCACCAACTTGATGCGCCGCTTGTTCTTTTCGACCGAACTCTTCTTTGCCATTTCTTCCTACTTCCGGTTCATCATTTCGCGAACGGCAACTGAAAGCCCGAAAGCAGAGCCTTCGCTTCTTCGTCCGTCTGCGCCGTGGTGCAAATGGTAATGTCCATGCCCCAAACCTGATCGATTTTGTCGTAGTCGATTTCGGGAAACACGAGGTGCTCTTTCAAGCCCAATGAGAAATTCCCGCGTCCATCGAAGCTCTTGACCGACAACCCGCGAAAATCCCGCACGCGCGGCAAAGCAATCGTCACCAGCCTGTCCAGAAAATCGTACATGCGGTCTTTGCGCAGCGTCACCTTTGCCCCGATCGCCATGCCCTCGCGAAGCTTGAAGTTTGAAATCGCGACACGCGCTTTCGTGATAATCGGCTTTTGACCGGCAATCATCGTCAAATCGCGGACCGCAGATTGTATTTTCTTCGTATCAGCCGTGGTCTCACCGACCCCCATATTGATGACAATTTTATCAAGCCTGGGCACCTGCATCGCATTCTTGTACTTGAACTCATCCATCATCAGTTTGCGCACGACGTCGTCGTAGCGTTTCTTGGCCCGCGGGACGAATTTCTCACCCTCGCCCAGCGTTATCGCTTTAGAGCGCGTGGCTACGCTCTGCGAAGTTCCAGCTTTTTCGCCCTTGTCGTCACCCGCCTTGCCCTTGGCTTTTTTCTCGCCCTTGGCCTTGACAGGCTTCGCCTCTGCACCGGCCGCGTCGGCCTTGGGTGCTTTCTTGGGCTTGGCTTCTTTCTTCTTTTCGTCAGACATCGATGACTTCCCCGGACTTCTTCGCAAAGCGAACTTTGCGCCCATCCTGCAACGTCTTGAATCCAACGCGCGTCGCCTCACCCGTCTTGGGATCGATATGCGCGATGTTTGAAATGTGAACCGGTGCCTCTTTCGAAATGATACCGCCCTGGCTGCGGGCAGATTGTTTCGTGTGACGCTTCACCAAATTCACGCCTGTAATCACTACCCGCGTTTCATCAGGGAAAACCTTGACGATTTCCCCAGTGACGGGTTTCTTTTTCCCGTCCTGGCCTTTGCGCGGTCTTTGCTCGCCGGCAATGACCATAACCCGGTCACCTTTTTTGAATTTTGACGCCATGACTTACAAAACCTCCGGCGCCAATGAGACGATCTTCATGTGGTTCTTTGCGCGAAGTTCGCGTGTCACCGGTCCGAAGATGCGCGTTCCGACCGGTTCCCCTTGCGCGTTGATGAGCACAGCCGCGTTGCGGTCAAAGCGGATGCAGCTGCCATCGGCACGACGCACTTCTTTCGCCGTACGCACGACCACCGCCTTCATCACATCGCCTTTTTTGACCTTCCCGCGGGGGATTGCTTCCTTGATCGACACCACAATGATGTCGCCCACGCTTGCATAGCGGCGCTGAGCGCCACCAAGGACTTTTATACACATGACGCGCCGCGCACCCGAGTTGTCGGCGACATCAAGATTTGTTGTTGATTGTATCATCGGCTTGGCGCCTCGTTTCCCTTAAGCTTTCGACGCCGGAGCGTCGTAAAGAACTTCCCAGCGCTTCAATTTTGACAGCGGCCGGCATTCACGTATGCGTACGGGATCACCCGACTTGAAACGGCTCTCTTCATCGTGAGCGTGAAACCGCTTCGACTGCCGAATCGTTTTGCCCATCGTGGGATGGGTAAAGCGGCGCTCGACTTCGACCACAACGGTCTTTTTGTTCTTGTCGCTAACGACAGTGCCTTGAAGTATGCGTCTCGGCATTGGTTCTCTCAGGCCTTCTTCTTCGTCTGGGCTTTCTCACCCAGAATCGTGTTGATACGCGCAATGTTGCGGCGGACTATTTGCACACGCGCCGTCTTTTCAAGCTGACCCGTCGCCCTTTGAAAGCGCAGATTGAACTGCTCCTTCTTCAGCTTGACGAGTTCGTCGCTCAGTTGGTCGGCACTCATTGCGCGAAAATCTGTTGCTGCGGATTTCATCATTCACCTACTCGGTGTGTCCTAAACGGGTAACAAATTTGGTCCGGATGGGCAGCTTCGCCGCAGCAAGGGCAAGAGCCTCGCGCGCGACATCTGATTTCACTCCGTCCACTTCAAACAACACGCGGCCAGGCTTCACCCGGCACGCCCAGAATTCCGGCGCGCCTTTACCTGATCCCATGCGCACTTCCGCAGGCTTTTTCGACACTGGAATATCCGGAAACATCCGAATCCAGACGCGGCCCTGGCGCTTCATGGCGCGGGTGATCGCACGGCGCGCGGCTTCAATCTGGCGCGCGGTGATGCGATCGGGCTCCATGGCCTTCAAGCCAAACTCGCCGTAGTCAAGCGTCGTCGCAGAGGTCGCCCGTCCATGAATACGGCCCTTGAACTGCTTACGAAATTTTGTCCGCTTAGGTTGCAACATGATCGTTCAATCCAGTCCCTTTATTCCGCCGCAGATGGCGCGTGCGCCGGTGCCCGCTTTTGTCCACCTTCATTCTGTTCACTCATGCGCTTGTCCTGCGCCATTGGATCATGCTCAAGAACTTCGCCCTTGAAGACCCAGACTTTCACGCCGCATGTTCCATAGGCGGTCTTCGCCGTCGCAACCGCAAAGTCAACGTCTGCCCGCAACGTATGCAGTGGCACGCGGCCTTCGCGATACCATTCCACGCGCGCGATTTCCGCGCCGCCCAACCGGCCACCGCAATTTATACGAATGCCCAAGGCACCAAGCTTCAAAGCCGACTGCACCGCACGCTTCATCGCACGGCGGAACGACACGCGGCGCTCCAGCTGCTGTGCAATGCTTTCTGCAATCAGATGCGCATCGACTTCCGGCTTGCGGATCTCGACAATATTGAGATGAATTTCGCTCTTGGTAATTTTTCCAAGTTCCGACTTCAGCTTCTCGATATCAGCACCCTTCTTGCCGATCACAACACCCGGCCTCGCCGAATGAATCGTGACCCGGCATTTCTTGTGCGGACGCTCGATAATGATGCGCGCCACGCCAGCCTGCTTTAATCTCTCTTTCAGGAAATCACGGATCTTCAGGTCTTCATGAAGCAATTTGCCGTACTCATGCCGGTCCGCGAACCAGCGCGAATCCCACGTCCGGTTGATACCAAGCCTCAGGCCAATTGGATTGACTTTCTGACCCATCAGGCAGCTTCCTTCTTCGCTGGCGCAGGTTTACCGCCACGCCTGGTCTTGGATTTACTCTTCTCTTTCTTGTCTTCTGGCGCCTGCTCACGAACGATAATCGTCAGTTCGCTGAACGGCTTTTCGATCCGCGTGCCGCGTCCACGCGCCCGCGCATGGAACCGCTTCAGGATCATGTTCTTGCCGGTCCAGGCTTGCGCCACCACAAGCTCATCGACATCCAGGTTCTGGTTATTCTCGGCATTCGCAATCGCCGCCCGCAGCACTTTGATGACTTCAGACGCAATGCGCTTCGGACTGAACGTCAAATCCGCCAGGGCTTGCTCGACCGGCTTGCCGCGTATGCTCTCGACGACACGATTGAGCTTGTACTGCGACGTGCGCACGGAGCGCCCAATGGCTTTCGCTTCGTTATCCGGCAACGAGCGCTCTCTCTTTGGCTTGCTCATTAGCCTGCTGCCTTTCTGACTTTTTTGTCGCCGGCTGTATGACCGTGAAAGGTTCTGGTCGGCGAAAACTCACCAAATTTGTGCCCTACCATTTCCTCCGAGACGAGGACCGGGATGTGCTTGTGGCCATTGTAAACGCCAAAGGTAAGCCCGACGAATTGCGGCAGAATCGTAGAGCGCCGGCTCCAGATCTTGATCACTTCGCGCCGGCCCGATTTGTGGACAGCCTCTGCCTTTTTCAGCAGATAGCCATCGACGAACGGTCCCTTCCAGACTGAGCGTGCCATGCGTGCTTCAAACCTTCTTCAGGTGACGGCTAGTCACAATGAGTTTCGATGTTCGCTTGTTCGTGCGCGTTCTATTGCCCTTGGTGCCCTTGCCCCAAGGTGTCACTGGATGACGCCCGCCCTTGGTACGGCCTTCGCCACCACCATGGGGATGGTCGATCGGGTTCATGGCTGTTCCGCGAACCGATGGGCGCCAGCCCTTCCAGACATTCCGTCCCGCTTTACCGATCACGACGTTCATGTGGTCCGGATTCGATACCGCCCCCACAGTCGCCATACATTCCAGTCGAACCTTGCGCGTCTCACCGGAATTCAGCCGCAGGATTGCATAACCCTGGTCGCGGCCGACGAATTGCACATAGGTGCCGGCCGAACGGGCGATCTTGCCGCCGGCCCCAGCCTTGAATTCAACATTGTGCACAATCGTACCAACCGGCATCGCCGCCAGAGGCATGGCATTGCCGGGCTTTACGTCCGCCTTAAGACTGGCAATAACTTTATCGCCGACTGAAATGCGCTGCGGCGCCAGAATGTAATTCAGCACGCCGTCCGGATACTTGATCAATGCAATAAACGCCGAGCGATTGGGATCATACTCAAGGCGGTCAACCGTGCCTTCAACGTCAAATTTGCGGCGCTTGAAATCGATAATGCGATAAAGCTTTTTGTGTCCGCCCCCGCGCCAACGCGATGTGATGCGCCCATCGCTGTTGCGTCCGCCGGACGAATGCTGATGTTCAGTCAACCCTTTAACCGGGCGCCCCTTGTGCAAGTGGCTCCTGTCGACAAGCACCAATTGGCGCGTCGAGGGCGTTGTGGGTCTGAAAGTTTTTAATGCCATTGTCTCTTACCCTTGACGCTCAAAGACCCGAAGTCACGTCGATGGAACTGCCCTCTTTCAGCGTCACGATTGCCTTTTTGACATCGCTGCGCACGCCAGGGCGGCCACGGAACATCTTCTTCTTGCCCTTGGTCACGATGGTATTCACCGCTTTGACCTTGACCTTGAACAAGTCTTCGATTGCTTTTTTGATTTCAGGTTTGGTCGCAGTCCCGGGAACCCGGAAAACAACCTGATTGTACTCCGACAGTTTTGTCGACTTTTCCGTAATCACGGGCGACAGGATCGTCGAATATGAAGCCAACTTGCTCATTTGAAGCGCTCCTCGAGAGCCGCGAGCGCCGCCCTCGTCAAAATCAATTTCTGCCGCCGTAACACATCCAGAACATTGATGCCTTGAACCGGAAGCAGGTCGATATGAGGAATGTTGCGTGCCGCCCGCTCGAACCCGGTGTCAAACGCCGGACCATCAACAATGACGGCCGACTTCCAACCCAATTTTCCGAAAGCAGCGACCATCCCTTTTGTCTTTGCATCGGCTGATTTGGCAAAGTCCAAAACGATCAGATCGCCATCCTGGTGCTTTGACGTCAACGCCATCTTGAGACCAAGCGCACGCACCTTCTTGGGCAAATCCGTCTCGCGCGATCGCAACACCGGCCCCATGGCCTTGGCACCACCACGGAACTGGGCAACCGATGCCGCACCGTGACGCGCTTGTCCCGTACCCTTTTGCTTGTAAATTTTCTTCGTCGTGCGGTCGATCTCGCGGCGCGTCAACGTGCGATGCTGACCCTTGTGCCGGCGATTTTCCTGCCACTGAACAACACGCGCCAGAATGTCCGCCCGCGGCGCTACGCCAAAGACGTCCTCGCTCAATTCAACTTCACCGGCCGTACCGGCTTCAAGCGTTGTGACTTTGAGTTTCATGATCTGATGGTCCTCAAGCCGTTTGCTGTGTTGCGGTTGCAGGCTTGCGAACCGCGGCAGGCTTGGGCGCGTCTTTGTGAAGCGCTCTCTTCACGGCGTCGCGCACCATCACCCAGCCGCCCTTTGACCCCGGTACGCCGCCTTTGATCATGATCAACCCACGCTCGGCATCGACCTTTGCGATCTCAACGTTTTGCGTTGTGACCAACACCTGGCCCATATGCCCCGACATTTTTTTGCCCTTGAACGTACGGCCCGGATCTTGCCGGTTTCCGGTAGAACCCGCCGAGCGGTGAGAGATCGAAACACCGTGACTGGCTTCCAATCCCGAATAATTATGCCGCTTCATCGTCCCGGCAAAGCCCTTGCCGATCGTGATCCCGGAAACGTCGACAATCTGACCCGGTACGAAGTGTTCGGCGGTGATAAAATCGCCGACCGCAACCAGATTGTCCGGCGTCACCCGGAATTCAGCGACCTTGCGCTTGGGTTCAACTTGCGCTTTCGCGAAATGACCCCGCTGCGCTTTGGTAACCCGTTTGACCTTCGCCAGACCAGAACCCAGCTGAACCGCTGAGTATCCGTCTTTCTCGACTGTCCGTTGCGCCACGACTTGACAGCCGTCGAGCTTCAGCACTGTGACGGGCACATGCTTACCATCATCGGTAAACAGCCGCATCATGCCAACCTTCTGAGTGATCACACCTGTGCGCATTGCACGCGTCTTCTCTCGTTCGTTACTGCAGCTTGATTTCGACACTAACCCCGGCCGCAAGGTCGAGCTTCATAAGCGCATCGACTGTTTGCGGCGTAGGATCAATAATATCGAGCAACCGCTTGTGGGTCCGGATCTCGAATTGCTCGCGACTCTTCTTATCGACGTGCGGCGAGCGATTGACTGTGAACTTTTCAATCCGGTTCGGCAGAGGAATAGGACCGCGAACCCGCGCGCCCGTGCGCTTGGCCGTCTGTACGATCTCGCGCGTCGACACGTCGAGCACACGATGATCAAAGGCCTTGAGCCTGATGCGTATATTTTGGCTTTGCATGGTTCCGTTTCTACCTAAATTCGAATCAAATTCGTCTCACTTCGTAATCTTGGCCACGACACCGGCACCCACTGTGCGCCCACCTTCGCGAATGGCGAAGCGAAGCTTCTCTTCCATGGCGATGGGATGGATCA
>JAWXBO010000231.1:0-6695 GCA_034440175.1 Alphaproteobacteria bacterium
AAGTTTGCGTGCGTCGTCTTTTCTCATACGCTCAAAGAATCATTTCCGATTCACAGCGTCAAGAAGAAAATGAACATACTTATTGACGGATTAATAGTACGAGCGCCCTGCTTCCTTGCCGTCAGCCGACGTCGTCACAACCGTATTGCCATAGCGGCCTGCCATCGGGTCGTCAGCAGCGACCGCCATCGACACGCCAAGAGCCGCAACAACCACGCCTGCCAAAATGCGTTTCATCTCTAAAATTCCTTTTTTCATTATTCGAAAAGTCCATCATGGACGGTGCGGAATTAGTCGTTGCCTCACGTGTAAGCAAGCGCACACACGCGTGGCGCGTGTTGCACTGCATTAAGTTTCCGTCAGGTGCAACCACGGCAGACGCTCTGCCGGGAATGCATGGCCCTGCGGCGAAAAATCCTGCGGCCGGTCTAACGCACCTACATGAAAATGCACTTCGCTCGCCCAGCGCTCGCCTTCATAGGTCATCGTCGATCCGCAAGTGCCGCAAAAACCGCGCTTGACACCTGGCGACGACGCATAAGTCGCCAGCTGCCCACTCGTAAACCGCACGTTCACCCGCTCGAAGCCTCCAAACGCCAATACCGGTGCCCCGGTATGCTTGCGGCACGAATGGCAGTGACAGTATGCCGTCCATTTGGGCGCACCCTTGGCCTCAAAGCGAATGGCGCCGCACAAACACCCGCCAGAATGCAGCACCGCGCTCACCACCCCGAAAAATTCAACTTCAAGCCCGGACGCTTCCACGCCGTCGACACAAGCTTACCCGTCGCCGACAGGGTCACATAGGCGGTCTGCATATCCTTGTCCCCGAAACAGATGTTGGTCACCAGTGGATCGGCAAACGGCATTTGTTCATAAGCGCCGTCAGCTTGAATGGCCGTGATACTGCCGCCGCCCGCTTTGATCGTGGCAACACAAACCCGCCCATCAGCTTCAATCGCCAGGGAATCGAACAATTGCATTCCCGGCAAACCGCAAACACAAGCCCCGCGACCGGGCGCAAGCGCTCCAGGGGACACAATGTCGAACTTCATCAACCGTCCCGTCTGGCACGCCGCCACATAAAGCGCCTTCTCGTCGGGAGACAGCCCGCATCCGTTTGGCTGATCAATCGGAAACACAATCTCCTTCACTGATCTGCCGTCCGCAGTCGCGTAATAGACCGCGCCACGGTCGTGCAAACGCCCATAGCCTTTGCCCAGATCGGTGAAATAAAACCCACCGTGCTGGTCGAATACCAGATCATTTGGCCCGTTAAACTTCAGTCCGGCGCAGGTCTCATAAAGCCGCTCCCACTTGCCGGTTTTCAGATCCACCCGTTCGATCCGTCCACCCGAATAACTGGGTGGCCGGTCGCCCGGAAACAAAAACCCACCTGCATCGTGCCACTCAAAACCGCCATTGTTGCACACATAGACCGCACCGTCCGGCCCCAACGCCGCGCCATTGGGCCCGCCACCTAACTCTGCGATCACCTCGCTCTTGCCGTTGCCCCAGACCCGCGTCAGCGTTCCGCGCGCGATCTCGACCAAAATGATCGAACCGTCCGGCATCGCAATCGGACCCTCGGGAAACTTCAACCCCGACACAATTTCAAGAACGCTCATGTGGCAAAACCCTTCGATTAAGAATGATGAAACTGTATCCGATCGGCCGTTCAGGTGACGAGGGATAAACGCCTAACGCCGTCTCCTCCCACACCGCCTGATCAAAAGCCGGAAAGTGCACATCGCCGTCAAATCGCCCATGCACCCGCGTCAGATAAATCCGGCCGGCAAAAGGCAACGCCGCCCGGTAAATCTCCGCCCCGCCAATGACCATGATCTCAGCGCCATCTGCAACTTCAAGCGCCGCCGCCATAGAATGAACTACGACAGCACCCTCGGCCACGAAACCAGGTGTTCGCGTCACCACGATATTGACGCGTCCCGGCAACGGGCGCTTGGGCAGGCTCTCCCAGGTCTTGCGCCCCATGATGCAGGGCTTGCCCATCGTCGTTTCTTTGAACCATGCCATGTCTTCGCGAATACGCCACGGCAAAGCGCCCTCGCGCCCGATCACGCCCGTGTCATCCATCGCCACGATCAGTGCGACAATCGCCATGCTTTACGCCTCAGCCAGACGGGCAAGCGCATCGCCAGTCACGCGAAACCCCGTCCACTCATCCATCGCCACAGCGCCCAACGATTTGTAAAACGCAATCGATGGTGCGTTCCAGTCCAGCACCGACCATTCAAATCGCGCACAGCCTTCCGCCACCGCCCGCTGCGCCAGATGTACAAGCAAAGCCTTGCCCAGCCCCTTGCCGCGAAACGCAGGCCGCACAAACAAATCTTCCAGATAAATGCCGTGCTGTCCCCGAAAGGTTGAGAAATTATAGAACCACAGCGCAAAGCCCGCAGGCTCTCCATCCCATTCCGCAACATCGCAATAAGCGCGCGGCGCCTCGCAAAATAGCGCTCGCGCCAAAGTCTCAGCCGAAGCGTCAACCTCATGCCTCAGTTTTTCATACTCGGCCAGCTCGCACACCAACGCATGGATGAGCGCTGCATCTCCAACCACGGCCCGCCTGATCGCCAAGCCGCCGCTCAAACCGCCACCGGCGCAGCAATATGGGGATGTGCCTGATAATTCTCCAGCCGGAAATCCTCATAGGCAAAACCGAAAATATCCTTGACCTCGGAATTAATTGCCATGCGCGGCAAGGCAAACGGCGCCCGCGTCAATTGCAGCTCGGCCTGCTCGATGTGATTGAGATAAAGATGCGCATCGCCGAACGAGTGCACAAACTCGCCCGCCTTCAGCCCGGTCACCTGCGCCACCATCATCAACAGCAGGGCATAAGACCCGATGTTGAACGGCACGCCCAAGAAAATGTCGGCGGAACGCTGATAAAGCTGACACGATATCCGCCCCTCCGCGACATAAAACTGAAACAGACAATGACACGGCGGCAAGGCCATCCGATCCACATCGGCCGGGTTCCACGCCGTCACCATCAGCCGCCGCGAATCCGGATTGCGCTTGATCTGCTCGATCAGCTTGGCGACCTGATCAATCGTCCCGCCATCGCGCGAAGGCCACGAGCGCCACTGCGCCCCATAGACCGGCCCCAGATCACCGTTCTTGTCCGCCCACTCATCCCAAATACGCACGCCATGGTCTTGCAGATAGCGCACATTGGTGTCGCCCTTCAGAAACCACAGCAACTCGTGCACGATCGACTTCAGATGCAGCTTCTTGGTCGTCAGCATCGGAAACCCGTCACTAAGATCAAACCGCATTTGATGCCCAAACACCGACAGCGTGCCCGTCCCCGTGCGATCAGCTTTCTTCACGCCGTGGCGAAGCACGCGATCCATCAAGTCATGATACTGGCGCATTTCTCAGGTCCTTAACTCGGGCACGACCTTACTATTTCCCCAACCATCGCCAAACGGCAGGTTTCCGCCATCCCCAATTGCCTTCAACTTTTAACCCAAAGCGCCTATATAGGTTCTGCCAGTTCGCTGGCTATGGCGATAAACGCGCGTGTAATAAACGGATCGGACCCGGGGGCGGTACCCGGCGCCTCCACCATCTGGGCAGGACAACCTGCCCAGACCTTGGGGGTGAAATAGCATCGACGAACGCGTAAAGACGTTGCTTTTGCTCGGCAAGGCTCACCGTTATCGGGCTGTCTGTACAGGTGCCAACGACAATGAAATGGCCCTCGCTGCCTAATAGGTAAGCGCGGCTCGGGGGGCGCCGGGCAACAGAAGCCCCCCACCTTTCTTATATCGAGACAACCGCGACCGAGTTTCACGGCGCGAAGACACCCGTAATTTCAAGCAGGACAGCTTTGCAATAGTTTCCTGTACTTTATGCATCTTGACCTGCCTATGCGATGCTTTGCTCTGCCGCGGCTGAGACCATAGCTCTCTTCATGATCGGCGCGTTCGTGCGTCAAATATTGGCGTACGGTTGAACTACGGTTTTGATTTGCGCTTCGATCTTCCCACCGCCGCAGTAAACGGCGCAGAGATTTTTTCGTACAGCATGAAGAGATGTTCCACCCTTTCGCGGTCGCTTGCGAAGGGCGTGCGGCGATAAAGTGTGTCGATGGCCTTGTCGAGATTTTGATGTGCTTTTCGCAATTCAGGTTTCATTGCGTTGGCGTCGTAGAGGTCTGCCAACGAGGCGTCCGAGTATCTAGCACGCGCGTCCAGAACGGCCTGTGCAAGCAAACTGATCTTACTTGGTGTGGTGTCGTCCTTCGTAGGCCAAGGGAACGTATTGTAAACAATGCCGCTAGAGTATTGAAAATCGCTCTTTAGTCGGCCGCCAATGAAATGCAGCCAGGCCATGTGCATTCTCGATGTGAGAACGCCAAAATGGTACAATTCTGCATGCTCCATAAGTTTGATTTTGTTGCTTGGTATGGTCGGCGGTTCAAGCCAGGCTATCGGCAGATACTCTCGCCGCTCCGAACTCACTTCAGGAATTGCTAGGAATGGAGATGCAGGAATCACGGTCACGTGGAATTCAGTAGGCGTATCCGCCATTTTTCTCGTGGGTGCGCTAGGGCTTGCTTTTCGATATTCCCTTACCGACGCAATTCGGTCTAGCACCGGCTTCATCGCGCTAAGTTCAGTTGGTGGAATCAATTGGACCACAAGGAGCCATCTTGATACGCCGTTCAAGAACTCATGCCCGCCGATGAACGGTCGAATGTACGGATCAGCATTTGGACACAGTACCAGAAAACTGTCGCGTTCTGTGTCGTCCAAAATGTAATGCCCCCCATCAATAGGCTTTGTGCCGATGATAAGTTTTGGCACGTCTGCGTACGGCGTCGACTTTTCCGAAACGACGATGTGCGAATCTCTTAACCCACTCGCATCAAACAGATACGGCGACAGCACCTTGTGCCGACTCTCAACCGGCGCCCCATTGATATCGTCATAATTGAACAGACGTTTTTCTACCGGAACCATCGCACGCTTTGCCAGGCCCAGAATGACCACATGCACATGCGCTTTGCCTCGCGCGTCGCTGCCCCAGGCAAAAGTGCGATGAGCAAACGCGATCTCAAGCCCGTACCGGCCGAACAATAGTGGCCAAAGCTGCGCCACTTGCTCGCCCTGGGTGATTGAGTTGGTCGCCACGAAGCCGATATCGGCGTCGCCCCCTTGAACATATTCGCCGGCCTTCAGAAACCAGGCGGCCACAAAATCCAAGGTTCCACCACTGCCACCCAGATTTGCAATCCGGCGAACTTGTGCTCGTTGCTCTTCGCTTTGAAATTTTGCGCCGCCAAACGGCGGATTGCCCAACACGTAGGAGCATTTCTCTGGCGACAACAGAGTTTTCCAATCGAACTCCAATGCGTCGGCATGGCGGATAGCGGGTGCCTTCTTCAAGGGAATACGAATGTAGGGCCTACCAAACGCCAGCGACAATTCATTGTTCAGAATATGGTCCATCATCCACAACGCGGTCTCTGCGATCCGCGCTGAGAATTCTTCCAATTCGATGCCGTAGAACTGATTTACGTCTATCCGTGACAGCCCCTCCAGGTCTAAAACGGCTTGCCGAATTTGCAAGCCCGGATCACGGGGATGAAGTTCGAGCAGCAGTTCAAGCTCTAACTTTCGTAGTTCACGATAGGTGATGATAAGAAAGTTACCGCAGCCGCATGCAGGATCAAGAAATGTCAAATCAGCGAGCCGGTCATGAAAGGCGCGCAGCTTATTCTTCCGGTCAGTGCCGCGTCGCAATTTGATCTCTTCAAATTGTGCACGCAGCCGGTCCAGAAACAGAGGTTGAATGACCTTCAAAATGTTCAATTCGGTCGTATAGTGAGCGCCCTTTTTACGGCGCTCTGCCTTGTCCATAATCGACTGAAACAGCGCGCCAAAGATGGCAGGCGAAATCGCGTCCCATTTGAATTCGCATGCTTTGATCAAAAGCTTACGCATTTTTGAATCAAAGCTCGGCATTTTAAGCCGTTCTTTGAATAGGTCACCATTCACATAAGGAAATTGATCGAGGTCGTCGGGAAGATTGCGCTCACGCGTCGCATCCGGTGTATTTAAGACCTCAAAAAGTTGCGCAAGTCGCGGACCGGTGTCGCTGCCGTCCTCTCGTGTTCCGTTGACCAACAGTTCGAGAAAAATATCACGTGGATCAAAGATGCCCGTGTCATCGGCGAAGAGACAGAAAACCAAGCGGACCAAAAACTGTTCCAAATCGTGGCCCGTATAGCCCGCCAATTTCAGCGCGTCGTGCAATTCCCCCATCAACTCCGAAGCTTTGATATTAACGGGGTCCTGATCCTTGAACACTCGCCGCTCTAAGCCGCGAATGAAGTTGAATTTCTCGACGTGTTTGGCAAGGTCGCGCAGTGCGAATTTGTGTTCAGCGCCTTCGTCGAGGTCGTAAAGCTCGAACGTCTGAAAGTCGCTGACCAGCAGATAACGCGGTAGATCATCGGGCTTCAGGGCAGGGAAATAGTCGAATGCCTGTTCCTTAGCTTTCGCGAGGCTGCGTCCAGCGCTCTTCTGTTCGACAAGAAGCACACCCTTCCAAAACAGATCGAGGAAGCCACGCTTATTGCCAAGACGTTTGACTGGTTCTTCATAGGCGGCAACCTGCCGCCGCTTAAGTCCGAAGACTTCAAAGAAGTCATTGTA
>JAWXBO010000232.1:0-4353 GCA_034440175.1 Alphaproteobacteria bacterium
TAGTAGATGTCTTCTAGGGTCATGGGCATCCCTGGGAACGCCGGCGTCCTCGCCGGCCCTTGGTCAATTTCGAACATGCTGGGTTTGAAGAGCAAGAAAGAGCCAGCGAGGACGCCGGCGGTCCCAGGAAGGACGCGACGATCTGGGAGATGTAGTAGATATCTTCGAGGGTCATTGACGCTCTCTCTCCTTATTCTCCCCTGATCGGTGCACGCCAACGATAACCGAACTCTCGGCGGCCTCCGCCGTATCCATCTCCTCGATGAAAGCGCGCGTGACCACAGAGTTGGATTTTTCGGCTTGCCAGATTTCCATGAACTTGGGATTGTTCATAAATCCACGGAACCATCTGCGCCGCAGGCGCCAGACCTCAGCGTCAAGCACGCCGTTCCTGTGCAGCGCAAACTGCGCCTCTGTTCGCAGGATGAGACC
This sequence comes from Alphaproteobacteria bacterium, assembly GCA_034440175.1. GTDB lineage: Bacteria > Pseudomonadota > Alphaproteobacteria > Micropepsales > Micropepsaceae > SZUA-430. The sequence goes on from JAWXBO010000232.1 coordinate 433, forward strand.
CCGAAAGTGGCGGTGCAACTGGTAGTTTTCGAAGCCGGTGAGGCTGTCCGGACTTGTGGTCATCTTGTAGGCCAGTTGACTGATCGGGCCACCATCCGCCAGCCGGTCGTTTATTTCGGCAATCGATGTTTGCGCATCCCAGATGGCCTTCGCGCGGATGAGCTGGCTGTTCTGGCGCGTCTGGATCGCGACGTAGACAAGCGACCAAAAAATCGCGAAGACGGCGACGATCTGGGAGACGTAGTAGATGTCTTCTAGGGTCATGCGTTTGGCATATCCGGTGTGGCCTTTGCCACCTGATCGTCGAGCTCCTTGAGCCGCTTCAGGTAGGACGGTGAGAAGTTGAGAAAGTGCGGCGTGTCGGGACCGATTTGCGGCAACCGGGCGTTCAGATGCTTCACGATTTCGGTACCGATGAAGTGCTGCGCGTGTTGCCACCATTGTGCCCCGCCCGGGGTTCTGAGCAGAGCGATAGCCGCTCCCTCAATGCCTACCCAAGTTCCATCACTGAAAAACCCGTCCTTGCGCATATTCAAGGCGGACTCTGCCACAAAAACGAACTCGGAAAGAAATTTGTCGACGTGCATTTGGGTGAGAGCGTCAGCCTGCTCGTATTCGCGCAGTCCCAAAACGAACTTGTCGAATGCCCCGTCGTTGTCCTGATGAACCATCCGGCTCCACTCGGCCACACGCAACAGCAGGTCACGCTGCGCCGCGGCCCGCTCCATCTTTTGCGATTGCTGCAGCTGGCGGCCGACAAATATGAGCGAGACCAAAATCGCGACGACCGCAATGATCTGGCTGATGTGATTGATGTCTTCGAGTGTCATGAGATCCGGCGATTGAATGTCAAAGTGAACCGTTGCGTTGCATCAGCTTGATTCCGCCAACCGCGCTTCGGCGGCGGCGATCATCGCCCTGTAGCGCGGGTGCTCGCGAATGGGATCAAGGTCGCTGTCCTTTTTCGTCCAGTTGACGTGCTCGATCCCCGATTGTGCCAGCACGGGCTCCAACAGGTCGAGCGCAGCCTCGATGTCGCCCATCTGAACGAAGCCGCAGGCAAAATTGTAGCGCATGTTCTTGTTGTCGGGATCCAGCAGCAGAGCGCGCTTGGCCATTTCTTTCGCCCGCTCGGCATTGCCGAGTGTTGCATGCGCCCCGACGGCAAAACCCATTGCCGACCCGTTGTCGGGCTCGACGGCGATGACTTTCTCGACCCGTTCAAGCACACGCAGCGACGACCGGCGCGCATTTTCTTGATCGCCAATCGCCTTGTAGCAGGTAAATAACAAACCGACGGAACCGAAGTCGCTCTCCATCATGCCGGCCGCTTTTTCAAAATAGCGGATGGCATCGGGAATCCGCCGTGTCGCATAGCTCAGCCGAGCCGCCGCATAGTTCACCTCGTAAGACTCAGGGTCAAGCCTCAGCGCCATCTCGATTTCCACGCGCGCCTCGTCATAGCGGGCGTTGTCCTTGAGATACTCCGACTTCGCCGCATGCGCCTCCGCCAGGTTCGGATCGATCGATAGCGCGCGTTCAGCCGCGGCAAGTCCGTTGTCGCCCGCCCCGCGCTCGTGGCGCAGGCGCCCTTGCGCGGTCGCCATAAGCGCCCATGCCAGCGCGTAATTCGGATCGATTTCGGTCGCGCGCTTGCACAGACGGATGATCGACTCGCTGCGATGGGCGTTGCCGATGGTGCCGGTAATGTTGTGCTGGCGCGCCATCAGATAAAGATTATAGGCCTCGAGATTGGTCGTTCCGCGCTGCTCTATCGCCTTTTTTTCTTCGGGCAGCAGCTGAAGCTTCAAGGCCGCAACGATGGCCTGCGAGATTTCGTCTTGCAGCGCGAAGATGTCGTTGAGATCGCGGTCGTAACGCTCGGCCCAGACATGCCCGCCGCCGGCGTCGATCAGCTGCGCGGTGATGCGCACGCGCCCGCCCGACTTGCGTACGCTGCCTTCAAGCACATGGCTGACCTTCAGCTGCCGCGCCACTTGCGGCACATCGACGTGCTTGCCCTTGAAGGTGAAAGCTGTGTTGCGTGCCGCGACCCACAGTGCCTTGACCTTGGACAGATCGGTGATGATGTCTTCACTGATGCCGTCGGAGAAATATTCCTGCTCCGCCTCGCCACTCATGTTGGTGAACGGCAGAACGCAAATCGACAACTTCCGGACGTCTTCCACTTTCTGACCTTCTGGTTGAGCGGCGGATACCTTGAACACATGCACCGGGCGCTCGATGTTCTTGACTACGTGCTCACCCATGTCATCGAACACACACAGTGCCTTGCCCTCGGCCTGATCTTTAACCACACGGGAAAGCGCCACGCCACCCACTGGCGCCAGTGCCTGGATACGCGCCGCCACGTTCACGCCTTCACCGTAAATGTCGTCGCCCTCGACGATCACCTCGCCCAGATTGATGCCAATGCGATAGCGCAGCCCCTCGCCTTTCCCCGTCGCCGCCTGGATCGCCAGCGCACAGTTCACCGCCGCCACGACACTGCCAAACTCCACCAGCGCCCCGTCACCCATCAGCTTGAACTGCCGCCCGCCGTGAGCTGCCACTTGCGGATCGAAGATGGTTGTGCGGTTTTCCTTCAGCCGCCCGAGCGTCCCCGCTTCGTCGCGTTCCATCATGCCGCTATAGCCTGCGACATCGGCAGACAGGATGACGGTCAGTTTGCGTTGCATTGGCATCCTTTGGAAATCGAGGGCACCTTAAAGCCCCTGCCGACTGGAACCAAGCCCGTTCGCAATCGAATCTAAAGCAGCGATTGACAAATGACTTCAAACAGACTAGTCTAGACCAGTCCAGAGGAGTCGAACTATGTCCCAAACTTGGTCCGTTCAGACCGCCAAAGCAAAGCTCTCCGAGGTTCTGGCACGGGCGCGGGCAGGCGAACCCCAGCTCATTGGCCTGGAGGACAGCTGTATCGTCGTGTCGCAAGCGGCCTGGGCCGCACGACAGGGTGAAAACCTTGGCGCGTGGCTCGTTTCCAGCGCGCCGCGCGGTGCGCCACTCGCTGAAGCGTCGCGCACGTCACGCCGCGACGATCCGTTCAGGACCAAAGACAAGCGCAAGAGCCGCTGAGCGATGCCCGCCATTCTGATCGACACCAACGTTCTGAGCGAGCTGGTCCGAGCAAAACCGGAACCGGCCGTGATGGCTTTCGTGCAGGCGCAAACCGACCCCTATGTGTCCGTCCTGACGCTGCATGAACTGACTTATGGCGCCGAACGCGCACCAGCACCCGCGCGCCGGGCAAAATTGATCGCCTGGATCGAAATGCTCCGTGCACAGTTTGCGGGGCGCATCGTACCAATTACCGAAGACATTTCTCTGCAGGCCGGCCGCTTGCGTGCGGCAGCGGAGTCCCAGGGTCGGCCAACGGACGCCATCGATGCCCTGATCGCCGCCTCCGCCGTGTCACGCGGTGCAATGGTGGCCACCCGCAATAGGCGGGATTTCGAACCCCTGGGCGTATCCGTTATCGATCCGTGGAACCCGTAACCTGCGCCAATCGTGCTTCGGCGGCGGCGAACATCTCTTTGTAGCGCGGATCGTTGCGGATAAAAGCCAAGTCCGGAAACATTTTTATCACATATGCCAATCGGGCTGGCGATTGTTTCAGAATAATGTTGAGCATCGAAATCGTGGCGTCTGCGTCACGCAACACGGCGTTGGCGCGTAGAAAGCTGATCTTCATGACCTCGTTGTCCGGATCGAGTAGCAGGCCATGCGAAACCAGCTCCTTAACCCGTTCCGGCTGCTCAAGGACGGCAAGCGAGAATGCTGCGTGTCCCATGACGATGCCACTGTCCGGTTCCCGGCCAAGCGCTGCTTGAGCATGCGCAAGAGTGATTTCCGCGTAATGACGGGCGCGTTCCTTGTCGCCAATGGTCATGTAACAGA
>JAWXBO010000233.1:0-5036 GCA_034440175.1 Alphaproteobacteria bacterium
CGATTTGGCGCGAGCGACGATTTCTTGCGGATCGGAGATGTCGGCCGGCGTGATCTTGTTCATCACCTCCAGCGCCGTATACCCCAGCATGCGCTCGGCACCGACGTTGAAGATCTGGATGACACCCTTCGCGTCGGTGGCAATGCTCGAGAAGTTGGCACTGTTGAAAATGGCGCTCTGCAGGGCGCCAGCCTTCAGCAGCACCTCATCGGTCTGTCCGGGTGCTGTAGTGTCGGGGATGTCGGAAATACCGATGCGTTTGCCTGTTTCGTCGAGCCGGTCAGTGATGGTGTCGCCTGCGTGTTGAACTCAAAGTGTAGGCCTATTCGCAGCCAAACGCACGACATTTCAATTTGGATAATCGACAGCGTCGGCAGGCCGGACGGCAGGATAATTTGAACGTGCGCGGCGAGAAAAAGTTCCGGCGGCGGGATAAACATTTGTTAGTTCTGGCCGGCGCTTCGGATCAGCAAGTGTTCGAGCGGAACCTTCGGTTGATCGCGGGGTTGTCTCTCGGCAAGTCCAAAAGGAGGATACGTCATGACTACCATCATTGAACGGCCCAGCGGCGGGAGCGACGGCAGTACCGGCGTGCTCGCCCTGATCGTCGTATTGATCGCCGTTGCTGTGATCGCCATGTTTGCTTTTGGCGCGTTTGACCGGCGGCCCGTTGAAACGAATTTGACCATCGAAACACCGCCTGCTGCAATGGCACCAACCGCGCCGATGGCACCCACAGCGCCGATGGCGCCAACGGCACCAACGGCACCGACAGCGCCAACGGCACCGCAGGCCGCACCGGCCGACCCTGAACCGGCCCCCCCGCCGGTGGAATAATCAGTCGATCCGGCCGCAGGTACATTCGTTCGTATCTGCGGTCTGCGAGTCCCGTCCTTGGCGGCGTTTTTCGCCAGGGACGGTTCGCATTCTTTTGTTCGGCTCGCGGCGCGGAACATTGGGGCGCAGTGTGCGTTTCCTTGTGACAGACCGGAGGTCTTGAACAGGGGGGGTGTCATGAAATCGCTTTTGGTAGGGATGTTTCGCCGTTTCGTGAAATCGGGACGGATTTCGATTGTCGGACCCGACGGTACGGTTGCCGAAGCCGGGGACCCAGCCGCACCGCCGATCATCATGAGGATTCACGACAAGCGGTTGGCGTTCGACCTGTTGTGCGACCCCCACATGGCATTCGGCGACGCCTACATGAATGGGCGCTTCACAATCGAGAATGGCGACATCGCCGATCTGCTGGACCTGATCACCAGGAATTTGGGTACGGGATTCGGCGGTGGTCATCTGGTATGGATTGCTCGCCTGCGCGCGTTTGGCCGGCGGTTTAACCGGCGCAATTCAGGGTCGCTTGCCAAGCGCAATGTGGCCCATCACTACGATTTGTCGGGTGGTCTCTATGACCTTTTTCTCGATCACGACAAGCAGTATTCCTGCGCGTTCTTTGAATCACCAAACGACACGCTAGAAACGGCGCAGCTCAACAAGAAACACCGTATTGCGGCCAAACTCGCGCTCGAACCGGGACAGACAATCCTGGATATCGGATCGGGTTGGGGTGGATTGGGAATATTTCTCGCCTCGATCGCTCCGGTCGATGTCACGGGCGTGACGCTTTCAACCGAGCAGCTCAAAGTTGCAAATGCCCGCGCGGAAAGCATCGGCGTAGGCAATCGCGTCCGGTTCCGTCTCGAAGACTATCGCAGCCTCAAAAGCAAATTCGACCGGATTGTCTCAGTGGGCATGTTCGAACATGTCGGACCCAGTCACTACGACGAGTACTTCCAGCAGATCGCGCAGCTGCTCGACGACGACGGGGTTGCACTCGTTCACTCGATCGGCCGCAGCGACGGGCCCGGCACAACGAACCCGTGGATCGCCAAGTACATTTTCCCAGGCGGTTATGTGCCCGCGCTGAGCGAAGTGCTGCCTGCGGTGGAGCGGGCAGGGCTCATCGTTACGGACATTGAAATTCTGCGCCTGCATTATGCGAAAACACTTGCCGAATGGCGACGCCGGTTCACCGCCAATCGGGAACGCGCGAAGCGCCTTTACGACGAGAAATTCTGCCGCATGTGGGAGTTCTATTTGGCAGGCGCCGAAATGGCATTTCGCCACCAGGGTCAGATGGTGTTCCAGATGCAGCTAACGAAGAGTGTCGACGCGTTACCGATCATGCGCGATTACATGATGCCGGTCAGCACAGCGGCGCAAACGCGTGCAAATGATGCAGCCCGGAATTTTTGAGAGCGCCGCGCTCCGAAACGACCTCAGGACTGTTCGAGAATAGCCACCATTCGGTCGAGAGCAACGATCTTGGTCGATATCATGTCGCGCGTAGCCGCCGCGTCGGTGTCGGTCCACTGGTTCATATCGCGCAGCTCTTGCATGCGCGTCCGGTAATACTCGATGTGTCCCAAACGTTCTCCGGGGGTCATTCCGATAACGCTGCTCATCGCCAGCCGGCCAAATTTACGCATCGATTATCTCCGCGGTTCCCGTTGAAAACGTGCCTTTCGGGATATGGTTCCGTGCACGGGAACTCTTTTTGTTGTGCCGCGTTGTCTCCTTGGATTTATCGGGTCCCCGCTCCCCGGAGCAAAAGTGGAATTAACTCATGAATTTTGTTGTTTTTGCCGGGTTCCTTACCCTTTCCGGGTCATTTGCCAGTGGCATCTGCTATGCGGAAAATGCTGGGTGTTAGTGGGAACGTCGATCAAATCATGCGTCGCAGCGACAGCACTGTTGTTTGTCACCGCTTGCGTTGTGCCCAAAGATTTCGATACCGGCGGTGAAATTCGGGCGGTGCATGCGGGCATTACAACCTTGGCAATGCCAAAGACGGTCTACTTCGCAACCACGCGCTGTCAGGAGAACCCCAGCGCCGGTGCGCCGGGCACCAGGGAGGAGCTTTTTAGCAAACGTTGCTGGGACGAGGACCTCAAGAACGAAGAGATGCTGCGCCTGGGCTTCGGAATGGCCGACAGCGGCAAGGTCACTTGCGGTTCTGCGGCCGTTATGGTCATGCCGCCAAACGCAGACGCCGAGGCTGCGACCACAGTCGGCTTGCCGGTGTCGCTCAACTGCGGCGATGATTTCTCAGTTTTGCGTCAAGCGGTACAGAACACGCGTTGCCGCTGCGCGCTGGTCTTCGTGCATGGCTACAACACCACCTTTGCTTTTGGCGTGAAGCGCCTAGCGCAGCTGGCGCTTGACTTGTCTTACGACGGCACACCAATCTTGTTCAGTTTCGCCGCCGCAGGACGTTTCGGCGACTACATCAACGACACCGAGGCGGGAGAACTTGCGGGGCCTGCACTTCATCGACTGTTGGTTGACTTGTCACGAAGCGACGCTGCGCACGCACCGTCCGTCGATGTCATCGCGCACAGCATGGGCGCACGGCTCACATTGCGCGCAATCAACGAAAGCAACGGACCGGCGCTGCGTTTTGTCGTGCTGGCAGCACCTGATATCGACACGACCGCCTTCCTGCACCTGGCCGGCAAGGCCTCTCCGCATGTCCGGCGTCTGACGGTGTACACCTCGAAATTCGACGTCGCCATGTCGGCATCAACGTCCATGCACTCCGGACGTTCGCGCGTCGGAGAAGGGCTGAGCGCTTCAGCAGCAAAGGATCTCTCTGGAACGGAAATTATCGATGCGACCGACAGGGCAACCGATCCTTACGCACATTCCTATTTCGCGGAGTCGAAGGTGATGGTCGACGATATTCGCGCTGCGTTGGCAGGCATCCCGGCGCCAGAGCGCAAACGGCTCATCTGCAATCCCGCCGGGTCACAATCCGTTGTCGTTTGCAAAATGCCCTGCCCGGAGGAGGCAACGTGCGGGCCCAGCTTCTATCAGCGCTCCCTGCATTGGCTGCTTGATTGAGACGTAAGCATGAAAGGCCAGGAATTTTCCATTACAGTCCGCGTGCTCCTGGTTCTCGCCTTGGTGGTAAGTGCCGGCTTTGCAGCGGGCGTTTTGTGGTACCAGGGTCCTGAGGCATGGCTCATTCGCACCGCTCTGATTGGTGTATGGTTTGCGTTCACCGTCTCCTGCGCGGTTTGGCTGTTTCGCGGGACAGGCGGTCGCGCTCTGATTGTCTATGGAGCTGCCTTTGCAGCGCTCCTATTGTGGTTTGCCCTTATCGAACCGCGCAACGACCGCCTCTGGTCGCCCGAGATGGCGCGTACGCTTACCTATACGCATGATGGCAGTAGCATTGTCGTATCCAACCTTCGCAACTTTGCCTGGACGGGTCCCGCAGCAGCGGTCGAACGCTGGGAAGTGCGTCGCTACGACCTGAGCGCCCTCAAATCCGTCGACGTGCTCTCGCTCTATTGGAAGGGGCCGCGCATCGCGCACACCTATTTCAGCTTCGTGTGGTCGAACGGTGAGGCGCTTTCGATTTCAGTCGAGATCCGCAAGGAAATGGGTGAGGCCTATTCCCCGATCGGTGGTTTCTTCAAAGCCTACGAGCTTTCGATCCTGGCCGGCGACGAGCGCGACTTCTATGGCTGGCGCATCTTCTTCCCGAAAGAAGACATTCAACTCTTCCGCACCCGTGCAACGCCACAAGAGGCGCGCACGCTTCTCTTGGCGCTACTGGATAGTGCGAACGAATTGGCTAAGGCGCCTGTCTTCTACAACACGCTCACTGAAAACTGCACCACTGAAGTCTGGATGCTTACCGAAGCGCTCGGCGCCGGGTCTCCAAGCGACCTGCGCATCCTGGCGTCAGGATATCTGCCGGAGTTTCTTTACGACCTGACGATTCTCGACACCGCGCGCCCGCTGACGGTCCTGCGCGATCAAGGGCGCATACTGCCTGCCGCACGCGTGGCGGTCGGCCGTGGCCTTGTGGGTCCTGCATTCTCGAAAGCTATCCGCCAAGGCGTGCCGCCATTTTCGACCATGCTCGACAAACCGGGGGATAGATTCCACTGATATGGTGTGCATGCGGGATCGTTACCAAATATAGAGTTTTGCTTAATTTCACGTCGCTGGATATAGCCTGACTA
>JAWXBO010000234.1:0-3243 GCA_034440175.1 Alphaproteobacteria bacterium
GATCATGTCGAGGTTCTTCGCCATTCTCACCGAAGGCGTTGAGCGTTTCGAGGGGTTTGTCGACAAGTTTACCGGCGACGGGATTATGGCGTTGTTCGGGGCGCCGATTGCGCACGAGGATCATGCGCAGCGGGCTTGTTATGCGGCGCTGCATTTGCGGGATCGTGTTCGTCAGTATGCGGATGAGTTACGTGTGTCGCCGGGGATCAGCTTTTCGGTGCGCATCGGGTTGAACTCGGGCGAAGTGGTTGTGGGTTCGATCAGTGACGATTTGCGCATGGACTATACGGCGCAAGGTCACACGGTGGGGCTGGCGCAGAGGATGGAAGGCATCGCGCCTGCTGACGGCATCGCCATTTCGCAGAACACGCAAAAGCCGGTCGATGGGTTTTTTACCACCCGCTCGCTTGGTCCGATGAAGGTCAAGGGCGCACGCGAGCCTGTCGAAGTCTTTGTTCTCGAAGGTGTCGGCACTCGGCGTACACGCCTCGACTCATCGCGGGCGCGCGGACTATCGCGCTTTGTTGGTCGTGGTGACGAAATGGCGGCACTCGAAACCGCGCTGAACCAGTCGCTGAAAGGCACCGGCCGTGTCGCCGCAATGGTGGGCGAGCCGGGCGTCGGCAAAAGCCGCATCTGTGCCGAGTTCGTCGAGCTTTGCCGCGCGCGTGGGCTCGCCGTTTACGAAGCGCATTGTCCGGCGCACGGCAAAACGATCCCGTATCTGCCGCTGCTGGAACTGTTGCGCAATCTCTTCGGCATCACCGAGCAGGACGGACCGCGCGAGGCACGCCAGAAGATCGCCGGCGAGTTGGCACTGCTTGACGACGGCTTTGCCGACGACCGCGCGCTCGTCCTCGACTTCCTCGGCGTTGGCGATCCCAAGGCACCGGCACTCCAACTCGAGCCCGCCGTCCTGCAACGCCGCCTGTTCGCCTTCCTGCGCCGCCTGCTTCAGCTGCGCACGCAGGCCGAACCCATCGTGTTGTTGATTGACGACCTGCACTGGATCGATCCCGGCAGTGATCTGTTCGTCGCCCAGATCGTTGAAGCCGTCAGTGCCACGCACACGTTGATGCTTGTCAACTTCCGTCCCGAGTATCAGGCGGAGTGGCTGCGCAAATCCTGGGTGCTGCAGTTGCCGATGACACCGTTGAGCGCGGAAGCACTTGCCGACCTCGTGCGCGACTGGGTGGGCGCAGGTCCATCGGTCGCGAAATTGCCCGCGCTCATTGGCGCACGCTCTGGTGGCAATCCATTCTTCTCCGAGGAGATCGTGCTGTCGTTGCTGGAAACCGGCCGACTGGTGGGCACGCGCGGCGCCTACGAACTCGTCCGCCCGCTTGACGCATTGGAAGTTCCAGCCACCGTGCAGTCGCTGCTCGCCGCCCGCATCGACCGGCTGGGCGAGCGCGAGAAACACGCGCTCTACGCCGCCGCCGTCATCGGCAAGGAATTCTCAAGGCCATTGCTCGAAGCCGTCATCGCCACCGCAGGCTTCGATCTGGACTCAGCGCTCGCAGGACTGCTCGCCGCCGAGATCATCCATGAGCGCGCGATTTATCCTGTCGCCGAGTATGCTTTCAAGCACCCGCTCACCCACGAAGTAGCCCTTCATGCGCAGCTGACCGCACCGCGACAAGCGCGCCACAAGGCCGCGGCACTGGCGATCGAAGCCGCCGATCCCACCCGCCTCGACGAATTGGCAGGCATGCTGGCGCATCACTGGAGCCAAGCCGGCGAAGCGCTGCGTGCCGCAACCTGGTACATCCGCGCCGCCCGCTGGGTACGCAATTCGGATCTCGCAGCGGCTCGGATCAACTGGGGCGAAAGCAGAAAACTGCTGATCGTCTTGCCGCCGTCTGCAGAGCGAACACGGCTCCTGCTGAAAGTTTATCCGGAATTGATCAACCTCTTCGACCGTCTGGGCGCTGCGCCGGCAGAATCCGAGTCTATATTTCAGGAAGCAATCGAAATCGCCCACGCTGCAGAAGATGGGCGCACGGAAGCCCTGTTGGAAGCGATCTATAGTCAGCTCAAGAGCTCCCACAGCGAATTCGACGATGTACTTAAGCACGCGTCGCGCGCGATCGAGCTTGCCGATGCCGCGGGTGATCGCGCCGTCGGTTTGCTTGCTCGTCACTTTTTGGGACGGGGCTATGCCTGGCAATCGCATTGGACAAAGAGTGTCGAGATCTTTGATCAGAGCATTGCGATTGCCGGTGGTGATGATGCAGCGAAAATTGAAGTGCTCGGCTGGCGCCCCTATGTAGAGTCTCTTGGCATCCGCGCCGCCTGCCTGAGCATTTCCGGCCGTGTGCGCGAAGGATTCGAGTTTGCCGAGTCGTTTCCAAAACTTTTGCGTATAGCCGGAACTGGAGCAGACCTGTCGTCGGCGGCGAGCGACCGGTTCTGGCCGTGTTGGATGGCGGGCGACGCAATGCGCGCGCGGCGTTACTCGGACGAAGCGTTGCAGTTGGCTGAGCGCAACGGCTCCGACCGCAATATCGTTTACGCGTTGATGGCCTGCGGAAACGCGAGCACGCTCGGACTTCGCTGGGAAGAAGGAAATGGCTTCCTCGAGCGCGCCCGGCAAAAGTTGGGGGCGACGGGTGCCGGCGGTGAGTGGAGCCCGTTCGTCAATGCCTTTCAGGCTTTGTGCCTGTCTGAAATGGGAGAACGAAAGCGCGGCCTTGAGCTGGCGCGCGAAGGCTGGAAGGAAGCGTCGAATGACACGGCACGCGCTGTCGGCGTGGTTCGGGCACGCGTGCTGCGAACCGCAGGCGGGGCGCAACATATTGACGAATTGGAAGCCCAGATCTCACAGGCTTTCCAGCCACTGTATCGGATGGAGTCGACGGGATGGATGTCGATGCTGCTCCTTGAACGCGCGGGCCTCGCGAAACTTCGCGGCGACATGGACGGCATGAAGCGCGACCTCACCGAGGCCCGCCGCCTCTTCGCCGAGATGGGCGTCACCGGTTGGGACGATTACGCGAGGTCGATCGAGGCCTAGATGCGCGACGGCTGACGGCATTGATTTAGGCATTAAATGATGACATATACGTGCCTACCATAGAGGCCCAAATATGCGCACGACTATAGCCCTTGATGACGATCTTGTCGCCGAAGCCCAGAGCTTTACCCAGGGCAATCGGGTGAAGGATTGTCGTGACAAAGGACTGCAGTGCTGAATCTGTTGTCATCCACTGAGTCGCAATCGGAGGACGATGATGGATTCGA